>CAZMXI010000005.1:0-54362 GCA_964570205.1 uncultured Tepidisphaeraceae bacterium
CCACCGCGAAACTCTTCGACTGCTCGACAAAACCCGTCCGGTCCTGGATCATCGCCCCCTTCGCCCCCAGCTTCAGCACGATCATCCCAGGCCCGCGAGCCAGCAGCTCCGCCCCGATCTGCTTCGCGTCGGCCCGCTTCGTCCGCCGTAACCGTCCCATGCTCCCCGAACGCATCAATGTCACCGCCTCGCCCTGGTTCGGCGTCAGAATGTCCACCGCAAACAGGGCCGCCGGCAACCCCTTCTCCGGAGCTGGCGCTGGGTCGAGAATCGTAAACACACCCAACTCGCGGCACACCTCGACAGCGTGCCGCGCCACTCCGAACGGAATCTCAAGCTGCATCACCGCGACCGACGCCCGCTTCAGCAACCCTCGGGCGGCGTCAATGTCGCCCCTGGTCAGCTTGTGGTTGGCCCCCGGCGAAACCACGATCGAGTTCTCGCCCTTCCGATCCACCAGGATCAGCGCACACCCGCTGGAGGTCCCCTCCGTCACCGTCACGTGCCGCGTGTTGACCCGATGCTGCCTGAGACCCGCCAGCAGCCGCATGCCAAAGTCGTCGCCGCCGACCCGGCCAACCAGGTGGACTTCGCCCCCCAGCCTTGCGGCCGCGACGGCCTGGTTGGCGCCCTTGCCACCGGGAATCGTCAGCAGGTCTCCGGCCAGGATCGTCTCGCCCGGGGCGGGCATGTGCCGCACCCGACAGACCAGGTCCATGTTGATCGATCCAATCACGACGATGGGTCCCTTGCGAACCGGCCCGATCAACGCATGTGACATCGTTCAGCCTTTCTTCGCCAACTTCCCCCACATCGCATCGAGCATCGCCTGCCCGTACAGCCTCGCCTTGTTCGGCCCCATGCCGCGGATGATTTCAAGCCCGGGCAGATCCCTGGGCGCGGCCTGCGCCACGTTCCTCAAGGTGCTGTCGTGGCAGATGCAGTACGGCGGCACCTGCTTCCGCCGTGCCAGCTCCGCGCGGGCAAGCCGCAGCTTCTCGAACCGCCCTGCCGCCTCGTCATCCCATGCAACGTCATCTGCCGGCGTCAGCGCGACCTTGCGGGCCCGGTCGGCCCGTCGGGGGCGACCGGGACCACCTCCCCGCGGCAGGAGATCCGCCATGATGGCCGGAGCCTTCTGCTCACCCTTCATCACCGCCACCCCGGCCGGCGTCAGCTCGACCACCGGGCGGAACCTCATCCCGTCGGGATCGCGCTGGCGGGCCAGGCCGGCCTCCATCGCGCGGTGCAGCATCGCGATGATGCGTTTGGTCGGATAGACCCGAAGCAGTCCGTGGATGCTCAGTTCATCCAGCCGCCACCGCCGGACCTTCTCGTTGTCAACCCCCGCCAGCACCTCCGCGACCAGCCCTACCCCGAACTGCCCGCGCATGCTGAGCCGCGCGATCCCTGACAGCAGCTTCTTCGTCAACACCACCACATCGGCCGAAACGTCGGCGCCACGCTTGTCGCATTCGGCGATTTCCGTGCGGCAGACATCGCAGTGACAGTCCTTCACCGGCGTCTCATCACCGAAGTACTCGAGGATCATCTTCCGCCGGCATTGGTGCGCGCGGGCGTAACGGATCATGATCTCCAGTTTCGCCCGCGCGTGCTCCCGCAATTCCGCGATCTTCGCCGCATCGGAAACCGGATGCTGCTCATCCTCACCGATGTGCTCGATGAAGTACTCCTGCGTGTAGCGGTCCTGGTAGCTGAACAGGATGATGCAGCGCGCCGGCTGCCCATCACGGCCCGCCCGACCGGCCTCCTGGTAATACGCCTCCAGCGTGCCGGGGATGTTGTAGTGGATCACAAACCGCGTATCGGGCTTGTTGATGCCCATGCCGAACGCATTGGTCGCCACGGCCACCGCGCCGGCCGTCGCCATGAATCGCTCCTGACTGGCCGATCGGGCATCCTGCTCCATTCCGGCGTGATAGGACACGATGGGTCGGCCCGGGGCGACCGCGCGAAGCACTGACGTCAACTCATCCACGGCCTTGCGCGTGGCGCAATAGACGATGCCGCTGCCCGGCATTTCGTGCAGCAGCTTCGCCAGTTCGGCGGTCTTGTCGCGGACCCTGTTGATGCCGCGGGACTCGTACCTGAGGTTGGGCCGATCGAAACCGGTGATGTAGATCCGCGGCTCGGCCAGCCCAAGCTGGCGAATGATGTCAATCCTTACGTCATCCGTGGCGGTCGCGGTCAGCGCGATGGTCGGCGGGCCGCCAAGCTGACGGCGGATCTGCGCGAGCCGGGAGTATTCCGGGCGGAAATCATGACCCCATGTGCTCACGCAATGCGCCTCATCCACAGCGAAGAGCTTCGGCCGGAGCTTCGGAATCATGGATTGGAACGCCGGGGCGAAGAACCGCTCCGGGGCGACGTAAAGGAGCCCCATGAGGCCTTTCTCCAAGGCGCGCAGCACCTCTCGCTGCCGCTCGGGAGACAGCGAGCTGTTGAGCATGGTCGCCCGCACGCCTTCATCCCGGAGCTTCTGAACCTGATCGTGCATCAGCGAGATGAGCGGGGAGACGACAATCGTCAGCCCCTTGTGAATCGCGCCCGGAAGCTGATAACAAAGGCTCTTTCCCGCGCCGGTCGGCATGACGCAGAGCACATCCCGCCCGGCCAGCACATCCTCAATGATCTCCCGCTGCGCGGGGCGGAAATCATCCAGGCCAAAGAGGGTTTGGAGGTGGTCGCAAAGGTCCCTCATTGCCGACGATTATAGGGGAAGGCGATCAGCGCCTCCAATCGCACGATCTCACGCTTACAGCGGGCTCGGCCGGGTGGATGGCAGCGGAAGGCCGGGCGCATCAACGACTCGCCCTGGGCGCTCTTCCCGAAGGATCGACACCAGCGCCAGCGTTGCCAGCCCCAGCGTCATTGCGATCAGGAAGTAGATGCTATAGCCGCTCCAATGCAGCGGCCCGGTCCGGCCATGAAAGCCAGCAGCCAAGTCCAGGAATACGCCCCAGCCGATCGGCGCCAGCCCCCACCCCAGGCTCGTGATGACCGTGAAGAGAGCGAAGAAGTGGTTTCGCCCCATGGCCGGCATCGTCGCCATCGACAGGCGCGAGATCGCCACGGAGAACCAGATGCTGCCTGCGCCGTTCAGCAGATTCAATGCGGCGACGGTCCAGACCGAAGCGTTAGCCACCCGCCCGGCGATCAACCACCAGCCCGCCAGGACGACTACGAAGAGAACGATGCATGCCCGCAAGACCGGTTTGCTGCCAATTCGGTCCATCATCGGACCGACCCATGTCAGGCTCGACACAGCGCCCAGCACCAGCACCGCCTGCAGATATAGAATTGTGCTGTCGGCGCACTTCGCAACATCGTGCAGATACGCGACGGTGAAGACGCTGAGCCCCCCCACGACAACCACGTAGACCAGGTGGAAGACGATGATCCGCAGGAACGGGCCATAGAAGAGCATCTGCCGCCACGGCACGCGATGCCCCGATCTCGCGAGCTTCTCCGGCGCGGTGACGTCCGGAACGCGCTTTAGAAACAGCAGGCTAACCGCCTGGCCAACGCCGGAAATCAGGAATGTGACCGTGAATTGCCAGGGCCGCGCTTTGCCGCTCAGCACCAGCGAAGCAAAGGCGATGGCCAGCAGGCATCCGAGCTGTGTGAATATCTGGTCGCGGCACAGGAACCGCCCGCGCAGATCGTCGGGTATGATCTCGGTGATCCATGGCATCCATGCCCCGGACGTCACGCCACGGATCAGATTGAACGCAAACAGGCACAGAATCGCCAGCCACAACCGCCCCGCCACCGGCAGGAACGAGAGCAGCGGCACCACCGCCAGGCCGAAGATGAAGAACGTCCGGGTTCCCCAGCCCGCCAGGATGAAGCGGCGATAACCATACCTGGGCAGGAGGTGGGCGGCCGGGATCTGAAAGACGACCAGCAGCGGCATCAGCGCTGCGATCAGCCCAAGCATCGTCTGCGAGGCATTCAGTGTCTTGGCGAACAGAATGACCGGCGAGCCGAGCGCAATGTTCCATGCGATGGCGTTAAAAAGACTGAACCAGTTGATATGGTACGCGCCGGGCGAGTAGGCGTAGCGTCCCCGCAGCATCGCCGCCAGCCAAGAAGGCTCGACGGCCGATCGAACATCCATCCCACCCGCCAGAAGATCCGCTGTTGGTTTCATCTGTACAACAAAGCCCTGAGACAGCCGAACTGGTCTCGTTGGACCATAGCATAGCAGCCGCGAGGTCCGCGGGCACGCTCCGGACGCGCCATCATCCGCGAGGCGAAGGCGCCGCACGCAAGCGGACGGCGCGGCAGGCGCCATCCCGCATGGGCGTCATGCGAGTCTGCCTGTCCTGGGCGGAGTCGCAGCGGGATGCGCAAATCAGAGCGGTGAGAAGTGATAGCCCAACTCGGTGTGCGGTCATGCTCGTAGTGCACCCCCGTGCGCGGATGCGTTGTTCACACCGGTTTGGACGACACTGTTTGAACGGTGGGAGCGGGACCGCCCGCGCCGGCAGGAACGGGCTTGCGATCTGCAGGTTTGTAGATCAGCACCAAGGCCGCCCCCAACGCCGCCAGCACCAGACCGACATAGAACATCGGTTCGGGGGCGGTTGCGGGCCTGTCCCAGACCATTGAGACCAGCACGTTGACGATCGGCGCTCCGGCGAAGACCAAAGGCGCTACATATAGCGGCTTGCCCCCGAATTTCATGGCGAAGATCACACCCAGCGCTCCCAAAGCGCCAAGAATGCCGGCAAGGGTGGACATGGTGGTGCCCGAGAACGTGAAACCCGTGTCGCCTGGTTCTCGATGAGTTGCCAGCCACACGCCCGGAATCACGACCGCCATGATGAAGTACGCCAAGCCTACGAAGAGGAACGCCCGCATGGAGGCATTGGGGTTGGTTTTGCCGCCGAATCCCAATTGGCCATGGTGAATTGCGGGCACATAAGCACCCCAAGAGAGGGCAGCCATGACCACGAAGACAAACCATTGGTATTTCATAAGTCGTGTGGCACGGGCAACCTGCCCGGGTGGCGCGGACATCATGCCCGCGAAATCCGTACTAATTTGATTCCATTTTATAGGCGGCCTACTCTTACTTCAGCAAGGATCGGGTGATTATTCCGAGGGGATTGGTCCCTCTTCGTGGCGGTTTCGCCAAGGCGGGCAGGCAATGATGAATGCACGCTATTGCATTGCGGAGGAAGAAACGCTCGATCGGGCCGAGCTGATGAGCCTACAGCGAACAAGGCTGGGGCGGCTGCTTGAAGTGGTTTTGGATTCTAACTCATTCTATAAAAAAAAGTTGCAAGGAATCCGTTTCAACGCGGCGACCGATCCGCTAGGCAAGCTGCCGCTGACCCAACGGGCCGAGTTGGAGCAGGATCAGCAGGAGCATCCCCTTTACGGATCGAATCTCACTTTCCCGCTGCAACGGTATTGTCGGTTTCACCAGACTTCGGGCTCGTCCGGGCGGCCATTGCGCTGGCTGGACACGGCCGAGAGTTGGAACTGGATCAAAAGATGTTGGGGGATCATCTACGCGGGCATGGGCGTCACGCCAGAGGACCGATTTCTGTTTCCGTTCTCGTTTGGGCCATTCCTGGGGTTCTGGGCGGCATTTGACAGCGCGGTATCCCAAGGAAGCCTGTGCCTGCCGGCCGGCGGATTGAGCACCAGCGCCCGCCTGCGGATGATTCTGGACAATCAGATCACAATTATCGGCTGCACACCGACTTATGCTCTTCGAATGGCTGAGGTTGCGGCTGAGGAAGGCATCGATATTTCACGGTCCGCAGTGCGAGCGCTGGTGGTGGCCGGAGAGCCCGGCGGGAACATCCCGAGCACGCGCAAGAAGATCGAGCAGGCGTTTAACGCGCGGGTGTTCGACCACACAGGGATGACCGAAATCGGATCGCTCGGGTTCGAATGCCAGCACAAACCAGGGGGTGTCCACCTGATCGAATCCGAGTGCATTGCGGAAGTGATTGATCCGAAGACGCTGGAACTCGTGGACGAGGGCGAATGCGGGGAACTGGTGATCACGAATCTCGGGCGAATCGGGAGCCCTGTGATCCGGTATCGCACAGGAGATCAGGTTCGCGTGACGCGAGGCCGTTGCACCTGCGGGCGGAGCTATGCCCGGCTAGAGGGGGGCATTCTGGGGCGTGTTGACGACATGTTCATCGTTCGGGGCAACAACGTGTTCCCATCGGCCTTAGAGTCGGTCATCCGGCGGTTCCCGGAGATAGCGGAATTCCGAATCGCCGTGCGACAGGATTCGACGCTGACGAAGGTGGAGATCGACATCGAGCCCACGGCCGCAGGGCTGCGTCATGCCGATCTGCCGCAGCATGTGACGCGGGCGATCCAAGAGAGCTTTTCGTTCCGGCCTGCGGTTCGGATTGTGGCGCCCGGGACGCTGCCGCGGTTTGAGATGAAGGCCCGGCGTTTTTCTCGGGCCAACGCGGTACCAGCCAATGCCTAACTTGCGAGTGAGTCTCATGAGCAGAAGCCATGTCGTTGTTTGGGTGTGTTCAATCGTTCTTCTGGCAGGCAGCGCCTCGGCCGGTGATTGGCACCAATGGCGCGGTCCGGAGCAGACGGGCGTGTCGCCGGAGAAGGGGCTGCCGGAGAGCTGGTCGGCGGAGGGGGAGAACCTGCTGTGGACGAACAAGGTCGGCGGGATGTCATCGCCGATCGTCATGAACGGGCGGGTGTACACGATCACCCGCGTGGGCGAGCAGACAGCGCCGGGGACTCTGGTGGCCGGTCCGAAGACCCAGGAAGCGGTAGTTTGTGTTGATGCGGCCACAGGCAATACGGTCTGGGAGTACCGCGAGAACATCACCCAGAGCGAGGTGCCGTTTCACCGGTTGGGGTGGTCGAACGTGGTGGGCGATCCGGCGACGGGCAGGGTCTATGCGCTGCTGGTTCATTGCTCGATGGTGTGCCTGGACGGCGACACGGGCAAGCTGGTCTGGAAGCGGCAGATGACCGAGGAATTCGGGATGATATCGACGTTCGGCGGCCGGACGCCGTCGCCGGCGCTGGATGAAGACCAGGTGATCGTTGCTGGTGTGGCGTTTGGATGGGGCGACAACGCCCAGGGCCAGCACCGCCTGTTCGCGCTGGACAAGAACACCGGCGAACTGAACTGGACGGGCGGCACAGGCGGCCGGCCTGTCGATGCGCCATACAACACGCCAGTGGTGGCGGTGATCGCGGGTCAGCGTCTGGCGATCTTCGCGGCCGGCGACGGCGGCGTCCACGCATTCAAGGTTCGCACCGGCGAAAGGGTATGGTCGCACCAGGTCAGCAAGCGAGGTTTGAACGCTTCGGTGGTGGTGGCTGGCGCGCGCGTCTATGCCTGTCACAGCGAAGAGAACCCAGAGGGATCGACGATGGGCGCTGTCGTGTGCATCGATGCTGCTGATGGAACCTCGAAAGAGCTCTGGCGACGTGATGGCATCGAGGCCGGTTTCGCCTCACCTACCATCGTGGATGGGCGGCTGTATGTCATCGACAACAAGGCCAGCGTCTTCGCGCTGGATGCGATGACCGGGAGGCAGTACTGGCGAAAGAGCGCTGGGACGATCGGCAAGGCGTCGCTGGTGTGGGCGGATGGCAAGCTTTACATCGGCGAGGCCAACGGCCGATTCGTGATCCTCAAGCCGGGCGAAAAGAAGGCGGACATTCTGAGCAAGGTGGACCTGCCGGACAAGATGGGGCGTGAGTACTCGATCTTCGGGTCGGTGGCGATCAGCAACGGCCGGATATTTCTCCAGACCGCCAACAACATGTACTGCATCGGCAAGGAAACTACCCAGGCAGCATCGGATCCGATTGCCGCGAGGGCGGAGGAAGAGTCGATTGATCCGGCGAATCCGCCCAGGGCGAGCTTCATTCAGGTCAGGCCGGCGGACATTGTCCTTCGGCCGGGGCGGACGGCGCGCTTCACCGCATGGGCGTTTGACGCGCAGGGCAGGGCGCTGGGGCAGGTGAATCCGCAGTGGTCGATCGATCAGGTGAGCATACCGGCGCCGCCGAGCGCGGCGGCCGGCACACCGCCGACCAAGGCTGGGAACCTCAAGGGCGACATCAGCGAAGCCGGGGTTTTCACGGCCAGTTCGGCAGGCCACCAGGGCGGCGCTGTCGTGGCATCGGTGAACGGCATAACGGGGCAGGCGCGAGTGCGCGTGCTGCCGGCGCAGCCGTGGAAGTTCGATTTTGAGCAGGCCGCGATCGGCCGGCCGCCGCTGACCTGGCTGGGGGCGGGCGGCAAGTTCGCGGTACATGATGACAACGGCAACAAGGTTCTGGCGAAGCTCAATGATCTCGACCTGTACTACCGGGCGCGGACGAACTTTGGCGCGGAATACATGACCAACTACACCCTTCAGGCCGACGTGAAGGTGGGGTCGAATGTGGTCAGCGGTGAGCGTCACATGCCCGATCCGGGCATCATCAACAGCCGTTACGTGCTGGTGCTGCTGGGGAACCACCAGCGGCTTCAGATTCACGCCTGGCCGTCAGCACTGCCCGAAAGCCTGAACCGGACGATCGATTACAAGTGGGAACCGGGCGTCTGGTACACGATGAAGCTGCGCGTGGAGCAGGCGGCAGACAAGGCGGTCGTCAGAGGCAAAGTCTGGGCCAAGGGTCAGGCCGAGCCCGAGGCGTGGACCGTGGAGTTAGAGGATCCGCTGCCCAACCGCAACGGCAATCCCGGGCTGTTCGGTCACTCGCTGGTGACGCCTTACAAGAGCGCAATCTACTACGACAACATCGAAGTCACGGAGAACAAGTGAGCGCGGGCCAAGCCCGCCGGAACACCTGAACAAGAGAAGACGCATGAGCTTGAGACAAACAACATTGCTGGCGATTCTTGGACTGGCGGCGGTCGGACCGGCCATGGCGGATGATTGGCCCATGTGGGGCAGGACGCCCGACCGCAACATGATCAGCCTCGACCGCAATCCGCCGACGGAGTGGGATGTCGAGGCGAAGGACAACGTCAAATGGGAGGCCAAGCTTGGCTCGCAGAGCTACGGCAACCCTGTTGTGGCTGGCGGGCTGGTGTTCGTCGGCACGAACAACGAAGCCAAGCGCGATCCGCGGTACACGGCGGACGGCGGCGTGCTGATGATCTTCCGCGAGAGCGATGGGGAGTTTCTGTGGCAGCGATACGGCGCGAAGCTCAAGGCCGGCCGGGTGAACGACTGGCCGTACCAGGGCATCTGCTCGACGGTATTCGCCGAGGGCGACTACATCTGGTACTGCACGAACCGTTGCGAGGTGGTCTGTTTGGATGTCAGCCCGCTGCGGAAGGGCACCGGCGAGCCGAAGGAGGTATGGGTGGTGGACATGATGTCTGCCCTGGGCGTCTTCCCGCACAACATGACAAGCTGCTCGATCGTCGCGTATGACGACCTGATCTATGTCATCACGGGCAATGGGGTGGATGACACGCACAAGAACATCCCCGCCCCGCGCGCCCCCAGCATCGCGTGCTTTCAGAAGAACACCGGCAAGGTGATTTGGACCGACAACTCGCCGCGTGAGAACATCCTCCATGGCAATTGGGCCAGCCCCGCCATCGCCGCAGCCAACGGCCGCACGCTGGTGATCGCGCCGCTGGGCGACTCGTGGATATATGCGTATGACGCCCGCACCGGCGAGAAGGTCTGGTGGTTCGATGCCAACCTGAAGGATACGGTTTATCCGACCACCCGAAATGAGCTGATTGCAACGCCGGTGATCGTCGGCAGCCGGATGTACATCGCCAACGGCCAGGACCCCGAGCACGGCGAGGGCCCAGGGCATATCTGGTGCGTAGACATCACCAAGACCGGCGATATCAGCCTGGAACTGCCGGTCGAATTACCCAAGCCCAAGGCGGGCGATGAGTTGATGGCCGACGCCAGCGCGATTCCCAGCCGCAGCAAGCCCAATCCGAATTCGGGCGTGGTCTGGCATTTTCAGAAGATCGACGCCGACGGCGACGGCAAGATCCGCCGCCACGAGCGCATCAACCGCACGATCTCCACCGTGGCCGTGACCAACGGGCTGGTCTTCGCGCCGGACTTCTCCGGCTATCTGCACTGCTTTGATGCCGATACAGGCCAGCGATACTGGGTGCATGACATGGAATCGGCCATGTGGGGCTCGCCGCTGGCGATCGACGGCAAGCTTTATCTGTGCGACGAGGAGGGCGACGTCGCGATCTTTGAGGCTTCCAAGAGCTTCAGAGAGGTTGCCACGGTCAACGTGGGCAACACGAGCTACTGCTCGCCCATCTTCATCAACAACACGCTGTACGTGATGACGCGCGACCGCCTGTTCGCGATTGAAGCCAAGTGAGAACCGCTATGAGCATCACAGTCGAGCCAGTACCCGTCCGTTCCGACCGCGCCGCCCGCCCAGCTCCGGAGACGCGGATTGCCGACGCCCAGCAGAAGCTGGATGCGCATGTGCGAGAGATGATCCAGTGGCATTTCTCGCCTGAGACCGGCTGCCCGTTCTGGCTGGATTTCGCAGCCAAGCGCGACTGGGACCCGCGCCAGACGGTGCACAAGTACGCAGACCTGTCGCAGTTCGGCCATTTCGAGGATGAATGGCTGCGAGGCGGGCCGGTTCGCCGGTGGCTGCCCAAGGGCCTGGCCGGCAGGCCGATGTACGTATTTGAGACCGGCGGCTCCACCGGCGTGCCCAAGAGCCGCCTCCAGATCGAAGACTGGAGAATCGACTACGAGCAGTTCTCGCACACGCTGAACGACGAGACTTTTCCCCGGGGTGCTGACTGGCTGATGCTGGGCCCATCCGGCCCACGGCGGCTGCGCCTGGCTATCGAGCACCTGGCGCAATACCGCGGCGGCATCTCGTTCTGCGTCGATCTGGACCCGCGCTGGGTCGTCAACCTGCTTAAGCGCAACGAACTCCAGGAGGCTAACCTCTACAAGCAGCACTGCGTCGACCAGTCGCTGACGATCCTGCGGGCCAACCCCAACATCCGCTGCATGTTCACCACGCCCAAGCTGCTGGAGGCGCTATGCGAGAAGATCGACCTGGTGCGATACGGCATCACGGGCATATTCTGCGGCGGGACCGAGATGACGGCTCAGTTCCACCGTTTTGCGCGGGAAGAGCTGGCGCCGGGCGTCGACTTCATCCCGACGTACGGCAATACGCTGATGGGACTGGCGTGTCATAAGCCATTTGATCCGGCCGACAACTATGAAATCACCTATCACGCTCCCCAGCCCCGCGCCGTGCTGGAGGTCGTCGATCCCAAGAACGCCGACGTGCAGGTTAAGTACGGGGAGGTCGGGCGCGTGATGCTGACGACGCTGACCCGGGAGACATTCATCCCACGTTTCCTCGAGCGCGATGAGTGCGTCCGCCGGCCGCCGTGCGAGCAGTATCCGTGGGATGGCTGCGGCAACGTGCGGCCCTTCTCGGGCTTTGCATCCACGGTTGTGGAGGGGGTGTACTGATGCTCCACATCCCGATCCTGCGCGCTGGCCAGCCGTATACCTCCATCGACCAGATCGAGATCACGCACCACGCCACTGGCGAGGTCATCGCCCGCATCTCGCAGGCCAATCCGGGCCTGATCGGCCGCGACATCCACCGCATGGATGACGACGTCCTGGAGCCGTTCTCGATGCGCGAGCTGCTGACGATCTGCAAGCGAGCGGCCGCGAGTTTCATGAACGATGCCCTGCCGCTGGGCGATGCGAGCCAGACCTTCGACGACTACATCCGCCAGCTTTCGGCGACCACGGGCATGCCCCAGACACTGTGTCGGGGCAACGCGGTGAAGATCCACCGCGTGCTGGATGAGATGGAACTGATCGTGGCGGGGCTGACACGGGGATTTGACCTGTCGATCCTTGACCGCGGCTTCGGCCCGGATGAGGGGCGGACGCTGTCGTGGTTCCGGGAAGCGCGGGTGTTTGGGGCGGTGCTGCCCTCCAATTCGCCCGGCGTGCATGGGCTGTGGATTCCGGCCATCGCCCTGAAGACGCCGGTTGTGGTGAAGCCGGGACGGGAGGAGCCGTGGACGCCATACCGGATCATCCAGGCCCTGATCGCCGCGGGCATTCCGGGCGAGGCCATGGGCTTCTACCCCGCCGATCACGGCGGCGCGGCCACGCTGTTGCAGTCGGTCGACCGCGCCATGCTTTTCGGGGATGCCGCGACCGCCCGAGTCTATGGAAACAACTCCAAAGTCGAGATCCACGGGCCGGGGTATTCCAAGGTGATTCTCGGCGCGGATGCGGCAGAGGAATTCGAGCCATTCCTGGATGTGATGGTTCAGTCGATCCTTGCCAACGGCGGACGCTCGTGCATCAACGCCTCGGCGGTCTGGACACCGAAGAACGGCGACGCAATCGCTCGGGCGATGGCGGAGCGATTGGCCGCGGTGAGGGCCCTGCCCGCCGATGATGCGGATGCTCAGATCGCGGCATTTGCGAATGCCGCGATGGCGGAGCGCATCAACGCCACGATTGACTCAGCGCTGCCCGGCGCATCCGACGTGACGGAGAAGCTGCGCGGCGCGCCCCGCCTGGCGCGGCTCGGCCGGTGCGCGTACCTGCTGCCGACGATTATCCGGTGCGACAGCAGCCATCCACTGGCCAACCGCGAGTACCTGTTTCCCTTTGCCAGCGTCGTCGAATGCGCGGCGGAGGAGATTCCTGGTGCGATCGGGCCGACGCTGGTGGCCACGGTCATCACCCGAGATCCGCAGCTTCGCAGGGCGTGCATGGCATCGCCGCACATCGATCGGTTGAACCTCGGGCCGGTTCCCACCTGCCAGCTTTCCTGGGACCAGCCGCATGAGGGCAATCTTTTCGAGCACCTGTATCGCCAGCGCGCGTTCCAGATTCAGGAGGTGGATCGGTGAGCGTCGAGTGCCCGGCCATGAGCGCCCAGCTTCAAACGATCGACGGATCGGCCGTCGCGGTGCTGTTCCGCGCGGGCGCAATGGAGCAGCTAGGCGAGGCTGCGCACTGTTTGCGCGGTTCCCGCGTGTTGATCGTCAGCGACCCAGGCATTCGCAAGGCAGGCCACGTACAGCGTGCTGTGGTCAGCCTGGCCGAAAGCGCTTCGGCCGTGGGTGTATTTGATCGAGCCATCCAGAACCCGACCACCGACACGGTGGACGCCGGCCTGTCCGTGGCCCAAGGATTTGATCCGGACCTGATCGTCGGGCTGGGCGGCGGGTCATCCATGGACACCGCCAAGGGCATCAACTTCCTGTACACCAACGGCGGCCGCATGGCCGACTACTGGGGCACCGGCAAGGCCACGCGGCCGATGCTGCCGATGATCGCGATTCCCACAACCGCCGGCACGGGCTCGGAAGCGCAGTCGTACGCGCTCATTTCCGATCCCCTGACCCACGCCAAGATGGCCTGCGGCGATCGCAAGGCCCTGCCCAAGGTGGCGATACTCGATCCCGAGTTGACGGCCACGCAGCCCTTGCAGGTGGCCGCCGTCACCGGGCTTGACGCCATAAGCCACGCAGTCGAGACGGCCGCATGTCGGACTCGCACCGATACATCGCGAAGGCTGTCCAGAGAGGCATGGGAACGCCTGTCGCGGGCTTATGAACCGTCGCTGGCGGACCCCGGCGCTATCGATGCCCGGCAGGACATGCTCATGGGCGCACACCTGGCCGGCTGCGCCATCGAAGACTCGATGCTCGGCGCTGCCCACGCCACCGCCAATCCGCTGACCGCCAGATTTGGCCTCACCCATGGCATTGCCGTGGGCCTGATGCTGCCACAGGTAATCCGATACAACGCCGCGTCCGGCGAGAACCCCTACGCGGACCTGGATGCCGACCCGGAGCGACTCGCCCGCCGGATTGAGGCCATGCTCAAAGCGGCAAGATTGCCGGCCACGCTTGCCGCAGCCGGCGTGCCGAAGTCGGACCTGCCCGAGCTGGCCGCCCTCGCCGAAGTCCAGTGGACAGCCCGCTTCAACCCCCGTGATGTAAGGCAACCCGAGTTGCTGGACATATATCGCCGCGCCTTCTGAGAGGAACACGCATGTTGCTCGAGACCGTCACAGAGCCGAAGAAGACCGAGCCGGGGAACTACTTCGTCGCCAACTATCCCCCGTTCTCGTGCTGGTCGCCGTCGCACGTGCCGACGGCCATTGAGGCGTTGGACACTCCCCAGCCCATCGCGCGGCCGCTTGGCCTGTACATGCACATCCCCTTCTGCCGCAAGCGATGCAAGTTCTGCTATTTTCGCGTCTACACCGACAAGAACGCCGACGAAGTCGAGACCTACACCGACGCCCTCGGCCGGGAGGTCGCCCTGTACGCCGATCGAGCCGGCCTGCGGGGAAGACAATTTGAATTCGTCTACTTCGGGGGTGGGACACCTTCATTTCTCAGCAATGTCCAGCTTCAACGGCTGATCGACCGCATCCGGAAACACTGGACGTGGGAGGCCGCACGCGAGGTTACGTTCGAGTGCGAGCCCGGCACTCTTAAGCAGTCGAAGCTTCAGACGATCAAAGACATCGGCGTAACGCGTCTCAGCCTCGGCGTCGAGCACTTCAATGATGACGTCCTGGCCCTGAATGGCCGGGCACACAAATCCCTCGAGATTCTCCGCGCCTTTGGCTGGGCCAGGGAGATCGGTTTCCGCCAGATCAACATCGACCTCATCGCCGGCATGCTGGGCGACACGGAGAACTCGTGGAAGTCGGCCGTGGCGAGGGCTATCGCGCTCGATCCTGATTCCGTCACCATCTACCAGCTCGAGTTGCCCTTTAACACGGTCATCTCGAAGGAGTCGCGGCAGAGCGGCGCTGAGCCGGCCGTTGCTGACTGGCAGACCAAGCGAAGCTGGGTTGACTGGGCTTTCAGCCAGTTCGAGTCGGCCGGCTACGTCGTCTCCAGCGCTTACACCCTGGTAAAACCCTCGCCTAACGGCCGATTCGTCTACCGCGATTCGCTCTGGCGCGGGGCCGACATGATCGGCGCTGGCGTGGCGTCCTTCTCCCACTTCGCCGGCATCCATTTCCAGAACGTCGACACCTGGGAACAATACATCGAGCGCGTTGGCAGGGGCGAATTGCCCATCGGCCGGGCGCTGCCCACGACGGCACATCAGCAGCTCATCCGCGAGATGATCCTCCAGCTCAAGCTCGGAAGGATCGATGCATCCTGGTTCCGGCGGAAGTTCGCCGTCGAAATCGTCCACGAGTTCGAGCAGGCCTGGCAGTCGCTCGCGGGCGACGGCTTCGCCCGGATCGACGGCGACCATATTGCCCTCACGCGAGATGGCCTGCTGCGGGTCGATTCGCTTCTGCCACGATTCTTTGAAGCTGAACATCGGAACATCCGTTACACATGAGCACCACACTCAATAAGAGCTTTGCCCGCTGCGAGACGATCGGCGAGGCGCTGGAGGAACTGTGCGGCGCGTTCGGCGGCATCAGTCTCACCGGCGACTGTTATCAGCCGCTTGAGCCCGACGAGATGCCCGAACCCTATCGCCGCCTGCTGGTCCACCACGCGCACATGACCGTGGTGCTGCAGGAGTATCACCGGTCGCCGGTGAACCTGTACGTGATGGCTCAGCGCCGCGACGGCGACTGGTACAGCCGCAAGATATTCCTGACCCGCGGCATGCACGCCCCGGCCGTCGAGCTCGGCGTCGTGCGCATCAACCTCGCCTGGATCGCCGAGGCGGCCAAGCGCGAGATACTGGAGCACCGCAAGCCCCTCGGCTCGGTGTTGATCGAGCATGGCGTGCTGCGGCGGGTCGAGCCTCGCTGGTACGCCCGTTTCCCGTCAGGCAGCCGGATTCTCCGTTGGTTCGGCTATCCTCAACATGGCCCGTTCTACGGTCGGGTCGGCACGATCTACTGTGGCGGCGAGCCCGCAATCGAACTGCTGGAAATCGCAACCCTCTGGGAATGAACACGTGGAGCCTCAATATGGATGTCGCCAGTGACTTTGACTGCATCGTGATCGGCGGCGGCCCGGCGGGCGCGACCGCCGGCACGCTCCTGGCCGACGCCGGCCGGCGGGTGCTGATCCTGGAACGATCGCAGTTTCCCCGATTCCATATCGGCGAGTCGCTCATGCCCGAGACCTGGTGGGTGTTCAAGCGGCTCGGCATGCTGCCGAAGCTCAAGGCCAGCAAGTTCGTCCGCAAGCACAGCGTCCAGTTTGTCACCGCCTCGGGCAAAGAATCGCAGCCTTTCTATTTCGAGGACATGTATCCGCACGAATGCTCAGTCACGTGGCAGGTCGTGCGAAGCGAATTCGACGCTATGATGCTGGACAACGCCCGCGAGCACGGCGCGGAGGTCTGGCAGGACGCCAACGTTACCGATGTGATTCTCGAGCCCGCCGCGGGCGACGACCTACCCCGCGCCACCGGAGTGATCGTGGCCCGTGATGGCACACCCGCCCGGCGGCTCAGCGCAAAGGTCGTCATCGACGCCACCGGCACCAATGCGATGCTCTCGCGCAAGCTCGGCATCAAGCGCCCGGACCCATTGCTGCGTAAGGCATCCTTCTTCGCCCACTACAGGGGCGCCCGGCGGGACGCGGGCCGCGACGAGGGGGCCACCCTCGTCCTCTCCACCGCATCCCAGGATGGCTGGTTCTGGTACATCCCCCTGCCGGACGACATCGTCAGCGTCGGCGTGGTGGGCGACATCGACCGGCTGGTTGCCTGCCGCGACACCACGCCGGAGCAGACATTCGCTGAGGAGATTGCCAACTGCCCCGCGCTGTTGCCGCGGCTGGAGAGCGCCACGCGGATTTCGCCTGTGCATGTCCTGTCCGACTTCTCCTATCGCGCCACGCGCTGCGCCGGCGAGGGGTGGGTGCTGATCGGCGATGCCTTCGGTTTCCTCGACCCGATGTACTCCTCGGGCGTGTTCCTGGCGCTCAAGAGCGGCGAAATGGCCGCCGACTGCATCAACGAGGCCATCGACGCCGGCGATTGTTCCGCTCAGCGCCTCGGCCGCTGGGGCGCGGGCCTCAGCGACGGCATGCAGTCCATCCGCAAGCTCGTCTACGCCTTCTATACCAAGGACTTCTCCTTCGGCCAGTTCATCCGCCAGCATCCGGAGTTCAAGGGCAACCTGGTGGATCTGCTCATCGGCAACGTCTTCCGCGACGGCGTCAATGACATCTTTGCGCCCATGCGCAAGTGGGTCGCCGTTCCCGATTCCGTGCCCATCGAAGGCCCCGCCGACCCCCGGTGGCTACAATCCCGGGCGTACCCCAGCGCCGCCACGGCCAGCGTCGAGGCGGTCACCGTATCGAAGTAGGCACAGCAACCATGGATTTCTCCCTCACCCACCGCGTTGAATTCAGCGAAACGGACGCCGCCGGCTTCGCCCATTTCTCCAACTTCTTCCGGTGGATGGAGAAGGTCGAACACGCTTGGTTCCGATCGCTGGGGTTGAGCGTCGCCATGAGGATTGACGGCGCGGAAATCGGCTGGCCGCGGGTGTCGGCCGGATGCGACTACCAGTCGCCGGTGCGCTTTGAGGATGAAATCGACCTGCAACTGCGCATCAAAAGAATCGGCAACACATCTCTGAGCCACGAGGTGCGGTTCTTCTGCCATGGCCGGCAGGTGGCCATCGGCACAATGACAACCGTTTGCTGCGCGATTGGACCCGATGGCGCCAGAGCCATCAAGATCCCCCCCGCCATCAGGCAGGCGCTTTCGCGCGAGCCCACCGCCACAGCAGGATAAGCCCCGCCACCACGAGCAGAGCACTGAGCAACTGCCCCATTGTCAGCCACCCCATCGCGATGAACCCAAGCTGGCTGTCCGGCTCGCGCGTGAACTCAACGGCAAACCGAACGACGCCGTAGCCCATTAGGAACACCGGCGACAGCAGCCCATCCAGCTTGCGATTCCACCACAGCGCCAGCAGCAGCAACCCCAGCAGGATCGGCCCCTCCAGCGCCGCCTCATAAAGCTGCGATGGATGCCGGGCCGCCGTCTCGCCATGATAAACAACCGCCCACGGCACGTCGGTCGGCCGCCCCACCAGTTCGGCATTGATGAAATTCGCGATCCGGCCCAGGAACAGGCCGATCGGCGTGACCACGGCCATTGCGTCCGCCACGTTCCAGAACGGGATGTTCCGGTTCCGCGCATAGAGCAGCATTGCAACCGTGACGCCAATCAGTCCGCCGTGGAAACTCATGCCCCCCAGCCAGATGGCAATCGGCGCATACCACGGTTCCGGGCCGCTGGCGCGGTGGTAGAACATCCACCAGCCGAGCCGGCCGCCAATAATAACCCCCAGTGCCAGCCACCCCACCAGGTCAACAAGTTCCTCCGACTTCATCCGCAACAGCCCCCTGCGCATCATGAACTTCAGCCCCGCGTAGCCCAGCACAAACGCCGCGATGTACGCAACCCCATACCAGCGGATCGTGATGAACCGCCAATGGAAGATGTCCGGGTTGAACTCCGGAAGCTGGATGACGCCAATCGTCGATAGCATGTTTGCACAAGCAAATAAACCGCGTGCGAGGGCTTCAGCCTGCCCAGTATCTCACCACTTCGGCTGCTGCTGCGTCAGGCAGTGGATCGCGCCCAGGCCCCAGATCAGGTCTGTGCAGTCGATCCCGATCACCCGACGATCAGGCACGGCGTTCTGAAGGATATCCAAAGCGAGCCTGTCATTCTTCCGCTTGCCGTAAACCGGCACCAGCAGCGCCTCGTTGATGAAGTAGAAATTGGCGTATGTCGCCGGAAGCCGCTGTCCACCGAACTCGATCACGCCCGGCATGGGCATCTCGATGATGTTGAACGGCCGCCCATCCTGATCCCGCGCCAGTTTCAGCCGGCGGAGGTTATCCTGCAATGGCTTGTGGTTCTCATCCTGCGGATCTTCCTCGACGGCAGTGACGATCGTTGTCGGGTCCACGAAACGGGAGATGTCATCCACGTGTCCGTCGGTGTCATCGCCTGCGATCCCGTCGCCCAACCAGACCACGTGTCTCTGGCCATAGTAGTCCTTCAGGTACCGCTCGATCTTCTTCTTCGAGAGCCCGGGGTTGCGGTTCCTGTTCAAGAGGCACGACTCGGTGGTCAGCACCGTTCCCGCGCCGTTGAAGTCGACCGACCCGCCCTCCATGATGATCCCTGGGTGGAACAGCGGCAGCCCCATTTCCTCCGCCACGCGCGTTGGCACATGGTCATCCTCGTCGTACGGCGGGTATTTGCCGCCCCACGCATTGAAGCCCCAGTCCACGATCGCCGCCTCCCCCTTGCCGTTGCGCTTCCGCCGGATGACGAACGCCGGCCCGTGGTCCCGGCACCAGCTCTCGTTCGTCGGGATCTGATGAAAGAAGACGTTGTCCAGCGGGCAGCGAAAACCCGTCAACTGCTCGCGCACGATGTGCTCATAATTGGCGTTCGGCACATTGATGCGCACTTGCTCGCGCGGAACGATCTCCCGGATGATCCGGGCCATCATCGCCGGAATCGGGTGATAGCGGTCCGGAAACGAGATACCCTCGGGCCTCGGCCAACTGAACCACGTCGCGCTGTGCGCGTGCCACTCCGGTGGGAAAGCGTATCCCAGAGAGGCCGGATTGCTCTTAAGCGCCTTCACCATCGCCTGCCGCATCCTCCAATGCTCGCTGCGGGCATCCGTGCCCGCATGCCGTGACACTACTCTGCATCCACGAAGCGCCGGGTCAAGTCGTCATACGCATCGATCCGCCGGTCGCGCAAAAACGGCCAGTGCGTGCGGCTGAACTCCACACGCTCCAGATCGCATTCGACCACCATCACCTGCTCGCGATCGGCGCTGGCCCGTTCAATCACCTGCCCGTCCGGCCCGGCGACGAAAGACCGGCCCCAGAACTCAATGCCATCCGCGTCGACCGGTTCGCCATCCTCTCCCGCGATCTTCTCCAGCCCCACCCGGTTCGCCGCGCACACGTAGCATCCGTTGGCCACCGCGTGCGACCGCTGCACCAGCTCCCAAGCATCGTGCTGCGCTTCGCCGTAGCAATTCTTCTCCCGGGCGTGCCACCCGATCGCCGTCGGATAGAACAGGATCTGTGCCCCCTGCAGCGCTGTCAGCCGGGCCCCCTCCGGAAACCACTGGTCCCAGCACACCAGCACGCCGATCGTCGCGTGCGCCGTCTTCCACGCCCGGAATCCGGTGTCGCCCGGCGCGAAATAGAACTTCTCGTAATAGAGCGGGTCGTCGGGAATGTGCATCTTCCGGTAGAGACCCAGGATCGATCCATCCGCATCGATCACGGCCGCGGTGTTGTGATATAGCCCGGCAGCGCGCTTCTCGAACACCGATGCGATGATCACCACCCGGTGCTTCCGGGCAACTTTCGCCGCAGCATCGGTGGTCGGCCCTGGAATGGGCTCCGCCAGCTTGAAGAAACGGTGATCCTCGGTCTGACAGAAATACTGGGACCGAAACAGTTCCTGCGTGCACAGAATCTGCGCGCCCTGCCGCGCGGCGTGATCCAGCAGAAGAAGCTGCTTGGTCAGGTTCGCTTTCGGGTCAGGCGAGCAGTTCATCTGCGTCAGCCCGATGCGCAGCAGATTCCGCGATTCGGCCATGGTTCCGGGTTGATTGCGTGGTTTCTTCATCACCCGTCAAAACGCCTTTCCGGCCGCGAGAATCGTCACGAACCGTTCGTAATATAGCAGAGACATCGCACGCTGCGGAATCACCGTCGCCCGGCTCCCTGCCCGCACCCATCATCTCATCCGCACGCCCGCGCCGGAGACGGGCGCGGGGTTCACCGCCAACAGGAATCGCTCGACGTTGTCCGCCATGTTCCCCAGGCCGGACTTGGACCGGTAATCCACCTCCGCCAGCAATTCCACAAGCTGGCCCAGGCGATGCCGGCCAATCGCTTCGACCGTCCTCTTGAACTGAGGCAGCCGGTCCTTGTACTTCCAGGCGTTCTTGAAACCTTGTGGGTTTCCCGCCATCGCCTGCGCATCCTCCAGCCACATCATCAGCCAGGTCACCGCCCGGTATTCCGTGGATGGATCAAGTTGAACGAGTTGCCGCCAACGCTTCACCGCGTCGGCCACGCGCCCCGCGGCAACTTCGTTGGTCATGTCCCACATTTCCTGCTCACGTTGGAACGCCACGCTGGAGCGGATCAACGCCGCATCCGCCGCTCCGGTTTGGCTTTGCAGCGCCAACTTTGCCAGTTCGTTGTCCAGCCGGCCAAGGTCCTTGCCCACCAACTCCTCCAGCAATCCCGCCTCTTCGGCCCCCAGCCGCAGCTTGTGGATGTTCTTGGCCTGCGCGATGATCCACGGCCGCAGCGCCTTGGGGGCCTCGCATTCATGAATCTGCCCGTTTGCCGCGATCAGCTTGTATATCCGCTGCACCTTGGGCAGGGACGCCAACCTCAGAATCAGCGTCGAGTCCGGCGCTGGACGGCTCACATACTGCTCCAACTGCTGGCGAAACCGGCTGACAAAGTCATCCGCCTCCCGCACGATGACCACCTTGCTGCTGCTGAACATCGCGAAGCTGCGAAGTTCATCCAGCACGTCGGCCAACTCAGCCGTTTCACCGTCGAACGTGATGCGTTGCGCATCGACGCCGGCCGCGCGCATGATGTCGCGCATAACCTGGAGTTGGAGGAACAGATCGGCCCCGACAAGGGCATGAACGGGCTTGGGCATGGGGGGGTTCTACGCCTCCGGGACCGCAGAGTCAACAAAACGCCATGGCTGAGCTTTTTTCCGTCATGCAATCGGTTATGCTTCCCGCCAGCGCGAGCGTGGCTTCAAGGAGGACCATCGCTCCGGGGCTTGGGCAAGGGAGAGCTATGTCGAATCCTTATGCGTCGTTCTGCCAGGATTTCTACATCAATCTGCGGCTCAACACCCAGTTGAACCTGCCTCACAATCGGGAGACCGTTCTGCACTTCTTTGAGCGTGTGCAGAAGGAGTGTCCGACGATGACGCAGTTCCGCCGTCATGACAGCGGTGACTTCAATCTGGAGGAAGACCGCCGCTCCGGAAGCTATCGCTGGGTTCGGCTGGAAAGCCGCCGGCTTGTGGCCGGCTACGTCAATCCCCCCACCATCGAAGACGCCCTGGCCCTCCACCGCTTCCTCCTGCAACTCGCCCCGTATCACCTGGGCATCAGCGTGCTTGAAATCGAGCACCTCGAAGTCCTCTTCGGCTTCGACCTCAGCTATCGCGGCAATCACGATGACGTCGTCGTCGAGAGCCTCCTGACCGATTCGCCCCTGGCGTGCCTTCTGGATGAGGAAGGCGCGCGCCCCGTCGATGTGCAGCCCAGCATCGCTGTCGCCCTTACCGACGACTGCCGGCTCCAGGCCCGCGTCGAGGTCCTCACCCGCACCGACAACTACCAGGTCCGCACCGGAGACTACAGCGAGGATGAGATCAGCGTCTACCTCACCGTCCGCCGTTACTGGGGAGATCGGCCCAAAGAACCGCTGGAGCAGGTCTTTGCCGACCTGTTTGACAGGGCCGACAGCCTCAGTTCGCAGCGGATCGTGCCCAAGATCCTGCGCCCGATTTCGTCGGCCATCGCGTCGCGCTCCTGACCACATGACGCCATGAGCACCAAGGACCAACACCCGCTGCTGTTCGAGGCCAGGGCACACGCTGTAACCCTAATCGAGGATATGCTGTCGTGGCAGGTCGATCTGGCGGAATCGGCGCGTGAGATTGCCCCGGATCAGGTTCAGGCAGGCCGCACTGAATTGCAGGCGGCGGTTGACGCCGCCCGCCGGCTCGTGCAAAGTATCGACTCGGCCACAGACGCCCGGAACCCGAACAACAGCCATGACTGAAGAAAACACCTCGCCCCAGACGCCGCCCCAGCCGACCACCACCCCGCCGGCCGATATCGTCGCCCGGCCCGGACGGTATTACCGCAATGCGCGGTATATCATCTTTCTCCTCATCGTCGGTTCCGGCGCGTGGTTCCTGTACGACGGCTTTGTGAAATGGCCGAAACAGAACGCGGACGCCTTGGCCAGGGAACTGAAGTTGACGCCGGAAGAAGTCGGCCGGATGAGTGCGAATGATGTGCTCAAAATGGCCACAGAACGCGGTGTGAAACTGCCCCATCCCGGCCATGATGTCCCCTGGAATCGCCGTCTCGGCATCGCCCTGCCTCCCCTGGGGATATGGTTCCTCGTCGTCATCCTCCGCAAGTCCCGGGGCCAGCTTCGCCTCGCCGAAGACACCCTCCACATCCCCGGCCACCCCCCCATTCCGCTGGACGCCATCCGCAAGATCGACAAGCGCAAATGGGAACGCAAGGGCATCGCCATCATCGCCTACGAACTGACCGACGGCGCATCAGGCCAATTCAAGCTCGATGACTTCGTCTACGACCGAACCCCCACCGACGCCATCTTCGCCCGCATCGAATCCCACGCCAAAGCCCTGACCGGCGAGGCTTAGCGGCGCCATTCATCCGGGCAGACCCGTCTGACTGCGGCTCACCAGCGCCAGCGCCCCCCCCCCGGTTGGCGCGCTCAGACATGCAACCCCGTATTCACCCTTTCCAATCCGGCCCGTTCGCCGGCAGATCCAGCTTGGCATCGAGCTTCCTGTTGGCCTTGATCATCTCATCCCAGGTCACCATCCGCCCCTCATAGGCCGCCGTTCGTCCGAGAATGGCCGTCAGCGTGCTGTTGGCGCTTTCTTCGGCGTTGTTGAGAGTCTTGCCATCCAGCAGCGCCTGCCGGAAGTTCTTGATGTTGGCCACGGCCCCTTCAGTGTAGATGTTCCCCGTGCTGCCGCCGCGATATCCACCTGAACGGCAGTGAATCCACACCTCGCCGCCGTAGTGCGTGTCCAACGTGCCGTTTGTGCCAAATACCCGGCAGCACAGGTCATCGTACCGGCTGGTGTATTGAGCCGAACTGAAGTCCATCAGTACGTCGTCCGGATACCAGTAGTGAACCATGAAGTGGTCCCAGCAGTCCCCCACATCCACACGGCACTTGCGCCCGCCGGTGCCCTGAGCCTTCACCGGATGCCCCTGGAGCATCCAGTTTGCCACATCCAGCACGTGAACGTTCTGCTCGACGATGATGTCGCCTGACAGCGCGATGTCGAAAACCCAGTTCTTCAGCCGCGCCATGGGCGAATTGCCCTCGGCCTGCTTGCCCAGCCGGCTGGCGATGTAATACACCTGCCCCGATATCGGCTTGCCCATCAGGCCCTCGTGCACCCGCTTGGCGGCTTCCAAGTAGAACTCATTCACACGAGTCTGAAAATCGACCAGACAACACAGCTTGTTCGCCTTCTGCGCCGCCTCGACGATCGCCAGGCAGCCCGGCACATCCACCGCGATGGGCTTGGCCAGGTACACGTGCTTCCCGGCCTCCAGCGCCGCCACCGCTTGCTCGGGGTGGAAATACGGCGGGCTTTCCACAGCGACGGCATCCAGTTTCGAGCCAACCAACTGCTTGTAACCTTCCAGTCCAAAGTAGCGCCGATCGGCGGCGACCTGAAGCTGGTCGCCCGCAGCATTGCAGCGGTCCTTGAAGTAGTCGTAAACCGCCGTGACCTTGTACCCGTTCTGGGTGAAGTGGTTGGCGATCCAACGCCCGCGCCCGCCGCAGCCGATCAGGCCAATCTCGATCTGCGAGTTGGCCGACGCTGAACGAACGGCCGAAGGCTGAACGATGCTCACGCCGACCGCCGCCGTGGCGGCAAGAAACTCACGTCTGCCGATGTGCTGCGACATGCCTGGTCCTTTCTTGAGAATAGGATGTCCCGCAAGATACCGGCGCATCACGCCGCTTTCCAGATGAAACTACCGCCGGACCGCCCTCGGGGTTGCCGGCCGCCCCTCAACATGTCATGCTTACGCCCGTTATCCGGCAACCGGCCTTCGCAAACCAACAACACCCTCATGAACATCCTCGGCATCGATGCTGGCTCTTCCTCAGTTCGCGCGGCCATCCTGCGCGACGGCATGATCGCCTCGCCCGTCGCCCGAAGCGCATTTCCCACCCGCTACCATGCTGACCGGGCGGAAGTCGACGCCGCAGCAGTCCTCCGTGCCCTGGCCGACGCCCTCCGGCAACTCGGGGCGGCCGCCCGCAGGGCCGATGTCATCGCCCTGGCCAACATGGCGCCGTCGTGGATCGCCATGGACCGCCGCGGCAAAGCCCTGACCCCCATCATCACCCACCAGGACCGCCGCAGCGTCGATGTCGCCCTTGAACTGGAGCATCGCGTCGGCAAATCGCGCCATCTGAAGCTCGCCGGCAACCGCCCCTTCCCCGGCGGCATCAGTTCCACAACATGGGCCTGGCATATCCGCCACGCGCCACAGGTCCTGCGCCGAGCCGACCTCGTCGGCCACCTCAGCACCTTCCTGCACCGCCATCTCACCGGCGCGCGGGTGACCGACCCCTCCAATGCCTCCTTTATGGGCGTCTACTCCACGCTCAAGCTCGCTGGTTGGAACCATGAGTTGTGTGCAGCGGTGGGCGCTTCGCCACATCTGCTCCCGGAGATCCATGACTCCAACCGCGTCATGGGCGGCGTCACCGCATCCGCGGCCGCCGATTTCCGCTTGATGGAAGGCGTGCCCGTGATGACGGGCTGCATGGATGGCAGCGCCGCCATGCTGCTGGCCGGGGCCCGTCCCGGGCAGATGTTCGATGTCAGCGGCTCGACCGACGTGCTGGCCCTCTGTACCGACCGGCCGGTCCCTCACGAGCGCCTGCTGACGCGAGCCTTGGGCATCGGCCGACTTTGGATGAGCGTCAGCACCCTGGCCGCCGGCGGGACCGCCCTGATGTGGATAAAAGAGCAGCTTTTCGCGGATTACTCATTGCCACAGTTCTGGAAACTGGTCACCTCCCTGGCATCCCGGCCAATCCGGACCAGCGTCCGCTTCGAGCCCTATCTGGCCGGCGACCGCATGAGCATCGAGCAGCGCCAGGCGGAATTCTCCGGCCTCACACTGTCCACCAAGCGCCAGGACATGCTCGCCGCCCTGATCGATGCCCTCGCCGTCGCCAGTGCCGCCCGCCTCCCCCTGCTCAGGCAAGGCGGCTCGCGCATCCGCCGCCGGGTGATGATCTCCGGCGGCCTTCAACGAGCTCTCAGCCAAGTCCTCCACCGCGACTGGCCGGGCAAGTGGGCCTTTCGGCCAGAGGATGAAGCGACCCTGAGGGGCCTGGCCTTGATGACTCCAGCCACCTGAGTCCATTCCATCGGACGGACGAGGGCCGGGCGGCATCTGGGGCATGGAAGGTTGTACTGTCTGGGCCTGGCCGGCGGGGGGGCATGAATGCGGAGTGCCGTCGTCGTTGATGCGCAATCCGCCGACGACCTCGACGAACTGGATGAACACCCGCGTGCCCAGCGCACCCGTCAGGAAAGCGCGGTCCGGTCGTTCGGTACCCAAGACAACTGCATCGAGTTGAGAATCCTCGGCGACCGCGAACACCTGCCCCAGATTGCGGTAATAACCCCGCTGCTTCCATTCCAGGTGATCGGTATCGACATCGTGCACGCTGGTGCTGCCGCCGCTGCCTTCGGCCTGGAAGATCGGCACGCGCGACTTGTCAGGAGCGTACGCCTTGCCCAAGCCATCGACTTTGAGCCCTGCCGAGGCGACCAGCGGAAACACCAAAAGCGCGAACAAGAGGTGGTCGGTGAATGCAGTGCCTGATACGTCGGTACCTTACGAAAAGCCAATCGTCAGCAAACAGGAATGCCGGGCCACGATTGCGGCCCGGCATTCCTGTCGCGTTTGATCTCGTGGAACGCCCTCAGATCAGCGGTTCCTTGCCAGGCAGCGCCACGGCCGGCATAGGCCTCGGCCCGAACTTCATGTCTTCAGGCTTGGGTCGAAGGTCCAGCTTGCTGTTCAGGGCCTGGCTCCAAGTCACCAACTTGCCGGTGTAGGCACTCATCCTGCCCATGATCGCCGTCAGCGTGCTCTCGGCGGCCTGCTCACCCTCGTTAAGCGGATTGCCGGCGCGGATCGAGTTGATCAGGTCGGTATGTTCCTGGACATAGGGGTTGTTCGCCTTCTCGGCGTCAAACCGCCAGTCCTCATCCTGGCCGTTAATCATGATCTTGCCGTCAGGGAACGCCCTGCCCTTGGTCCCTACGACGTACTCGCCTATGCGGCCGTAGCAGCCGTCCATCTGCCGGCAGGTGCTCAGCCCCCGAATGCCATTCGGATACTCATATTCAACGGCGAAGAAGTCGTAGATGTGGCCATAGGCCGGATCGGTGCGCACCATGCGCCCGCCCATGCCGATGCAGAACTTCGGATGCGCGCCCATAACCCAGTTCATGATGTCATGCTGGTGGCAGTGCTGCTCGACGATAATGTCGCCCGCGGCCCACGTGAAGTACATCCAGTTGCGAAGCTGCCAGGTCGTGTCATCCCAATCCGGCTGGCGCGGCTTCATCCAGGCGGTTCCCTGCATCCAGTAACCCTCGGCAAAGCAGATGTCTCCGATCGCGCCATCCTGGATGCGCTTGATCGTCTCCAGGTAGGAGTTCTGGTGACGGCGCTGCAGGCCGATCACGAGGCCAAGCTTCTTCTCCTTGGCCACCTTGGCCGCCGCCGTGACCTGCCGCACGCCGGCCGGGCAGACCGCGCACGGCTTCTCAGCAAACACGTGCTTGCCGGCGGCGATGGCCGCCTCGATCATCATCGGGCGGAA
Organism: uncultured Tepidisphaeraceae bacterium; assembly: GCA_964570205.1. GTDB lineage: Bacteria > Planctomycetota > Phycisphaerae > Tepidisphaerales > Tepidisphaeraceae > CAZMXI01. Next base: position 27,710 of record CAZMXI010000005.1, read on the forward strand.
CGCAGGGGGCGTGCCCAGGATGACGATGTCGACGCCGCTGTCGATGACCTTCTTGTAGGCATCCCAGCCGATGAACGTCCGGTCGGCGAAATCGTACTTCGCAGGCTCGTTCTTCGCCGTGAACCCCTTGATTGCCGAGTCCATCTGATCGGGAAACAGGTCGCCCATCGCCCAGAGTTTCACGCCGGGGGCGCTATTGACCGAATCAACGGCCGCCCCGCGGCCACGCCCGCCGCAACCCACCAGGCCAACCTTCAACTCGGCAGCGCCCTGCGCATGCACGCTGTTGCAGCCCAGGGTGGACGCGAATGCCGCGGCCGACGCCACGGCCGATGTCTTCACGAAATCTCTCCGGCTGAAGCTGCTGGCCGGCTTTGTGCTTTCACGCCGCATAGTACGGTCCTTTCTGTTTGGTCCAGACGACTCGTTCGGTGCTCCCGCGGGAGCAAGAACACCTGCCCGCGAATGAGCCGCTGGGCGAGCTCATCCGAATAGTCCGAAGTTAAGGCATGGCGGCATCTTCCGTCAAGGCTGGCCGCCTTCAGGGCCCATCGAGTGCCCCCGGCGTAACCCGGATTACATCGCGCCGGCCGCCCCGGGAACCCGGACCTGCGTCAGGCGTCTTCATCGTTACTACCTCATTCGGACGGCCGATGTTGACGCGACTTGGTCCCCCAGAACGCAATGGCAGGGTTCCGATCCCTGCCGATCGCAACGGCTGCCCGGGTCATTTCGGCCCGATGCAGTACAACTGGCTGAACGTGCGGATATACAGCCGCCCGTTCGCGATGGCCGGCGTCGCAAAGCACTTATCGCCCAGCGGCACCCGCCCCAGCGTCTGAGGTTTGTCGCCCGCCGCCAACACAAACACATCTCCCCGCTGAGAGATGCAATACAGCTTGCCATCAGCCATAACGGGCGATGAGTAGAACGGGGCAGCCAGCTTCAACGACCAGACTTGCTCCCCCGTCGCGGCTCTCAGGCACAGCACCGCGCCGCGGTCCCCCAGCAGGTACAACAGCCCGTCCTTCTCCAGCGGCGTCGGCACATAGGGCGCATCGCGCCGGATCATCCACTCGATTTTCGGCTTCGCCCCCGCCTCGCCCGGCCGGATGGCCACCAGCCGCGAACCCATGCCCCCCTCGCCGCAGTTGGCGATCAGGAGTCCCGCGGCCAAGATCGGCGAAGCCACGACGCGCCTGTCCAGCGCATCGGCAATCTCCCAGATCACCGAACCGTCGGTCGGACTGATGGCCGTCATGCCGCAGGTCCGGCTGGTGAAGATCAGTTGCGCAGACCCGTCCCTCGCGCGGTACACGCAGGGCGTGCAGGTCGATGCGCTTGAGCTCTTGCGCGGCGTCTTCCATATCTGCCGGCCTGTCTTCGAATCCAGCGCGAGAATGAAGCTCTCTTCGCCTTCCTGGTCGAATCCAAGGACAACCTTGTTTTCAAGCACAATCGGCGACGCGCCGCTGCCATGCTGGCTCTTGAAAGGACCGAGGTCGACCTTCCAGGCCTCCCGGCCGTCGTGGTCCAGGGCCACCATCACCGACTGCTCCGGCGAAGTCCAGCATGCATACACGCGCTCGGCATCGACCGCGCATGTCGACGATGCGTAGCTGTTATCACTATGCATGCGGAAGGGCGTCGAAGCGTATCGCTTCTGCCAGCGAATCTGCCCGGAACCGGCGTCCGCGCACAGGATGATCCGATCAGCCGTCTTCGGATCGCCGCTGGTCAGCAGCAGCCGGTCGTTCCATAGCACCGGCGATGAATGGCCGACCCCCGGCAATGCCGCTTTCCAGACGTAGTCCCGCTCGGTCCAGGAAACCGGCAGGTTGGCGGCATCGCCTGTGCCGGCGCCGTTCTCGCCGCGGAACCGCGTCCACTCCTGCCCGCCGGCCAATGCACAGGTGATGCCTACCACCAACGCCACGAAGATGCTTCGAATCATGAACATGTTCTCCGTCGGTAGCAATACCAGTCAATTCGCTCCGGGTTGTCAACGCAAAAGGCTTTCCCCCGGTCTCGCGTCCGGTTATATTCCTTACACGCCGGATCAAGCGTCGAGGCCGGGCGAGGTTCACCGCAGCGGGCAGAATGGGCAATCGGCGCAACAGGGAAGATGGGGCCTGCAAGCCCCTCGCATTCAGGCAGGAGTGGCCATGGCCACGGGCAAGATCAAATGGTTCAATGATCAGAAGGGGTTTGGTTTCATCGCCGACGAGAAGAGCGGGCAGGACATCTTCGTCCACTTCTCGGCGATTCAGATGGAGGGCTACAAGAGCCTGAAGGAAGGCCAACCCGTCGAGTATGAGGCCGAGCCTTCCGCCAAGGGACTGAAGGCCACCAAAGTCATGCCGGTTTGATCCCCGACGGACTGCCGGCCTCGCCGCCCAGCCCGGTCAACCGGGCCGCAATCGCGGAGTTCGTGATTGCTATTCTGCCTTCGCGCTTCATAACCTCCATGGCATGAGGACTGAAGACCGCTTTGCCATTTTCGCCGCGTCACTGACCGATGATCCCCGCCAGGCCGTCCGACGGGCGAGAACTCTGGGATTTGCCGGAGTCTTGTTCAACGCCTATGCACCCGGACTGGATCTGCCCGATCTCTCGGCATCCGGCCGCCGCGAGTTTCGCCGCATGATCGCCGCCGAGCAACGGCAACTCATCGGCCTGCGCATGGACCTCAATCCGCACGGATTCTCGCCCGGAACGGACGTCGACTGCTCCGTTGCCCGGATTGACCGGGCGATGGAAGCGGCCGCGTCGCTTGGCGCGCCGTTGTTGTGCCTCGACCTCGGGCCGCTGCCCGCCGTTCCGCATCCACCGCGGCCGCGCCGCTCCATCACATCTGAGCAGGCCGGGCTGATCATCATCCCGCCGACACTTGCCGCCACGCCTGAGGCAGAGTCGGCCGGTCGCGATCGCACACCCCCTCAGGTCGATGCCACCTTCGCCGCATGGGTGGATGGCGCCCTCGCCGAAATCGGCCACCGGGCCGACCGTTATGGCACCCGGCTTGCCCTGCGCAGCGACCTTTCCAGTTTCGCGGCTCTCGCCCGCGCCCTGAAAGCCGCCGCCTGTCCCTGGTTCGGGCTGGATCTAGACCCGGTTGCGGTGCTGCGCGATCCATGGTCATTGGATGTCGTGCTTGCCAACTTCGGCAACACGTTGTGGCACGTGCGCGCTCGTGACGCTGCCTGCGGAGCCGACCAGCGCACGACCCCCACCCTGATCGGCCAGGGCAGCTTCCCATGGGCCGAATTGTTCGCCGAACTGGACGCCGGCGGCTACCAGGGTTGGATCACGATCGACACCACCGAACTGCCCAGTCGCCAGCCGGCCGCGGCCAGCGCCCTCCAGTACCTTCAGGCCCTTAAGGCATAACCGGCTCAAGGCAGTACACGGTGCCACTGGTGTCGCCGAACACCACCGCGCCGCCGCCGATAGCAACGCCGGCGGCGACGCTCCGTGATGCCTGAAACGACCAAAGCATTTTCCCCGACTTCAGATCGAGCACATAGAGTTTCTTGTCCATCGACGGGATGTACACCCGCCCCCCGCTGATAACGGGCGACGCATCCACATCGCCGCGTGTGCGGAAATCCCATAGCTTCTTGCCCGTCGCCAGGTCGATCGCATGCACGCGCCGATCGCGGGCACCGGTCACGATGACGCCCTCGGATACCGCCGGCGACGCGTACACCATTGCCTGGTCGATGATGCCCTCATAAACCCAGCTCCGCTTGCCTTCCTTCGGATCGAAGCAGTAGACCCGTCCCTGATCGGTCCCGACCACCAGGCGGCCCCCTGTCAGCAATGGCGAACCCGGCGCCACCGCGCCCAGTTCGATGTTCAGCTTCTCCCGGCCGGTCTTGACGTCCAATGCCCGCAACCGCATGTCGCAACCGGAGAAATACGCCAAGCCGTCGGCGACAGCGGGCGCCGAGTTGATCCTATCCTGGGCCTTGGCCTGCCAGATGTTCCTTCCATCGGCCGCATTCAGGCAATAAATGTCGCCCGCATCATTGCCCACAAGGATCGACTGCCCATCGTTGTTGGCCGATGCGTGAATGCTGGACTTGGTGTCCACCACCCACGCCTTCTTGCCCGTCGCGAGGTCGATCGCATGAAAGTAGCCCAGCAGATCGCCGATAAAGACCCGCCCATCCATCACGAGCGGCGTCGTGGCAAAGCCGTTTTCGGTGATGTATCTCCACCGCGGCTTGCCGGTCTTCAAATCCAGCGTATGCAGAATCCCATCGGAATCAGCCACGAACGCCGCGCCATCGTAAATGACGGCTGGTGCGTCGATGCCCACCCTGCCCTGTTCACTGGCGGCGTATGTCCATCGCACTTTCATGGGCGGAGCGCCAATGGGCGGGGCCGTTCCCAGCATTGCCCCGCCACCCTGGAACGCTGCCACAGCCGGGTCGTTTGCCGGCGGCTGCGAAGCCCCCGCGCTCAAGCCCGCCAGCAGCAACACAACCGCGATGAACCGTTTCGTCACCATGTCATAATCATAGTCCGCCGACAGGCCGCCTATTCCACCGCGTAGCAGCCAAATTCCTTTACGCCTTTCGCAAAAACCTTCCCGTTGTACAGGATCGGGCTGGTCCAGATATCGCGGCCGGTGGCAAACAGCTTCGCGCTGCCGAGCACCTGCCCCGCTTCGGGCGTCGCCTTGACCAGGTACAACATCCCGCTTTCGGACAATGCCAGCAGCTTGTCGCCGCTGCGAAGCAGCGAACCGCCATTGCCCAGTTGCGCGGCTCGCTTGTCGATCTGCCAGCGAACCTGCCCGGTCGGCCATTCCAGGCACACGAGCATGCCCTGGCTGTTGCCGTACAGGCTGTCGCCATCCAGGATGGCCGGCTGGAAATGCGCCATGAGGTTCTTGTTCTCCCACAGCTTCTTCGCGCCTGAGGCATCCAGCTTGACCATCATGCAGCCGCGGTTGTAATTGCTGGAGACAAACAGGTGCCCGTCGCGGTAGACCGGCGTCGACGCGTTGACGTCATAGCTGGTCACCCAGGGCAGCGACCACAGCGTCTTGCCCGAATCGGGGTCAACACCGTAGAGCGCCTTGCCGGCAAACGCGATGACCTGCTTCTTGCCCTCGACATCCACCACGATCGGATGGGTATAGCCGCCCTGCCCGTTTTCCGACTTGACGACAATCTTGCCTGTCTGCGCATCCACGCCCACCAGGAACGGCCCATCCACGCCGTTCTGCACATACAGCTTGCCGTCGTGGAGCAGCGGCGCTGAAGCCACACCCCAGCGCAGGTTCTTGGCGCCGGTGGCCTCCATGATGTTGATGCGCCATATCTCCTTGCCGTCGGAGAACTGCCGCGCTGTCAGGTCGCTGTTGCCGCCATAGGTGTAAATCCGGTCGCCGACGATCAATGGCGCCGCCCGCGTGCCGGGGTACTGGCCCGTGAATCCGCTGTCGTACGACTGCGACCATATCTCCTGCCCATCCGCGGCGTTGTAGCAGGTCAGCGTGTCCTTCCGGTCAACCATTGAGAACAGGTATATCTTTCCGTCCAGCGCTGCCGGAGTGGAATAGCCGATGCCTGCCGACTTCGACCAGAGGGGCTTCATCTCGGCCGGCAGCTTGTCGGGCAGCTTCTCCGTGGTGGTCATGTTGCCGCGCGGACCAAGCCAGCGGGTCCAGTCCTCGCCCTGGACAGCCGGGGCGCCGCACGTCAACACGATCGCAACCGCGGGAATCATCAGTCGGTGCATTGAGCCTCCATAAGAAACAGACATCATCCGTATCAGCGTCGTTTGTCTTGCCAACCGTGTATAGCGGCCGACAACCCGGGATGTTGTGCCATGTCACTCACTCCTGCCGCAGATCGGCCGGCCGTACACGCCGGCTCACCCCCACCGCCAGCGCCAGCACCGCCAGCCCGATCGCCAGAACCGTTCCCAGCGTGACTGCCAGGTCGGCGAAGTTGATCGCTCGCTGGGCAGACAGCACCACCGGGAGAATGCCCACGAGCGATGTCGCCGTGCCCAGAACCAGCCCGAGCACGAGCAGCGCTGCATTCTCGCTCAGCACCAGCCCCACGCGGCTGCTCTTCGAGAACCCCAGCGCTGCCAGCAGCGCCAGCTCCCCCCGGCGCTCCACCACGCTTCGCACCAGAACCACCGCCAGCCCGATCGTACCCAGCATCAACCCCAGCGACCCCAGAAGTTGAAACGTGGACAGGTACGTGTTGGCCACCTGCAGATACCGCGACAGCCGTTCGCTGGTGCGCTCAATTGTGGCCGAGAAGTCCGCCAGTTCCGCCCCCAGAAGCTGGGTCAACGCTGTCAGGTCCGCATCCGCCGCCTCAACCAGGACCACGCCATACCCCGCCTGCGACGGAAATAGCCGCAGGAAGTTCGCCTCCCCCATCAGCAGTTCGCTCTGGAATATGCTTCCCTTGAGCGTCGCCACAAGCTTCAGTCGGCGGGCCCGGCCAAGCTGGTCCTGGATCGGCATCAGTTCGCCCGGTCCCAGCTTCAGAATCCACCTTGCGGTTTCTTCGTCGGCGATCACCGGGACCACGTCGGCGTCGCTTTCCTGGCGGTTCAGCAGTTCCCACGGGTTGGTCGCATTTTCGATCGTCCGCGCAAAGGCAAACGCGTTCCGCTCGACCATCGACTGCGGCACGCCCAGGATCGTGGGGCTGGTTGCGCGCGTCAGGTTCAGGCAACTGATATCCTGCCCCGCCCACGAGCGCAACGGCGTGAACTTGGCTCCGTTCCACAGCGGCGAGTCAACCTCGGCCACCCCCAGCACCTCCCGCCCCTTCTCGGTGCCCGGGTCGCCCGTCAGTGGCACATCCGCCTCAACGATCAACTGGTACCCGCCGGCGCCACTGGCTTTCTCATGCGTATCCGACACGGGCTCCTGCCGCATCGACGCAACGGTTACGAGGACAAAGCTGGCGAAGGCAATCAAACCAACAGATAACAGACTCCGCGCCGGATAGCGACCGGCATTGCGGAGCGCAAGCCTGAGAATCGAAAGCCACTGGGCTGACCCGGCCGGACGCGCTTGCAGCCAGTACGCCCCCGCCGCCAGGACGCCCACGAGCAAGGCGAAGCCCCCGCCCATGAATGCCGCCTGCATGGGCACCAAATGCATCACGCCAAGCCCCATCAGCACCAATCCACACCCAATTCCGCCTGCCGCAGTCATCGCCGCCAGACGCGGCCGGCCTTCCCTCCGGCCGGAACCCATCGACCATCCTCCCGCCAGAAGCCGTGATGCCTGCGTCCTGGCCAGACGCCAGCACGCCCAGAGGATCGCCAGAAAGGCGATGACGAGGCTGGCTAAGAACCCCATGGCCAGCGTGAACGGTTCCACGTGGAGCGCGATCGCCGTCGTACCCACCGCATCGACCCAGCGCGTGCGCAATCCGAACACCATCAGTGCGGTATAGCCTACGGCCGCTGGAGTGCCCAACGCCGCACCCAACACCGCCAGCACCATTCCTTCCGCGAGAGCCATCCGTCGCAGGGCCGCAGGCGTGAACCCCACGGCCGACAGCAGCCCATATTGCCGCGCCCGTTGCTCGACGTTCAGCCGCAGCAGCATCGCCGTCAGCAGCACTGCCGCAACAATCAGGAAGAAGCTGAATCCGATGAACAACCCCGAGAATTCGGTTGATCCGCTCGCCGATGCGAGCTGCTGCCGACGAATCGGCATAAACGACAGACCCAGCTCGGCCGGATTGATCTCATCGCGCAGCGCAGCGGCGAATGCTCTGGCGTTGCCCGCGGGCACGCGCAGACTTGTGACATCGCCCCAGACCTGGCCCCACATCTTGCGTGCCGCGCGGAGGCTCATGAAGACCTTCGGAGCAGCCTTGTGGTCCCTCCAATAGGTCTCATCGGCGTCCGTGACCAGTTTCTTGTCGATGGTCAATCCGGCCGGAGGTTCCCAGGCGGCGATGGTGTCGGCGTCGGTCAGTCCCTTGAACTCCGGCGTCAATGTCGGATCAGCGCCGATGCCCTCCATCGGCAGCACTCTCGCGACGGTAAACACCTCTGCCCCCTGGACTTCCCGCAAGTCACCATTCTCCTGCCGCTGGTAATAATCCAGGCGGATATGATCGCCCACCCTGGCCCCAAGCTGCTCGGCCGTCCACGCGTTCAGCGCCACCTCGTTGTCCGCCAGATCGGCTCCATCCAGCCGGTCCATGCCTGCCACGATTGCATAATGGATCGTCGCCGCCTGTCGCTCGCCAGCGCCCAGCCGGACAACGTTGTTCACAAGGTAAACCATCACCTGCCGGACCGGCGTGCCGGTTCGATCGCTGGCACGCTCGGCCGCCCGTTGCGCCGGCACGGGAATGAACGTCGATTTCGACCAGATCACGGCCTCCTTGCCGTCGTCGCTCGGCGTGGTCGCCAGACCATAATCGGCCAGCGTCATCTGACGGCGCAGCAGCTCATTCAGCTTCGACTCATCGCTTCCGCCGTCGGCTGACACCAGCAGCAGGTTCGCCTGCCCCGGCTGCTCGACGGCGTTCTGCAGTTCGCGCAGGTTCACCCATGCGTTGCGCGGCGTCCGCTGACTGGGCGACAGGTCAAACAGCGACACCATTCCTGCTGACCGATCCACCCTGGAAACTTCGGCCCGCAGGCCGGATGTCACATCCTCCCGCCCGCGCGGGGTGAACGTCGCATCGCGTGGCGTGTCATCCACCGCCGGCAATGTCAGCACGAGCGCGGATGCCTTGTTCCCGGCATTCAGCGCTTCGGCAAGCTGGTCGTTGATGATGCATTTGCCAGGTTCAGCTTCGACCCAATCCGACAGCGCCGCGATGTTCACCCGCGCGGACCGCGCCTGCGTGGCTTCATCCATCGCACCGCCGCGGATGCTCACGCCGGCGACGCACTGTTTGAATCCTGCCTGTTGAAACTGCTCATGCGCAGCGAGCCGCCTGCCCAGGTCCTCCGGGAAGAACTTCGGGCCCGCCAGTGCGTAATCCACCGGGCCAAGCCGTTGCACCGCCAGATCGCGCAGGCTCCCTCGCACGCTGTCGCCCACCATCAGCGCCCCGGTCAGCACCGCCGTTGACACCGCGATGCCGAGAAGCACAGCCAGGTCTGCCCGACGGAAATGCCACGCCGTCCGCAACATCAGCCACAGCTTGCTCATGCTCCTTCGCCCCCATCCACACCCACAAGCCGACCCTCCTCCAGCCGGACCCGCCGGGCGAACATCCCCGCCAACGCGGTGCTGTGCGTCGCCACCACCAGCATCGCCCCATCCTCCCCGGCCACCGATGCCAGCAATTCTCCCACCGCGTGGCCCGTCCTGGCGTCCAGGTTGCCCGTAGGCTCATCACAAAGCACCAACGCAGGGCGGTTCATCAGCGCCCGCGCGATGGCCACCCGCTGCCGTTGCCCACCCGAGAGTTCCGAAGGCAGGTGATCCATCCGATCCTCAAGCCCCACCCGCTTCAGCAGCGCCCGTCCACGCTCCGCCTGTTCGCGTCCCGCCTTGCCGAGCGGCAACGCCGCCACCAGCACGTTTTCCAGCGCCGTGCATTGCGGCAACAACAGATGATCCTGAAACACAAACCCGACCTTCCGGCTGCGGAACCGTGCCAGGTCGCCCTCGCTCATGGCAAAGGGGTCTTCTCCTGCCAGCAAGACCGACCCCCGCGTCGGCACATCCAGCGTCCCCAGAATGTTCAGCAACGTGCTCTTGCCCGAGCCGCTCGGGCCGAGGACCGCCAGCGAATCCCCCGGCGACAGCGATACAGACACGCCCGTTAAAACCACCAGCGGCTCGCCCGGCGTCGGGTACTCCTTGTGGATATCCGTGGCTAGCAGATCGGCCGATGTTTTCTTCGCTACTGTAATCATGAAGCCCCTGCAATGGCCGCCGCCCGCAGCCTCAGACAGTCCTCATATACCTTCAGCATGTTAGCCGCCATGTGATCGTCTAGAAAGGCGGATTCGACCGCCTGCCTGGCCTTTTCCCCCATGTCCTGCCGCTTTTCGCCATCCCCCAGCAGGACCGCGATGCCCTCGGCCAAGGCTTGCATATTGCCAGGCTCGACCAGCACCCCTCCGCCGGTCCGCTCGATCAGTTCCGGGAACGCCCCGTGTGCCGGCTTCACCACCGGCACGCCACGAGCCATCGCCTCCAGGACATAGATGCCCTTCGCCTCCCGATACACGCTCGGCACGCACAGCACGTCAATCGAGTCCATGAACGCGAGCTTCCCCGCCAGATCGACCTCGCCCACGATGTCCACGGAACGGTCCAGCCCGGCTTCCTCCAGCCGCATGCGCTGCGATTCAAACCACTTCCGCTGCCCCGGACCGAGATAGCCCGCAATCCTCAGCCGGGCGGCCCGCATCGTCGGCATACGCTTGAGTTGAACAAACGCCTCGATCAGCCGATCCACCCCTTTCTCCGGGCAGATCCGCGCGAAGAATCCCACCGTCGGCGGCCTGCCACCTCGCATGCCCTCACCCAGCGCAAGATGCTCCCGCGTGATCCCCGGATACACCACGTCGATCTGGTCGCCCGGCACGCCCAGGTACTCGCTCATGCGATCGGCGTAATACCGGCTCGTCGCGACAAACCGCGTCACATCGCCAACCTTGCTGCGAATGATCTGCCTCGCCCGCGATCGAAATGGCTCGGTGAGCGCATCCAGGAAGATGTCCTCTCCCGTCAACTCGCATACGACAGGGGCCCCCAGCTTCTCCCGCATCAGCCGCGCCATGCCGATGAACATCAGGTTCGGCAGGCTCACCACATCCGGGCGGCTCTGTTCATCCATGAACTCCACCAGCCGCTCCAGTTCCTTGCGCTGGGGACCCAGTTCGCCTTCCAGGATGCTCAGGGTAAATGGCCCCAGCTTCGCCGGCGAGCTTTGCGCCCCCATCCGCCCCGCCAGCTTCAGCAGCCACCTGCGGTCGAACAGCCAATCCACCGCCCTTGGGGTCCAGCGGAACAGTTTCGTGGCATATTGCAGGTACGCATTCACGCCCCCGTAGAACACCCGGTCGATGCTCGCATCGGCCGAATCCGTCCGCAGGGGCGTGTATAGCGGGATCAGCGTCACCTTGTGCCCCATCCGCCGCAGCGCCCCGGCCAGGGCGTTGTCGCGCAGGCACGACCCGCAGTACATCCCGCCCGCACCCGCAGCCAAAATACACACTCTCAAGCGCATCCTCCATCCGGACTCGTGTATATCCTATGCCAGCTCGGGTATATTCCGCGACTCAACGGAAGGAGTTGCATGAAAACGCAGCTTATCGGCCGAAGTTCGCTGATCTCCACGCGGCTGGCTTACGGCGTGATGCGCATCGTTCCCACGTGGGATCCGAGCAAGCTCACCCCGCAAGATGAAGCCCAGGGCCGAAAGGCCGTCCTCGCGGCCTATGACGCCGGCTACACCCTGTTCGACAACGCCGACATCTACGGCGGCACATCCTGCGAGAAGGTCTTTGGCGATGCCTTGAAAGAACACAGGGCGATGCGTGACCATATCGTCATCGCCACGAAATGCGGCATTCGCTTCGCCGATGACCCCGCCGGCACGCCCTTCCGGTACGATTTTTCGGCCAGCCACATCCTCTGGTCGTGCGAGCAATCCCTCAAGCGCATGGGCATCGAGACGATCGATCTGTACCAACTGCACCGCCCGGATTTCCTGATGAACCCGCACGAGGTCGCCGAGGCGTTCGACAGGCTGCGCGCCGCCGGCAAAGTGAAGGAATTTGGCGTCAGCAATTTCAGTCCATCGCAGGTCTCAATGCTTCAGGCGGCCTGTTCGATGCCGCTGATCGTCAACCAGGTCGAAGTCCATCTCGGCAGGTTGGACTGCTTCATCGACGGCACGCTCGACCAGTGCATTGAGCGGAAGATGACGCCACTTGTATGGAGCCCGCTTGGCGGCGGCATGCTCGGCGATAGCGGCAAGGTTCCCGACAAGCACCCCCGCCGCGAAGTCATGCTCAAGCTGGTCGTGGCCTTGGATGCGATGGCGAAGAAGCACGCCACCACGCGCACGAATATCGCCCTCGCCTGGCTGCTGAAGCATTCCAGTGGCATCATCCCGATCGTCGGCTCCAGCAAGCCGGAGAACATCAAGTCCGCCACGAAGGCCGACGACATCGAGTTGACGCGGGAAGAATGGTATCAGCTTCTCGAAGCCGCGAGAGGCGAGCGCCTTCCCTGATGCGCTTCCGAATCCGACGCCATCGCCATGCCCTGACGGCCTGAGGATCATGAAGCTGTCACTATGGCTGAGGAACCGGACGAATTGCCGCAAGGGGCGTCTCGATGCCCCTTCCGAAGGTCCCATAACCTCCACTTCTCCACCTCCTGCGCCAGCGACTTAGTGGATAACTTGGCCCAAGCGATTTCACCTTTACACATCCTGGAAAATTCCGGCTACCATAACGTTCGCTTTGACCTTTCGTTACGGCCGTCCGAGCGTTGCGATGCCCTATATTTAGTGAAGTGCCGATTGACCGATACCAGATATAGTGTATAAAGATTTTCATTGGACACCTCAGTGCGTGTGTGGGCGCCATCCTGATTTTTGGCTAACACTTCGGCACTGGATTTGCGAAAATGGACGCCATGGGAATTCTGTGCGATACCCAGATTCGTCAGCTTATTGGCATCGAGCCCTTTGAAGATGCCGTGAAGCGTCCCGGCCGGATCAGCTTCGGCGTGTCGAGCTACGGCTATGACATCCGCGTCGGCACCGTTTTCAAGATCTTCACAAACGTCAACTCGGCGATTATCGACCCCAAGGATTTCACCGAGGACTCCTTCGTCACCGTTGACACCGCCAGAACCGGTAAAGATCACGTCCTGATCCCCCCCAACAGCTTCGCGCTGTGCGAGACGATCGAATTCGTGAGCGTTCCGCGGGACTGCCTGGCGATCTGTGTGGGGAAATCCACCTACGCCCGGTGCGGCATCATCGTGAACGTCACCCCCATCGAGCCCGAGTGGCGCGGCAAGATTACGCTGGAAATCTCGAATACGACCCCCCTGCCGGCTAAAATCTATGCCAACGAAGGCATCGCACAACTCCTTTTTCTCAGGGCCGACCGGGTTTGCGCAAAGAGCTACGCTGACAAGAACGGTAAGTATCAGGACCAGCCAGGGTTAACTCTGCCGCGCGTCGATTGACGCTGCGGCGGCTTCCAGGAGTAGTGGCAGACGTGCGCACCGTTCGTCATAACCTCTTATGTGTCTTCATGTTGGCTACAACGCCGATCCTGGCCGGTTGCCGCCAACAGGCATGGCCTCAGGGTGTGCCTGAGGGTGCACGGTTGCTCGCGATGGCGGAAGAGGGCAGCTTGGGCACTATGGCCCCGGCGGATGGCACGGTGTACATCGTTGATATGGTCAGTGGGAAGATCGTGTATACCAGCGCCGTCAAGCGAGGCGCGAAGTTTGGTATCAGCGGCCGGACAGGGACTGTGTTTGTGAATGGCCTCGTGGTGCCGGGCAGCCGGATCGAGCCTGCCCACGCACATCGGGTGTATTTCGAAGGATGAGGCATGGTTGGTTGGGCCGTTGCGGTCGGAGGATCGACCGCAACGGAAGGGTTTTGTTTTGCCGGCGTTCGGATTCCGGCATGTGGGATTGGGCAGAGGATGGATAGGCTGATCGGCAAGAGGCCGGTCTTGCGCGTGGGCAAGGACCGTCCGCCTGACGAAACAGTCATCAGTACCGGGGACAGGAACATGAGAATCAGTCGTCGTTTCACGAAGCAGGGCCAGGACGCTCTGGGCAGCGTCGAATATGAGAAGCGCACCAGCCGGATCAGCAACCCGGACGGCAGCGTTGTGTTTGAGATGCACGATGCTGAAATCCCCAGGAACTGGTCCCAGCTTGCGACCGACATCATGGTCAGCAAGTATTTCCGCAAGGCCGGCGTGCCGCAGGTTGATGAGCACGGCCAGCCCATCCGTGATGAGAAAGGCAATATCGTCACCGGGCCTGAGCGCTCGGTGAAACAGGTCGTCCATCGCCTGGCCGGCTGCTGGCGGCACTGGGGCGAGAAGTACGGCTACTTTGACACGGCCGAGGACGCCCAGGCGTTTTATGACGAGATCGCGTACATGCTGGTGCACCAGATGTGCGCGCCGAATTCCCCACAGTGGTTTAATACTGGCCTGAACTGGGCTTATGGCATCACCGGCCCGAGCCAGGGACATTTTTATTGCGATCCGCGCAGCGGTGAACTGCTCAAGGCCAAGGATGCCTATTCGCACCCCCAGCCGCACGCGTGTTTCATCCAGTCGGTAAGCGATGACCTGGTGAATTCCGGCGGGATCATGGACCTGTGGGTCCGCGAGGCTCGGCTCTTCAAGTATGGCTCGGGCACGGGGAGCAACTTCTCCCGTCTGCGCGGCGAGAACGAACCTCTGTCGGGCGGCGGCAAGTCTTCCGGGCTCATGAGCTTCCTGAAGATCGGCGACCGCGCGGCCGGGGCGATCAAGTCCGGCGGCACCACCCGCCGGGCCGCCAAGATGGTCTGCCTGGACCTGGACCATCCCGATATCGAGCAATTCGTGAACTGGAAGGTCCGTGAGGAGTTGAAAGTCGCGGCGATGGCAGAGGGCATCAGGCGACTGAGCAAGGACCAGCAGGAACTGGCGAAGAAGCTCGGCCTGCGCCTCGACTACGACTTCAACGGCGAGGCCTACTACACCGTTTCGGGGCAGAACTCGAACAACTCCGTGCGCATTCCCAATCGCTTCTTCAAGGCGGTCGAGGAGGATGGCCAGTGGAACCTCACCTGGCGCACCAGCGGCAAACTGGCCAGAAGCCTGAAGGCTCGCGACCTGTGGGACCAGGTTTCATTCGCGGCATGGCGATGCGCCGACCCCGGCGTGCAGTTTGACGACACGATCAACCAGTGGCACACCTGCCCACGCTCGGGGCGGATCAACGCCTCAAACCCCTGCGTCACGGGCGACACGCGCGTGCTGACGCCCGGCGGCATCTGGCGCCGCATCGATCAGATGATTCACCTGCCCAGCCGCGTGGTCACCAACCTCGATGGCCAGCAGATTCACCCCACCGACGGCGCCTTCCCCACCGGCATTCGCGAAGTGTACGAACTGCGCACCGCCGGGGGGTACAGCCTCAAACTCACCCCCGACCACAGGGTCTGGACTCGCGCGCGCGGATGGGTCGCCACCAAAGACCTGACTACGCGCGACGAAGTGCGCCTGCCGGCCAAGCCCGCCTGCGTCCAGGAAATCGGTGAGCCGCAGGACCCACAGTTTTTCCAGGTGCTGGGGCTGTTCCTGTCCAGCTCCAATGGCGATTCGTCCGCGCTGCACCTGGAGGCATGCGTCCGGGACTCCGAGCAGATCGACGAGTTCGCCCATTACGTCGAGGACAACTGGGGCGCCCAGCGCATCTATGACGATGACTACCCCAACGCTCTGATGTGCGACAACGCAGCGCTCGATGAGTCGGGCAACACGCTGACGACGACCATCGCAAACCGGCGACTGATCAGCCGTCTCGGCGCGTTCATTCGTGTCGAGCGGTTCCAGAGGCGGCTTTCGGATGAGTTGTTTACGGTCGGGCTCGCGGCCCAGAAGCACTTCCTGCGAGCGTTGTTCACCGCCGACGGCCGTGTCAGCGACGGGGCGGTCGAGCTTGCCTCAACCAGCCTGGGTCTGCTCGAAGACCTTCAACTGCTGCTGTTGGGCTTCGGCATTCAATCCTCCATCACCGCCGGCAACGCCGGCATGGACAGCGGAGCGCTGTCCGATCGACAGATCGCTTCCGAGCGGTCTGGCCAGGAGACCGCGCCGGGCGGAGCCCCGGCCGAACGGGATGGAGCCCAAGATTTCACGGTCCTTCGCCACGCAGCTTCGAGACGCCACGGCCTGCGTATCGCATCGGGCAGCCTCCGCTTGTTTGCCAGACATATTGGGCTGATGCCCGGACGAAAGCTCGACCAACTCGCCCAGGCCGTCACGCTCTCGCTCGCCGACGCCCCGCCGCGCGGCGTGCAGGGCCAGCCGGGAAACTGGGATCGCGTCGCCACCATCACCACGCTCGGGAAGCAGCCGGTGTTCGACCTGACCGAGCCCGTCACCGGCTCGTTCATCGCCAACGGCATCACCGTTCACAACTGCTCGGAGTACATGTTCCTGGACGACACGGCATGCAACCTTGCCTCGCTGAACGTCCTGACGTTCTTCGATCCCGAGTCGCGGCGGTTCGACATCGAGGCCTTCCGACATGCCATCCGGCTTTGGACCGTCGTGCTCGAGGTCTCGGTGCTCATGGCGTCCTTCCCCTCGGAATCCATCGCCAAGCTGTCCTACCGCTATCGCACCCTGGGGCTGGGGTACGCGAATCTCGGCGCCATGCTCATCCAGGCGGGCATTCCGTACGACTCGCACAAGGGCCGCGCCCTCTGTGGCGCCATCACTTCGATACTGACGGGCGAGTCCTACGCCACGAGCGCCGAAATGGCCGCCGAGCACGGCGCGTTCCCGGGCTATGACGATAACCGGTCGGATATGCTGCGTGTGGTGCGCAACCATCGCCGCGCCGCCTACGATGTCACCGCGAATCCCGCCCAGCGTCAGCGCCTTGGGGATTACGAGGGGCTGGAAATCCGGCCCGTCGGCATCGACGCCAACCAGTTCGCGGAAGACGACATTCTGGCCAATCGATCGATGCTCCACGCCGCACAGGATTGCTGGGACCGCGCCCTGGCGCAGGGCGAGCGAAATGGATACCGAAACGCCCAGGTTTCGGTCATCGCCCCTACGGGCACCATCGGCCTGCTCATGGACTGCGACACCACCGGCGTTGAGCCCGATTTCGCCCTTGTGAAGTTCAAGAAGCTCGCCGGCGGCGGATATTTCAAGATCGTCAACCAGTCGGTCCAGCCGGCCCTGCGCAACCTCGGCTACTCATCCGACGAGATTCACGCGATCCTCAGGTACGTTGTCGGCGCTCTCTCGCTGGACAGCTCGCCGCACATCAACCGCGCGAGCCTCAAGGCGGCCGGCTTCAATGACGCCGAATTGGACAGGATCGAACATGCGCTTCCGGCGGTATTCGAGCTGTCATTCGCCTTCAGCCCGTGGTCGATCGGCGCACAGACCCTGGCGCGCCTGGGCATCCCTGAAGCCGAGTGGCAGGCCCCCGGCTTCAACCTGTTGCGCCGGCTGGGCTTCTCGAAGCAGCAGGTCGATGAGGCCAACGACACCATCTGCGGACGCGGATGCCTGGAAGGCGCGCCGCACCTCAAGGAAGAGCACCTGCCGGTGTTCGACACCGCCAATCGATGCGGCAAGTACGGGCAGCGATTCATCGCCGTCGAAGGCCATATCCGCATGATGGCCGCCGCCCAGCCGTTTATCTCGGGCGCGATCTCCAAGACGATCAACCTGCCGGCCGAGGCCAACGTCGAGGACATCAAGAGCGCGTACTATCTCTCGTGGAAGCTGGGTCTGAAGGCCAACGCCCTCTATCGCGATGGGTCGAAGCTGTCACAGCCGTTGAACGTCAAGTCGGATGAGGAAATGGAGGCGAAGACGGATGAGGAAGACCACGATGCCGTGGCCGCCGCCCGTGACGAAGTGGCCGGCCAGGTCGCCTCGGCCGCCGCGGGCGTGAAATCGGACAACCTCGCTCCAGCAAGCACCTCGCCGATCGAGAAGATCATCGAGCGCATCGTCGAGCGACCTCTGCGTCGCCGCCTGCCCGATACACGCCGCGCGCTGACCCACAAGTTCGATGTGGCCGGCCACGAAGGCTACATCACCGTCGGCCTGTACGAAGATGGCCAGCCCGGAGAGGTGTTCATCACCATGGCCAAGGAAGGGTCAACCATCGGCGGGCTGATGGACACGATCGCCACGCTGGTCTCGCTGGCCCTGCAATACGGCGTGCCGGTCGAGTCACTGGTGCGCAAATTCGAGCACGTGCGATTTGAGCCCAGTGGCATGACGCGCAACCACGAGATTCGTTTCGCCAAGAGCCTGGTCGATTACATCTTCCGCTGGCTGGCAATGGAGTTTGTCCCGGGCTATCGAGCAGCCAACGCCCCCAAGCGGGAGAAACCCGCAAACCCTAGCCCGGCGGGCCCCCCGGCCGCCCAGCCGCAATCCGTCCCCGCGCCGCACGAGGCCCGGATTGATGGCGAGCAGCAGGAGCCCTCGACGGCGGACGTGACCCGCCCCGCCAGCGGCAACGGCAACGGAAACGGTCATGGCCATGGCACCGGGAATGGGAATGGAAACGGCCACAAGCACGAGCCGTCGCCGGCGCCACATCTTGAGTTGCACCCCCGCGTCCGCCTGACGGACCCGGCCAATCCCAGCCTCGCCAGCGTCAGGCTGGTTGTGGCCGCCGACCCCCTGAGCCAGCAGGGCGCTGAGCTCCAGTCGGATGCCCCTCCATGCGAGGTCTGCGGGTCGATCACGGTCCGCAGTGGGACGTGCTATAAGTGCCTGAACTGCGGGAATTCGATGGGATGCAGTTGAGCCGCTCTGGCCGAACGAGAGGGCCGGAAGAACCACAGGTGCTCTTCCGGCCCTCTTGCTCTTCACAGAGTGCGTGTTCGCCTTGCCGTCGCGGACCCGTGAAGAGGCCGCAAACACAGCCGCACGCGACAGTCGTTGCTCATCTCAAAAAGCGCCGACGGCATTTGCGTTCTCTCGTCGACAGATAACCGGCCGATTCCGCCACCAACTCCACAGTTCAGCAGAAGCGCAAGGGGAAGACTCTGCCTCGTTGCAGAGCGGGGCACACGGTCTTACCCCTCCCCACCGCATTCGAGGCAGTTACATGAACTGGACTTCGGTCGCCTTGAGATAGCGAGACTCGAGCAGCGACGCGATGCGCCGAACGATGTTCCGGCGGAGATCCAGCTCCACCGGGATGTTGGGATCCTGGTGCGCCTCGTTGATGCGCGTACCGACGACAAACTCGACGATATCGCTTTCGAGCATCATGCCGACAAGCTGTGCAGCCGCATTCACACCGCCCTGACCGGCTCGCGGATTTCCGTCCAACAGCTCGGCCACCTTGGCCAGGGTCAGCGTGCCCTCAGTGATCAGGTCAACGCCTTCCATGCAAGAGACCGGCGGAACATCCGGGTTGACGTTAGTCAGATCCATCGTCACTTCGCGCTGGAGCATACGCGCGATGATCGTGCCCGTCGTGCCGCCGCAGATGGCCTTCCGGCCGGGCCAGGTCCGGACAAGCTCCGCCAGCTCGGCATCACGGTCCTTCGAGAACGGCGGCCCGGTGACGATGAGCATGCGCCTCGGCCGGCGAAAGAAGATGACGCCGGCGGTGACATCGTCCTTGGCGCTGCCGCTGTCGTTGACGCAGGCTTCGTTGACGAGCTTCTGCG
Source organism: uncultured Tepidisphaeraceae bacterium (assembly GCA_964570205.1). Lineage (GTDB taxonomy): Bacteria > Planctomycetota > Phycisphaerae > Tepidisphaerales > Tepidisphaeraceae > CAZMXI01. The sequence goes on from CAZMXI010000005.1 coordinate 47,113, forward strand.
CCAGTCGCTGGCTGGAAATCTCGGGATCGCGACGCACCAGGTCCCCCGCATAGCGCAGGATGGCATCCCGCCCCCAGCCCAGGGGCAGGCCCTTGCGGCCCAGGCCCGACTGGCTGACGCCATCCGAGCAGAGGACCAGCCGGTCGCCAAGCTGCAACGTCGTCTCGGCGTAGGTGATGGTCCGGTCCTTCCAGCGCTCAACGGTGAAGCTCTCCCTCTTCAGAGGCAGCGCCACCGGCCCCCGGAGCACGATCGCCGCCGGGTTGCCGTGTTCGATCAGGCGGGCGCCGCCGTCATCCTCCAGATCAACGATGGTGAACGTGGCATAGCTGATTCTCCGCACCTCGCAGATCGGCAGCGTGTCCATGATCGTCCCGGCCGACCTGCGGATATCGACGAACGCTGCTGTGTATTTGACCGCCATGGCGGCCGTCAGGTTCGCCAGCACCGACGCCTTGACCCCCGATCCCAGCCCATCGGACAGCACGGTGATGATCCGCCCCTCTTCCTTGATCTTCCTCGATAGGAAGATGTCGCCGGAAACGATCTGGCCGTGCTTGGCGCGCTGGGCGTAGTCAACGTCGATAAAGCTTTCGCCAGTCATGGGCGTCATCTCCGGTTTCGTCGATCTTCGGCGGCGAAAAGGAGTCGATGATGGCATTCAGAGCAACCTCGGAATCGGCCGCATTCTCGCCAAGCAGAAAGGCGATCTTCTGCACCGTCGCCAGGTTCTTCTGGATGACCTCTTCGGCCCGCTGGATCACCTGTTCCTTCTGGACCGCCGGCCGGGTGATGTCCTGCAGAATCCCGCCCACCACGCGGTGCTTCTCGATGGTGAAGATCGAGATATGCAGGATCGTCTCGCGGAAGCGAAGGTCCCTGTCCACCAGGTCCTCGCCGGTCTTCAGGACGGTGGCGAACAGGTTATGGAATGGCACGAGCGTCGCCAGGGCCCTGCCCTCCATGCCGGCAAGCTGCTCTTCCGCCGTAGCGCCGTCCCGGGAGACAAGGCGGACAAAACCCGCGTTGCACTCCAGCAGGCGCAGGTTCTCATCCACAATCACGACCGCCGACGGCATCTTGTGGATCAGCGCATTGGCCTTCTTGTGCGCGAGCTTGCGCATGTATGTCACGCACATCGACCGTTCGGCCTTCCGGCCGAGCATGGCTTTGCCGAATTCACGGCAGGAGTCATAGCCGCAGCCGCCGCAGTTCAATTCGTCATCGACCGTGTACTTCCCGACGCTGCGCAGGACCTCGCGAATCTGGCGATCCGAGTACGGCTCGCCGGTTTCGGTCGCCGCGCCGAATCGGGCGTCGATCGCGATGCCCGGCCGACGAGGCACGCTGCCGGCTTGGTAATCCGCGTACTGCAGGACCTGGAATCGCTTGGCGGCGGTCTGGGCCTGTCGGTCGGCCTTGGGGCCGTTGACACAGCCGCCTTCGCAGGCAAGCAGCTCGATGAACAGGCCCCGATCGGGTCGCATATCCTCCAGCCCGCACAGGGCGCGCTCGATCGCGCCGATCCCGGAGAAACTCATGAAAGAACAGTCGGTCACCGGACAATTCGACCGAATGCCCGCGATCATGCCCCCGTCAATCGGGTAGATCGCGCCCTCGGCGGAGCGATGGGGGACAAACCGGTCACCATCGCCTTCGCGGATACCGGCGACTTCGATCCGCTCGGCCTCGAACCACCGGCGCAGGTCCTCGAACGTCAGGGCCGCATCCACCAGCTCGGGATGGGTGTCGGCTTCGATCTTCTTGGCGATGCAGGGGCCGACAAAGACGATGCCGACGTCGACGCCGAGGACGGAGCGCAGCATCTTGCAGTGCGCCAGCAGCGGCGACATCAGCTCTGTCATGAAGTGCGCATAAGCCGGCTTGTGCTTCTGGAGATACGCGACGACGGTCGGGCATGCGCTGGAGAGCAGGATGCGGCCGGGCTCGCGGGCAAACAGCTCGGCGATGTGGGATGACACCTCCTGGGCGCCCAAAGCGGTTTCCGAGACCCCGGCGAAGCCAAGGCGTCTCAGGGCGCCAATCAGTTGCCCCGGCCGGATGCCCGGGAACTCGGCCACAAACGAAGGCGCCAGCGAGACGATCACCCGCTGGTTCCGGGCAAGCAACTGGCGGACACGTGGCAGATCATCGCGGACCCGCTTGGCGTTGTTCGGGCAGACCGCCACGCACTGCCCGCACAGGATGCACATTTCAGGGATCACCGTGGCGCAGCCTCCCTCGACCTTAATCGCCTTCACAGCACAGTTGCGGACGCACTTGTAGCAGTCCTGGCACTCGCGTTTCTCCGTGAAGATGGGATTGAGGTAATCCATGGTAACCTTGCCGGCAGAGATCAGAACTGCCTGCGCCCTAGCTGCTGCGTGAGCAGCCCGACGAGCATGACGGGGTCCACCTCGTGATATAGCTTCTCGCCGATCTGGATGTTCGGCCCCTGCTTGCACATGCCTTCACACAGGTGGCCGCGCAGCTCAACCGCAGACTTCGGATCGCAATTCGCGATGCAGTTCTGCAGGATCTCGATGTTGCGGTTGTTCCCCCGTGAGAAGCACGAGCTTCCCATGCAAATGGCGACAGAGACGGGTTTCTCAATCATGGGCCTCTCCCGTTTAACCACTATGCGGCGGAGCACTTCTGCCGGCCACCGGGCCCGGAGCCGATCACCCGGCCGACGGATGCCACCCTGGCGTGCAGACAGCCCTGGCACGCCTCCGCGGTGTCGTTCACGCAGGCCTTGCCCGGATAGATTTCGTACAGTTCGCGATACTTCTTCGGCGTGATATTGGGCATGACGACGTTGCCGCCCCGCTGAAGCCCCAGTTCGCGGCCGCTGGCCCTGTTGATCGTCGCCAGGGCGGTGGTGGCAGGCATATTGGCTTCAGGGCACGCCAGCCGCGTCAGCGCCATGACCTTGTAGACCATCAGCTCGGTGTTCGGCGTCTGCTCGCCGGCCTCGATTCGCCTCCCCCATTCACCCCGGCCAACCGGCGTCCGCGGGTGCGGGATGTACGGCCCGACGCCGATCATGTCCAGGTCAAGCCGCCGGAACAGGTCGATGTCGTCGGCTACCGAGGCGTAGGTCTGACCTGGGAGGCCAATCATGATCCCGCTGCCGATTTCGTAGCCCATCCGATGCAGCGTTAAGAGGTCGGCGATGCGGTTGGATGGCCGGTCTGGCGGGGATGGGTGGATCAGCCGGTACAGGTCCGGATCGGAAGTCTCAAAACGCAGCAGGTATCGATCGGCCCCCGCCTGTTTCCATGCAAGGAAGTCTTCGTGGGGCCGCTCGCCGAGGCTCAGAGTGATCGCCAGGCCGGTTTCCGCCTTGATCTGCCTGACCAAATCGGCAACGAAATCTCGCCCCAGTCCGTAATCCTCGCCTCCTTGAAGCACCACAGTTCCGTATCCCATCTGCGCCGCCTGGTGGGCGCAGCCGAGAATCTCCGCGTGGCCCATCCGATACCGCGAGACCTCTGCATTGCCCGAGCGCAGACCGCAGTAACCGCATTGGCGCGAACAATGGTTGCTGACTTCGACCAGGGCGCGCAGGTGCACCGCCTTGCCGACGGACTGCGCCCGCACCATATCGGCGGCAATCCACAGGCTCTCCAGCCGCCCCGGGTCATCTTCCCGAAGCCACCTGACGATTTCGCTGCGATTCAGCTCCAGGTTCATCATCATATGGCCGCGACCTCCTTTCGATACGCCGCAAGCGCTTCGGGAAACGGCCCCAGCGCCCGCTCAAAGATCCCCAGGCTGTATGCGATCGCCAGGCCATAGTTGGTGATGGGCACCCCCATCTGCCCGCATTTCAGGATGCGGCCAAGCACCTCGCGCCGGTTCTGCATGCAGGAACCACACTGGATCACCAGCTTGTAACCCGCCAGGTCATTCGGGAAGTCGTGCCCCTGTACATATGTGAACTCCAGCGGCCCGCCGGCGCGCTCCGCCAGCCAGCGCGGGATCTTCACCCGGCCGATGTCATCGCCGATCGGGTGATGCGAGCACGCTTCGGCGATCAGAACCCGGTCGCCGGGAACCAACTCATCGATCGCCAAAGTGCCCAATACCTGTGTCACCAGGTCGCCCTTGAATCGGGAAAACAGCACCGAAAAGCCCGTCATCGGGATTTCCTCCGGCGTTTCGGCCGCCACTTTCGCAAACGCCTGGGAATCGGTCACGACGAGTTTCGGCCGACGGTTCAGCCTCGCCAGCGCCTCCGGCAACTCGCTGTCGCGAACCACCACGCAATACGCCCCGGCATCCAACAGGTCGCGGATGCACTGCACCTGCGGCAGGATGATCCGGCCCTTGGGGGCCTCCTTGTCGATCGGCACCACCAGCACCGCCAGCTCGCCCGGTCCAACCAGGTCCGACAGAATCGCAGAAGTGTTCAGGAAATCGCCCGGCGCGATATCCAGCAGCGCCTGCCGGACTGCGTTGCCGGTTGCCATGCGCTGGTCTTCGGCCGACGCAGCCGCGCACGTACGAATACAACGTATCTTCCGCCGCTCCAGCGATTCGACCAGCGCCGAATCCACCTGGCCCAGGTCCGATTTATTGAACACTGCCAGGACCGGCGTCCTGCGCTGCTCAAGCTGCGACAGAATCTCATCCTCGTATTCCGTCCAGGCTCCGTCGGTCACCAGAACCGCCAAATCAGTCCGGTCGAACACGGAACGGGTCTTTCGCACCCGCTCTTCGCCAAGAGCCCCGATATCATCGACGCCGGCCGTGTCGATGAACACCACCGGCCCCAGCGGCAGCAGTTCCATGGGTTTCTCAACCGGATCGGTCGTCGTACCCGCGATTTCCGAGACGATCGACACTTCCTGCCGCGTCACCGCGTTCAGCAGGCTGGACTTGCCCACGTTGCGCCGACCGAACAGGCCGATGTGCAGGCGAAGGCTCTTGGGGGTGTTGTTCATGCTCGCTCCGGTTCATCACACGTAAACATCCCGCTGGTCCGCGACGACCAACCGCACCAGCCTCGTCGCTGTGGCCCGTACGGCATCGCCCATCTCAGCCAGCTTCTGCGCGATCAGCTTCTCGCCAACCGCGCGGGTCTCGGGTGATGCGTAGTCGATCAGGTACTCCTTGAAGCTCGACAGGCCATTGGGCGCACAATGCATCTTGATCAAGCCCGGCCTGGCCAGATCCATGAAATCCCCGCCCGTCCGGCCAAGGCGATAGCACGCCGTGCAGAACGACGGGATATACCCCATGCTCGCCACGTCGCGAATCACCTCATCCAGCGACCGGTGATCGCCAAGCTGAAACTGGCTCTCCACATCGCCGTGACCCAGTTCGGCATATCCGCCGGGGTTCGTGCGACTGCCGGCCGAAATCTGGCTGACGCCCATCGCGAACGTCCGCCGCCGTGTCTCGGCTGTCTCGCGGGTTGACATGATGATGCCCGTATACGGCACCATCAGCCGCAGAATCGCCACGATCTTGCAGAAATCATCGTCGCTCACGCCGAATTCCGGATGGCTGGCCAGTTCAGAACCCACAGCCGGCTCCAGCCGCGGCACGCTGATCGTGTGCGGCCCCACGCCGTACGCCTGTTCCAGGTGCCTGATGTGCTGGAGCAGCGCCAGGACTTCAAACCGCCAGTCATACAGGCCGAACAGCACGCCCACTCCGACATCGTCAATGCCGGCCTCCATGGCTCGATCGGGCGCCTCGACACGCCAGTCGTAGTCCCGCTTGATGCCTCCGGTATGCGCCTTGGCGTACGTCTCACGATGGTAGGTCTCCTGGAAAATCTGGTAGGTGCCGATTTCCGCCGCCTTCAGTCGCCGGAAGTCCTCCACGCTCAATGGCGCGATGTTGACGTTCACACGCCGGATTTCGCCACGGCCGCTCACCGCACTGTAAATGGTCTCGATCGCCTTCAGGACATAATCCAGACCCTCGCCGTCCGGGTAGGACTCGCCGGCAACCAGAAGCAGCCGCTTGTGGCCCTGATTGACCAGGATTCTCACCTCGTTGGCGATCTCATCCTGCGTCAGCGCCCTCCGCCGAAGCGCCTTGTTCCCGACCCGAAAGGCGCAGTACGCGCACTCGTTTCTGCAGTGGTTGGAAATGTACAACGGCGCAAACAGCACCACGCGCGAGCCGTAGATCTCATCTTTCACCCACCTTGCCGTGGCGAACAACTCGTCGGCCAGTTCCGGCGTATTGATGCCCATCAGCACCGCAACGTCGTCGGCGTCCAGCCCTTGAAGCTGCCTCGCCCTGGCAAGCACGTCGCGCACCAGCACCGCGTCGCAGACGCGTGCCCTGCCGAGCGTGCGACTGATCTTCGCCTCATCGATGAATCCCCGAACCGGGGCCTGCATGATCATGTTCACATCCAATCGTGTCGCATTCTGCGGGATCGCATCACTCGTGACAGGCGGCATTCCTCACGCTTTCACCGGCCGCCTGGCCAGCTCTTCCCTCAACGCCGCCAGCGCATCGCCCAATGTGCATCGCTCCAGAACCCTCTCGCCGATCGTAACGGTCGGCCCGGATTCGCAGCACTCGAAGCAGAAGCTGCCGGCGATGTCCACCTCGTTCTGCAGCACGTTCTCCTCCACGTACGCCATGAGCCCGTGCAGGATCGGCTGCGACTGCTTGATGAAGCAGTTGGTCCCCACGCACACCTTCACCTTCAGCTTGTCGCCGGCCGGCCCCTCGCCAAAGGAGATTTCGTCCCCGTCGATGCGCCGCCGCGGCTGGTAATGCGTATGCAGCAGCCGATGCGCCGTGTGCGAGCCGACTTCGCCCAGCGTCTGCCGATAGCACTCGTTGACGTACAGGTTCTCCTGCGACTTGTGCAGCTCCAGCATCTTGTCGGCGTCGAACAGGGCGCGGGTGCGGCTCCGCCGCGCCTCGGCCGGCGCTGGGCTCACCGGCTGCCCAGCGCCGCCGATGCAGCCGCCCGGGCAGGCCATCACCTCGATCAGGTCGCAGTCGCACTCACCGGCACGCACCTTCTCGGCCAGTTCCCGGGCATTTTTCAACCCATGCACCACCGCCAGCTTGAGCTTCATGTCATCGATCTCCACCGTGGCGAAGCGCATCCCGCCTTCGCCGCGAACGGCGTGGAAATCCGGGCTGTCGAGCTTCCGGCCCTTGAGCTTCTCCACCGCGTAGCGAAGCACCGCCTCGCTCACACCGCCGGAATTGCCGAAGATCACGCCCGCGCCGGTCTTGAAGCCCAGGGGCATGTCAAACGACTC
>CAZMXI010000005.1:54372-63640 GCA_964570205.1 uncultured Tepidisphaeraceae bacterium
GAAGCTATCGGGCTGGAGCTTCTCAAAGCGTATGCCTGCCTCGCGGATCATCCGCGCCAGCTCCTGCGTCGTCAGCACGTGGTCGACGTCCGGCACGCCGTCCTTGCTCAACTCAGGCCGCTTGGCCTCGAACTTCTTGGCCGTGCAGGGCATGATCGACACCACGACCAGGTCCTTTGGCTCCACCCCAAGCGCCTCCGGCAGCGTCGCCTTCGCCAGCGACCCCAGCATCTGCTGCGGCGAGCGGCAGCTCGACAGGTTCTTCAGCAGGCTCGGGAAGTACTGCTCGGCGAATTTCACCCAGGCGGGGCAGCAACTCGTGAACTGCGGCAGGTTTTCGCCCCTGGCCTTACGGGCGATGAACTCATTGGCCTCCTCGATCACCGTCAGGTCCGCCGTGAATGAAGTGTCGTACACCTGGTGGAAGCCCATGCGCTTCAGCGCTGCGACAATCTGCCCCGTGGTCGTCGCCCCGTAGTCGATGCCGAACGCTTCGCCGATCGCCACCCGCACCGCCGGGGCGATCTGCACGACCACCTTCTTCTTCGCGTCACTCAGGGCTCGCCACACCTCATCCACCTCGCTGCGCGGCGCCAGCGCGCCCGTCGGGCAGACGCTGGCGCACTGCCCGCAGTTCACGCACTCCACCTCGCCAAGGTTCCTGCCGAACGCCGGCAGCACCGCCGCCTGGTGGCCGCGATGCGCGAAGTCGATCGCGCCGATCCCCTGGATCTCCGAGCAGAACCGCACGCAGTCGCCGCAAAGCACGCACTTGTTCGGGTCGCGCACCAGCGATGGGCTGGATTCGTCGATCGGCTCTGGCGTGTGCACCGGCTTGAACCGCACCTTCTGCACCCCCAGCCGCCGCGCCAGGTCCTGGAGCTGGCAATCACTGCTCTTGGGGCATGTCGGGCAGCTCTGGTCGTGGTTGGCCAGCAGCAGTTCGACGGTGATCCTGCGGATTTCGCGAAGCTCCGCCGTCTGCGTGCGGACCCTCAACCCTGGCTCCGGGGGCGTCGAGCACGCGCCCTGGATGCCCCTGCCTTCGATGTCCACGATGCACAGCCGGCATGCGCCGTACACGCTCAGGTCCGAGTGATAGCAGAACGTCGGCAGGTCGATGTCGGCCTTGCGAATCATCTCCAGCAGGTTGCGCTCGCCCTCAATCGGGATGTCGCGCCCGTCAATGGTCAGTGTCTTCATATCCATTCCAGTCTTCGCCTCGCTATATCCCTTCGACCGCCTGGAACTTGCAGGCGTCCACGCACGCCCCGCACTTGATGCACTTGGCCTGGTCGATCGTGTGCGGTTGCCGCTTTTCGCCCGTGATCGCCCCGACCGGACATTTGCGTACGCACACCCCGCACCCCTTGCACCTGGATGCGTTGATCACCGGCTTGGCCAGCGCCTTGCACTGCCCCGCAGGGCAGCACTTGTGCAGCACGTGCGCTTCGTACTCCTCCCGGAAATACCGCATCGTGGACAGCACCGGATTCGGCGCTGTCTTGCCCAGCCCGCACAACGAGCCCTTCTGCACCGCCCTGCCCAGAGTATCCAGCAACTCCAGTGTCTGCGGCGTGCCCCGGCCTTCGATGATGTCATCCATCAGGGCCAGCATCTGTTTCGTGCCTTCGCGGCACAGCACGCACTTGCCGCAGCTCTCACGCTGCGTGAAGTCCATGAAGAACCGCGCCACGCTCACCATGCACGTCTGAGCGTTCATCGCCACCAGCCCCCCGGACCCCACCATCGCGCCCACGCTCCGCAGCGAATCGAAGTCCAGCGGCAGTTCAAGATGATCTCTCGTCAGACACCCTCCCGAGGGCCCGCCGATCTGCACGGCCTTGAAACCGTCTCCGGCCGGCTTGCCGTCGGCCGCCGTGATCCCGCCGCCGATGTTCAGCACCACCTCCCGCAACGTCGTCCCGAAAGGCACTTCAATCAAACCCGTATTCGCAACGTGGCCCGTCAACGCGAACGTCTTCGTGCCCGGCGAGTTCGGCGTGCCCAGCTTCCGGAAGCTCGCCGCGCCTTCGTTGATGATCCGCACGGCGTGCGCCAGCGTCTCGACGTTGTTGATGATCGTCGGTTTGCCCCACAGGCCGCTCTGCGCCGGGAACGGCGGTTTCGGCCGCGGCATCCCCCGATGTCCTTCGATGCTGGCGATCATCGCCGTCTCTTCGCCGCAGACAAACGCGCCGGCCCCTTCCATGATCTCACAATTCAGCTTCAACCCAGAGCCGAATACATCGTCGCCCAGTATTCCCGCCTTGGTCGCATCCTCCACCGCCCGCCGCATGCGCTTCACCGCCAGCGGGTACTCGGTGCGCACGTAGATCACCGCCTCATCCGCGCCAATGGCTCGGGCTGCCACCATCAGCCCCTCCAGCACGCTGTGCGGGTTACCTTCCATGACCGACCGGTTCATGAACGCGCCCGGATCGCCCTCGTCGGCGTTGCAGATGACATACTTCTTGTCGCTCACCTGGATGCGCGCTGCTTCCCATTTCCGCCCTGTCGGAAAACCGCCGCCTCCCCGGCCGCGCAGCCCGCTTTTCGCGATCTCTTCGACGATCTGCTGCGACTTCATCTCCAAGAACGCCTTCCGAGCAGCGCAGTAGCCGCCGTGGCGGATATATTCATCCAGGTTCTCCGGATCGATCAGACCGCATTCCTTCAGCACGAATCGCTGCTGCCGCTGGTAAAACGGAATGTCGGCCGTGCCATGACAGTGCTTCCCGGTTGCCGGATCGACGTATAGCAGCCGATCCACCTTCCTCCCCTCGATCAGCGTTGCCTGGACAATCTCGGCCACATCGTCAACCTTCACCCGCGTGTACAGGATGCCCTCGGGCAGCACCGTCACCAGCGGGCCCATCTGGCAGAAACCCTGGCACCCGCTCTTCGTGACCGCAACGCCATCGTGGTTCTCCCGCTTCAAATCCACCACGACCGCAACTCCCGACTCCGTGATTTTTTTCACAAATTCGTCGAAAACTCGATACGCCCCGTTCGCCACACATCCCGTGCCGGCGCAGATCACCACCCGGCGCCTCTGCCGCCCATTGCCCTCGGCCTGCCCATAGTCACGCTTGGGTTGACTGTTCATTGCCCGTTCTCCTTCGCCACGATCTCCTCTACCAGCTTCACCGCGCCGGATGGAGTCATCTGCCCATGCACTTCCTCGTTGATCACCATCACCGGCGCCAATCCGCAGGCGCCCAGGCACGCCACCGTCTCCACCGTGAACAGCATGTCCGGCGTCGTCTTCTTCTCCTCACTCAGGTTCAGCCGCTTGCGCAGCGCCTCCAGGATCGGAATCGACTGCTTCACATGACACGCCGTCCCGTCGCACAGCCGGACCACGTACTTGCCCTTGGGTTCCAGCGCAAAATGCGCGTAGAACGTCGCCACGCCGAACACCCGCGCCGGCGGAACATCCAGCGCTGTCGCCACGTAGGTCAGCACCTCCTGCGGCAGGTACCGGTATTCATCCTGCACCGCCTGAAGAATCGGAATCAGCTTCCGCGGCTGCCGGCCATAGCGATCGAGGATCGCACAGACCTTCTCGAATTTCCGCCCCTGTGTCGGGGGCCGCTCCTGGAGCAGCATGATGCCTCTCTCCTTTCAATCCGCTGCAAAAACCTTCAGTTCATGAAGCCCGCTGGCGCGCTACGACGTTGCGCCCGATGATGCGAGGGCCGACTGCTCCGCCGCCATCGCCGCCGCAAGCTTCTGCGACAAGGCCGCCAGCGAACAGTACAGGTCCTCGTTGTGTACGATGATCTTCCCCGGCACTTTCAGCCGCACCGGCGCGAAGTTCCAGATCGCCCGCACCCCGCCCTCGACCATGATGTCGGCCACGTGCTGCGCCACGGCCGCCGGCACCGTGATCACCCCCATGTGCACGTGCATCCGCGCAAGCAGGTTCGCCAGCTTTCTCAGCGGCAGCACGTGCTTGCCGTGGATCATCGTGCCGATCTTCTTCTCGTCCGTGTCGAACGCAGCCACAATCTCCAAACCGCACTGCTGGAATTTGGTATACCCCAACAGCGCTGCCCCCAAGCTGCCCGCCCCGACCAGAAACGCCTGGTTCACGTTGTTCCACCCCAGAAAACCCTCGATCGCCCTAACCAACTCCCCCACCGCATACCCTACCTTGGGCCGGCCTACGATTCCCGTAATCTCCACGTCCTTCCGAACTTGCGTCGAATCCAACCCTAAGGCCTCACCTATGTGGGTACAGGAGACAAATGGCCGACCTTCCTGCTCAAACCCTTTCAGCAAGCGGTGATACAGCGGCAGCCGGCGAAGCGTCGGCTCGGGAACGCTTCGAGGCTTCTCGGCTGCTGGGTTCGTCTGTTCCACCGTACAACTCCTCTTGCGATTGTCGGCTATCGAGAACCATTTATCGAGAACAATCTATCGAGAAATCTTTCTCTTATATACAGGGCAAAGTCCTCCTCTGTCAAGCCTTCGATGACTTTTGTTGCCATCCCGCCCCAATCACCCCACAATAGCCCCCATGGACCAGCATCTGATCTTGACCGCCATTGGCACCGACCGCGCCGGCCTTGTCGACGATGTCTCCCAGTTCATCTTCGAACGCGGCGGCAATATCGAAGACAGCCGCATGGTGAATCTCCGCGGCCAGTTCGCCGTGATGGTCCTCATTGCCGGCGCCTCGCACAACATCGACAAGATCCGCGACGACCTGCCCACGCTCCGCCAGCGCACCGGCCTCCACGTCGAGCTCTGCCCCGCGGGCCCGGAATCCGTCACTCCCTCGGCGCAGGCCATCCCCTACCGCCTCACCGCAACCGCAATCGACCAGCCCGGCCTGGTCCATCGCATATCCCACCTGCTCCGCGCCAACAATGCCAATATCGAGAGCCTTGAAACCCACCGTCGTCCCGCCCCCATCACCGGCGCGCCCATGTTCGAAATGGGAATCCTGATCTCCGTGCCCCGCACCCTCTCCATCAGCAAACTCCGCCAGGAACTCGGCAAGACCTGCGATGAGCTCAACATCGACTGGCAACTGGCGACGGCGTAGCCCCTATTCCGCCGGCGGTGGCCGCATGCTCTCCCGCCTGAACACCGCGTACCGCTGCGTGCCGATCAGCGGCTTGGGCGGCGGCAGCCCCTTATATCGCGAGACAGCCCATGCCGCGATGTCCGGCGCCCTCCACCTTGCTTCGTACAGCTTGCGATACCCCATCGCCTCCAGTTCCTCGATCGCCACGCTGTGCCACTGCTCCGCCTGCTGGTTGTCCCACACCCCCACCGTTCCCAGCGGAAGCCCCGCCAGGATCGTCAACTCCTCGTGTCGGCTGAACTTGTTGGTCGCCAGCCGATCGGTGTATCGTGGATAATCCAGCTCCGCCAGCAGGATTCGATCGCCCGTGAAGAACATCGGAGCATCATCCAGCAGCCGATTCTCGCGGATGTACTGCGCCGCCGATCGAATCGGAAAACAATGCCATCGCCCCGGGTGGATCAGGTAAGCCCCAACCGCCCATAGGTACATCGCGGCGATGGTCGCGCTGCCCAGCCACCATCGCCGATCTGACGGCATTCCCCGTATCTCCAGCCTCCGGGCAAATGCATTCCACCCATATAGACAGACGATCGCCGTCACCGGCGAAATCGTCACCATGATCCGCATCAGCCCAACTGATGCAAACCACCCCCCCCAATACAGGACCGAATGCGTCCCAAAGACGATCAGCCATACGCACCAGGGCAGCCGCATCTTCTTCTGGCGCATTGCCGGCCAGATGCCCGCCACAAACAACACCAGCAGCACCAGCCCGCAGTAATCAGGCCATCGCGCCGCGTGCCACCAGATCGGCCCCCGCCCGTATGCCTCGTAACTCTTGGCCGGCCAGAAGTTCTCTCGCAAGTACTCCCAGTTTCCGACGGCGAGATAGCATGCCAGCACCCACAGTGCCACACCCGTCGCCAGGCTCACTCCCATAACAAACCGCCACGCCAATTCCCGACCAATTTGGTCCGGCCTCCATGATCGCAGCACCAACATCAGCCCCCACATGGCGCAGAAGAAGAACCCTTCTGGCCGAACCGCCGGCAACAGAGACACGATCAGGCACGATGGCAGAAGACGCCCACGCCACCACAGCCGTATTGCAGCCGTAATCCCAAGCGCTGTCGGGATTTCCGTCATTGTGTCGCTGGCCAGCATGAATACCAGCGGCTGGAACAGCAATGTCGCACCCGCCACGAGCGGATAACGCAGTTCCATATCCTCCGCCATGCGGATCGTCTGCCAGATCAGCGCTACCGTCATCAGGGCCTGCATAAGGCGGGTCGCATAGAGCCCGACTTGCGCCGGGCCGATGATCAGCAGCTTGTGCATAGGCCGGCCAAACCCGCTCAGCAGGTACTCCGGCGTCACCAAACCGTATCGTGCAATGAGGTAATGGAAAACCGAATCGCCCTCGCCGGTGTAAGGAAACACCAGCATCCATCCTGCCAGCAACACCAGGACAGCGCCGCATATCAGCAGCAAACTCCGGCTGCCTATCCGGTCGGTGCGAATTCGCATCTCTTGCAGTTGCGTCATGCCCCCGGCAATCTACGCGACGGCAACACAAATGGAAGGGCGCCTGAAAGACAGTGTAGGGCTGCGTCATATCGCACCAGAACAGTCCGATAATCCAGCAAAGATGGGCAAACCAGCATTATTCGTTTCGTGATACCCTTCAATCGTGGTATGATTCGGTCAGGTGGAGTGAATAATGATGCGGGCAAGACACGCAATTCAGGCGGGCGCGTTGGGCTTGGGTATGGGTGTGTGCGCATTGCCGGCGGGGGCCGCCGTGTGCGATTGGCGAGCCCATCTGGGCGGTTCATACGGCTCTCCCGCCAACTGGTCGCCCAAGGGCGTGCCTACTGCCGCGGATGCCGTGCGTTTCGACCTGTCCGGCGCTTATACCGTGCACCTCGACTCCAGTCGATCCGCACAGCAATTCCAAGTCGGCAACGACATGCTTGTGTTTGATATGGGGGGCAGTGATTTTGGCCTGTTGGGATACGAATCCCCCGGACCATACGTGATGCTCGAATCGGACGAGCCTTCGCTGGTACTCGGCTTGAACTCCGGCGACCAGGCCCGCGTCAGCCTGGTCAACGGCACTTTTACGAGCTATTTGTCCATTCTGGGGGCGGCCTCCGGTTCAGACGGCAACGTCACCGTACGTGACAACGGCATCTGGAACGTCAACGACCTGCTCAGTGTCGGCAATGTCGGCAGCGGCGGATTGACCATCACAGGCGGCGGTGCCGTTCACGCCGCGTTCGCCCAGGTCGGCACCGGACCCGGCACTCATGGTCGGATTGTCGTCAGCGGCGAAGATGCCTCGTTCACCGTCGACGGCGATCTGCTCATCGGCAGCGAGGACACCACCATCACGGGACAGGTCGTGGTCCGGGGCGGCGCGGCTATTACAGTTGCCGGCGCTATCGACGTGCGTGATGGCGGCCTGCTTCGGCTCGAAGGCGGCTTCCTCACCGCCGGCAGCCTGGAGAGCACGGGAGAAATGAACCTGATCCGAGGGACTCTCGACATCGGCGGTGAGATATCCGTGTTGGATGACGGAGCACTGACGCTGGATGGCGCGACCCTCAGGGCGGCGTCAATCAGCGGGCGGGGACCCATCAACTTCCTGTCCGGTGTTCTAGACATCACAGGCCCCCGCCGTGAACTGCCACCCGGCGGCGACCTTGGCGATGACATCTACTTGCCTCCGGAGCAGGCCGGCAAAATCTCCCGCAAGGCCACGCTGGCCGCCAGCGCTCATCTCCGCCTGGACGGCGGCGATTTCAACGCTGAGGAAATGGAGAATTTCGGCCAGATCACCCTCAGCCACAACGCCCTGCTGCGAGGCTCTCTGATCAATCGCGGGCGAATCGCCGGGACCGGCGTCGTGGTGGATCCGATCGTCAATTTTGGGCAATTTGTCGCCGAGAACGGCCAGGAACTGAGATTCAACGGCTCCGTCGTTCACCATGGGCAGGCTTACGCGGATCCTTCATCCTCGCTGGTGTTCTACGGCGGGGTGACCGGCGCGGGCGAGTTTGACGGCGGCGGCAACTTCAGGTTCCGGAACACCTACAGCCCCGGCAACAGCCCGGGAGACATTAGCGTCGTTGGCAACCTCATTATGGAACCCGCCAGCATCCTGATCATGGAGATTGGCGGCAGCGCCTACGACCAGATCCACGTTTCAGGCAATGTCACCGTCGCGAATGTGCAGATATCGCTCCTGGACGATTTCGCCCCGACGCTTGGCGCATCCTACACGTTGATCGACGCGGGCGGCCTGATGGAGCATACGGGTCTGATTTACGCCCCATCGCTTCCCTACGGGTACGCCTGGTCGATCGAGCAGAACACGCAGTTGCTCGTGGCACAGATCATTCCCGAACCATCCGCAATGCTGTTGGCCGCGATGGGCGCTGCTGGGCTAATCCTTAGACGCCGACGGGTATAAGCCTACCCGCGAGCTGTTACTTGTCATTTTCAGGGGGCAGCGTCACGGGCGGCCGGGTCAGGTAGTCCCGCAGCTTCGTGGTTTTGTTTTCGGTATCCCCCCCCGTCACCAGAAAGAACCGGTCTCCCGCCACACCCGCATCAATATTGGTGACGGGGTTGGAATCCGCCGTGAACCGCGCCTTGGTCAGCGCCGCCCACTGGCCATCCTTGCCCTGCACCCAGCCATTGCCAAACAGCGCCCTGCGGGGGTGAGTGGCCGAAACACGATCCCGCTTGAAATCCTCGATGAACGAATAATAACCGCCCAGGTTCCTGCCGCTGCCGAGGGTCGAGAACGTCACCAGGTGCTTCCAGGCGTTCTCCTCGGGGATGAAGAAATAAGCCGAGAATACCGTGCGCGGATCTTCCAGTTTCGCGCGAACCAGGAATCGATACGTCTGTCCCGTCTTCCAGTCGTAGTCGAAGAATGACTGGCCGCCGGTGCCTTCGCCGCCAAATCTGCCGACACGGACCTTGTCGCCCTGGTGCAGCACCCTGACCCGTTTCTCTTCTGCGACGATCTTCGGATCGTTCTGCGAGCCGGGGTCCCACACCGAGAAGATGACGACTTTCTTGCCGTTTCCGAGTTCCTGAATCCCGAAGTACCCCATGTTGAAGCCGCAGGCCATGAAGTACGTGCCGGGAGCGGACTTCGCCGGGGTCATCTCGTTGTAGAAGGCAACGCCCTCAGGAGCCGGGTAGCCCAGATGC
>CAZMXI010000006.1:0-42948 GCA_964570205.1 uncultured Tepidisphaeraceae bacterium
AGGGGAAGGGCGCTATGGCTGGAAGATGAGGGTGCCGAAGCGGGCGGGGGGGTGGGTGGTGGGGGTGAGGGTGGGGTTCCAGGCGAGGAATGCGTTGGCCGCGCGGTCGGAGCGGAAGAGGTTTAAGCGCCAGCGGTCGCCGGGCGTGGGGGGCGTCGGGCTGAGGCTGGAGAGGGGGATGCGGACTTCGGCGGTCCAGATTCGGGCTTTTTCGTCGATTTTGACGGCCGAGGTGAAGTTGCTGGCCCATGGGAAGTCTTTGTCGGGCAGGCGGAGGGCGACGTCGAGGCGCTCGTTGGTGGGGGCGACCTCGAACTCTTTGTAGTGATTGATGTTAGCGTGGTCGGAGCCGATGAAGGCTTCGATGACATCGCGGTCCCACAGGCCGAGGCGTTCGGTGTTGGAGGGTGGGTCGAAGATGGTGAGCTGGGTGTAGGGGCAGTGGTAGGAGAGGTAGAGATACTCGGCCGACCAGAGGGCGCGGACGGCGGTGGAGAGGTGGGGGATGGCGGCGGATTCGCGGAGGGTGTATTCGAGGAAGATGGGGGAGGCTTTCTGCCAGATGGGCTTGGAGAGGTCGCCATCGATGGTGAAAGCGGCTTCGATGCGGGCGGCCTTCATCGTGGGGGCGGGGAGGGAGCGGGCGAGGAGTTTGCGGGCGTTGTCAAAGTAGATCTTGCGGGCGACGGAGGCGGGGAGGCCGATGGAGTTGATGGTCCAGTCGCCCTGGATGGGGGTCATGTGGGCCCAGTTGGTGTCGAGAGTTTCCATCCAGCGCCAGTGCTTGGCGTAGAAGGTTCTGGCATCTTCGTCGGTGGGGGGTGGCTCATTGCCGCTGGAGCCGAGGATGAGGCGGTTGTAGACCATGAAATCGGTGCCGAAAAAGATGCGGTTCTGGTGCTTGATGAAGAGGTCGCGGACCTTCTTGGGGTCGTGGCGGCCGATTTCGGGGATTCGGGCGGCGAGGTCGACCATCATGTTGGGGTATTTGTCGAGGGACTGGTCGACCCAGTCGAGTTCCTCGGCGTTGTTGCCAAAGTGGACGCAGACGAAGGTGGTCTTGGGGTGGCGGGCGATGACGCGGTTGAGGGCTTCGAGCAGGTCCTTCCAGGCGGGGTATTTGGCGGGATCGCCAAACCACCAATCGCGGTGGTCTTTGAGCTCGCTCCAGCGTTCGTTGGCGGGCTCGAAGGGGAGCCAGAAGGCCTTGGGATCGGCGACGTGGATGGAGACGGGCATGCCGAGCTCGCCGCAGCGTTTCCAGACGCCGTCGAGCTTTGGGTCGTCGATGCGGATGAGCTTGCCCTGGCCATCGCGGAGGAAGAGGCCGAGACGCTTGAATTCCTTGAGGCCGGCGGAGCCGAGGCGGTGACCTTCATCGATCTGCCTGGCAGCGCGATCGGCGAAATCGGGCTGATCCCAGCCGCGGTAGTCGAGGGTCATGTAGTGGATGATCCGGCCGGGGTGGCGCTGATCGGTGAGGCGTTTGGCGCGCTCGAAGGCGGAGGGCGCGCCGTCGGGGCCGGGGGTGACGGTGCCGCTGCCGAGGTTGACGGCGACGCCGACGCCGACGGCATCCATGATCCGCACAGCGCGATCGACATGCTCGGGGGTCATGTTGATGTGCTGGTGGAGGTCGATCAGGCGATGGGATGCTCGCCATTGGTCGGCCTGCTGGCCGACGGCGGCGAGATCTTCCTGGCCCATGGCGTGAAGGGACAAGAGCAAACAGATCGCGGCGGCCGCCGAGGTGAACTGCACCGAGAGCATGGTTGGTCCTTTCGTTTGCTCGGGGGACAGTGTATCAGCGAAGACGGCCGGCGCGAATTGGAAGCGATCGGCGCGGCGTGGAAACCCTGGATGTCGAGGAGGTGCTGCGTCACCTCTCGGCCAGGCGGCGCACCGTGCCTCGGGTCATCTCAATCTTCAGGGCGCGGCGGAGCTCGGTCGAGGCGAGGAACAGATCGTCGGGATACTGGCAATGGGCGGCCATGTCATCGAAGATTTCCTCGCCGCGGGTCAGATCGAGGCCGAGGCCGGCGAGGTATTGAAGGCGCAGGTTGCGGTCGCGGTTGATTTCGGCATCGCGGAGCCAGGGCTTGAGGTCGGCGGAGCGGCCGGCGTAGGTGCCGAGCAGTTCGACGGCGGATGCGAAGCCGACATCGAAGAGGGACTGGGCGACGGCGGCGTGGTCTTCGCGGCCGAGGCGCTGGACGAGCCGGCCGACATCGATGCGCGTGGGCTCGGCCTGGCCGAGCAGGACGGTGTCGTATCCACGGCCGTTGGCGTCGTTGCTCCAGATGGTGCCGTGGGGGAAGACTTCGAAGAACGTCCGGATCTCGCTCTTGACGGCCGCGGGAGAGCTTTCGTAGAGGGGGACCCACTGCACCATGACGCCGCCGGGGTTGAGGCGTTGGCGGCAGAGCTCGAAGTACTCTTTGGTATACAGGGTTGCAGCGCCCTTGACCCAGGGGTGGATGGGGTCGGAGGTGATGACGTCAAACTTGTCGCGCGAGGTGCGAACGTAATGGCGGGCATCGTCGTGGATGACCTGGGTGCGGCTGTCGCGAAGGACATCGTGGTTTTCGAAGGAGAAATGGCCGGCGACGACCTGGGGGATAAGGGGCTCGATTTCGCAGATGACGATGCGCTGGACGTCGGGATGGACGACGAACGAGCCGGCCGTGACGCCCGCGCCGCAGCCGACGACCAGGATGGACTTGGGCTGCGGGTGGACGAGGGCGGGCAGGTGGCCGAGCATGCGCTGAAGGCGCATGTCCAGGGGAATGCTGGAGGCCTCGACCTTGCCGCTGACGTGGAAGTTGCGGGCTCCATCGAGGGTTTGTGTTACGGCGACGGATGCGTTGACGCCTTCGCCCTGGTACATGAGGGTGGCTTGGCCGAGGCTTGCGGGCATATGGCGGCCGTAGGCGATCAGTTCCCATGGCACGGCGGGGACGGCCCATGCGAAAGCCGCGGCGACAGCGCTGACGAGGACGAGGCCGGACGCGCCTATCGTGAACCGGCTCCGGCTGATCCTGCGCAACACAAGGAGCGATGGAACCACGACGAGCAGCCCGGCGAGGGCTGACAGGCCGATGAGCGTGCGCTGGGCGTGCTGGGTGCCGATCCACGGGACCAGGAGCGTGCTGAAGGCGATGGCGCCGACGATCGCGCCCACGGTGTTGGCGGCATAGATGCCGCCCACGACGCGGCCGGCATCGCGCCCGCGCGAGGCGACGGCGGCCAGGGCGGCCGGGAAGCTTGCGCCCCACAGCACGGCGGCCGGCAGGAGCGCCCACAGGCAGCGGACGATGTCCAGTTGCAGGTTCAACCAGGGGTTGTGCGAGAGGGAGGGCTGGATGGGCCAATAGGGCAGTGAGTGGGTGAGTTGGTATGCCGTCCAGGCGATCGCGCCGGCAAGCAGGAGCTGGCACCAGGCGAGGACGGCTCGCGGATCGGCGCGGCGGCAGAGAATCGCGCCGAAACTGCTGCCGATGCCCAGGCCGACGAGGAAGACGGCGAGGATGATGGAGAAGGTATAGACCGTCGCCCCGAGCATGAGGGACAGGATGCGCGTCCAGATGACTTCCGCCCCCAGGGCACACAGGCCCGACAGGGCGATCGCGAGGTGGATGGATATTGCCCTTCGAGGAAGGGCGCTGTTGGCCGGGGGCGCAGCGTCTGAGTCCATTGCGAGGCGGCTGGGGGTGACGGCGGCCAGGACGAGGGCAATGGCGGCCACGAGGATGTTGATTCCGACGGCCACATAGGTCGCTGTGGCCATATCATGGACCCGCAGCAGGTAGAAGCCGGCCAGGAGGCACCCAAAGACCGCGCCGGCGATGTTCCCGCCGTAGAACAGGCCCAGCCAGGAGACGCCTCGCGGCGTGGCCTCGACCCATCGGGCGATGGCCGGCAGGGTGGCGCCCATGAGCAGGGTGGGTGGCAGCAGGCACATGGCGCAGATGGCGCTGCGGAGCAGGATGCTGGCGGAGCCGGTGGCGGCGTTATCGGCGTAGAGGCGATCGATGTGCGGCATGCCGAAGAGGATGAGAAGGCCGAAGATGCCGATGCCCGCCTCCAGCAGGGCGTACAGGCGCAGCGGGTGCCGGCGGGGCGAGAGGATTCGCGGGGCCAGCAGGCTGCCGAGGCACATGCCGCCCATGAAGGTGGCCAGCAGGACACCCAGCGAGATGGCCGATGAGCCGATGACCAGTTGTAGCGACTGGAACCAGACGATTTCGTAGACCAGGGCAGAACATCCGCTGCCGACGAACATGGCCAGCAGCGACGGCAGGTGGCGATCCTGACGAAGTTGGCCTGTGACAGCGGCAGGGAGCGCGGCCGCCATGCCGTCCAGAGTGGGTGCGTTGGGGTGGGTCATGGGTGGATAGCAGTGGGGCCAGTGCCGGCGCAAGCGACGGCCGCGGCCGCAGTACGATGGACAACACCGCCCGTCGGGTGCGGTGCGCGAGCCTCACCCAGAACGCCCGGCTCCCGCGATTATTGCCCTGATGCGCCGACGGGGGGATGGCTATCGGTTGTTGTAGATCCAGAAAGCGATGCCCACCGCCAGCAGGATGGCGAGGATGAGCAGTGTGATCTTCCAGGCGCTGTACGGGCGCTCGCCGCAGACCTCGCCGGTGCGGGCGTTGACCAGGAAGCGGAATGTGCGCTGGCGGTAGCGGTAGGCGCTGATCCACAGCGGCAGCAGGATGTGCTTGAAGGTGATGTCGTGATAGCCCGTCTGGACGGAGTGGATTCGCTGGTGGTCGCCGCCGATGTCGCGGCAGATGGTCTGGCGGATGACCGGCGACATGATCTCCTTGGCGCCCTCAAATCCATCGACCAGGTCGACCTGATAACTCTCGGCGACGAAGCCGGCGAGATACTCATCGGAATAGGGCACAAGGTTGTTCAGATCCCAGGGTTCCAGCATTTCCACGTACTTCGTGGGCAGGGTGGTACTGGCCACGACGAGGACATCGTCAAAGGTGTTGTAGACCTGGCCCGAGACGTAAGTCCAGCGGGTCTTGCGGACGCGCCGCGTCCGGTGCTCGGTTCGGCCGTTGACCGTCGTCGTGTAGTGCTCGGTGTCCCAGTAATCGTCGCCGCGCTGGCCGCTGTAGTGGCTGTCGGTGTCGCAGTCGTAGGTCCAGTAGGGGATGTAAGCGCCCTTGAGCGAGCCGGCCTCGGCGTACCGCTTCAGATCGCTGGGCGCGAACCAGCGAGAGGCGATCCAGACACGGAAGGAGTGCATCGCCTCCTCCCGCTTGACGCCGAAGGGGAGGAGCGCTTTGGGCTTCAGAATCCGCCTGGAGGTGGCGTGGGCGACGATGGCCGCCCCGCAGAACGGGCACAGGTCAGCCGTGACGTTCTGCGGCAGGTTTGATTCCGCGCCGCACGCGGTGCAGTGTACGGTGAGAATCTCGACCGTCTGCTGGGTGTCGCGGAGCAGCGCCAGGGCAGCGCGAAAGTCCTCTTCCCGGACCACTTCGGCGGATGCGGGAATGTCGTTCTCCGCCTGGCAATAGGGACACTTGAGCGCGTTCTGTCCAGGCTCGAAACGCAGAACCGCCCCGCACTGCCTGCAAGGGAATTGCCGCTGTTTTTCGATCGTTTCGGCCATCTCAGCTTTGCTTCGGCGGCAGCGGCGGGGGAACGTGCGCGAATAGACCGGCGAGCTCCTGCGCCTTCTCGGCCGCCACCCAGTCCACCATGCCCTGTTTCCAGACGAGCGTCGAGCGCGACAGTTCGCCGGCCCGGACCTTTTCCTGGAGTTCATTCATGTCGAACGGCCCGGCCTGCTGGTTGTTGATCGCGACGAAGTACTCGACACGTTGCGGCAGCGGCGGGGGGGCAGCGCCGGTGCCCTGCACCGCCTGGCCCATCTGGTTGGCCATGGCGAAGCCCATCCCCATGCCCATGCCGCCGGCGGCCATCCCGCCGGGGTTCTTCGCGGCCTCTTCCATCGCGTTGGCGGCCTGGAACTGGGCATAGGCGTTGAGATTGCCGATCACGCCCATGCTGGTGCGCTTGTCGAGGGCCGCCTCGACCTCCGGCGGCAGCGAGATGTTCTCGACCATCAGGGCGACCACCTCCAGCCCGAACGGCGAGAAATCGCTCTGCATGCGCTGGGTCAGGAAGCGGCCGAGTTCGTCGTAATTGCTGGCCAGGTCGAGGATCGGCAGCTTCGATTCACCCAGGATATCGGCGAACCGCGCCACGACCATGTCGCGAAGCTGATCGGCGAAATGGTCCACCGTGAACCGGCCGGCGGTGCCGACGAACTGCTTGAGGAACGTGCCGGCATCGCTGATGCGCATGCCGAACGTGCCGAAGGCCCGGAGACGCACGGGGCCGAATTCTGGATCGCGCAGCATGATGGGGTTTTTCGTGCCCCACTTGCGCCCAGGGAACACGCGGGTGGAGACGAAGTAGACCTCGGCCTTGAAGGGGCTGGAAAAGCCGTATTTCCACCCGCGCAGAGTCGAGAGGATCGGCAGGTTCTGCGTTTCCAGGGTATAAGTGCCGGGGGCAAAGACGTCGGCCAGCCGGCCTTCGTTGACGAACGCCGCCACCTGCCCCTCGCGCACGACGAGTTTGGCGCCGTACTTGATCTCGTTGTCGTACCGCTGGAAGCGGTAGACCATGGTGTCGCGCGAATCCTCGAGCCATTCGACAATGTCGATCAGCTCGCCACGAAGCTTATCCCACAGGGCCATTGTGTCTCCTTGAGCCAGAACCGCTCCCAAGAATACCAAACCGGCTCCATCATGCGAGCGCCTGGGGCCGGGATGGCGTTAGAAATGCCTTTGTCGTTTATAGACTGGCTGGCGGTTTTCCTGCCGGCCGTGCCGCCATACAATCGGGAGATGGCCAAGCACTGTCCATTGGAAACTCTGCGGATCGAGACAAGATCGCGAAGCCAGATCGTGGATATCACGCCGCTGGTGGAACGGATCGTGGCGGCAAGCGGCGTGCGGTGCGGCCAGGCGATCGTCTTCGTGCCGCATACGACGGCGGCCGTCACGATCAACGAGAACGCCGATCCGGACGTCAAGCGGGACATGCTGCGCAAGCTCGAAGACCTGATTCCGCGGGATGAGGGATTCTACGAGCATGCCGAGGGAAACAGCGACAGCCACGTGAAAACGAGCCTGGTTGGCCCGAGCGTGACGGTGCTCATCGAGGATGGCCGGCTGGTGCTGGGCCAGTGGCAGGGGATATACTTCTGCGAATTCGACGGGCCACGGCAGAGGACGGCGCTGGTGAAAGTGGTTGAGTGGTAGGGAAGGTGGCCCATGCGCAAACCTACTCGTGGCGAAGGGCCTCAATGGGGTTCATTCTTGCGGCGGTGATGGCGGGGTACAGGCCGAAGCCGATGCCGATGAGCGCGCTGACGAAGAAACTGCCGATGATGGACCAGAGGGCTATCGAGGTGCGGTAGGGTTCGGCCGAGAACAACCGGACGAGCCACGGCAGGCCGATGGCCGAGCCGGTGCCGATGCCGATGCCGATGATGCCGCCGGTCAGCGAAACGACGGTGGTCTCGACGAGGAACTGCAGGGTGATGTGTCTCTGTTTGGCTCCGAGGGCGCGGCGAATGCCGATTTCCCTCGTGCGTTCGGTGACGCTGGCGAGCATGATGTTCATGATGCCGATGCCGCCGACCACAAGAGAGAAGCTGGCGATGCCGACCATGATGAAGTTGAACATGCGGTTGAGCCGCTCGGCATTGCGGAGGATCTCAATCGGGATCTTCACCTCATAATCCTTGGTGGAACCGTGCGACATCTGGACCCAGTTTTCCGCGACGGCGGCCGTACTTTCCACGAACTTCTCGTCCTTGGCCTGCATCCAGATTTCGGTCAGCTCGATCTGCTTTCGCTCGTAGGACCCGCTGGTGCGCTTCACGATGTTGTCGCCAAAGGCTAGGTGCGCCAGCGTGAGCGGAAAGTAGATGTCCTGATCGAGTTCGCGGTTGATGATGCCCGAACCGGGGCGGAGGCCGGTCTTTTCGAGCACGCCGATGACCTCCAGGAGGACCATCGCACCGTCGCGCGAGCCGACCTGAACCCTCTGCCCAAGCGGATCCTGGTAGGGAAAGAGCTGTTGTGCGGCCATCGCGCCCAGAACGCAAACCGGGTTGCGGGCCAGCAGGTCCACGTCATTGAAATACCGACCCCGTTCCATGGGCAGGTTGACGATCTCGAAGATTCTCGGCTCGGTGCCGATGGCGTTGGCCGGCACCCGGCGGTCGCCGCAGACGACCTTCTGCTGGGTGTCACGCAGCGGCACGATGGCCTCAAGGCCCGGCAGTTGCCTGAGCCGCTCGAGGTCCAGTCGCTTCAGGCCGTAGGACAGTACGCGCTCGGTCTTGCCCGAGGCGTCAGCGCTCTCCGGGGGCGGGACGGAGCGGATCAGGATGTTGCGTGCCCCTAGTTGCTTGAGTTGCTCGAGGGCGGCCTGCTTGGTCCCTTCGCCGATGGCGACCATGATGATGACAGCGGCTACGCCGAAGATGATGCCCAGGGTCGTCAGCAGGCTGCGCAGCTTGTGGAGCCGAATGTTCTTCAGCCCGAGGGCAAATGTCTCCACGAAAAAGTTCAACACCATGGTGGTTCAATATACAAGGATGAGGCAGTGATGTGGTAGAGTGGGCCCATCTGAGATGAATCGCGCGCAGGTCCGCGCGTGGCCGCCATGCGGCTGGACGGCAACAACATGCGGTTTTGCAACGGAGACCAGATGGAAGAGAACATTTTTCAGAGGATCATCAACAAACAGATTCCGGCGAAGATCGAGTACGAGGACGACGATTACATCGTCATCCATGACATCAACCCGCAGGCACCAATCCACCTGCTGGTGATCACGAAGAAGCCGATACGGACGCTCAACGATCTCGATCCAGCCGACGCTCCTCTGGTGGGCGGGATGTTCCTGCTGGCTTCGCGGCTGGTGAAGGAGCAGGGTCAGAGCGATTTCCGCACCATCTTCAACTGCGGGCCGGGCGCGCAGCAGGCAGTCTTTCAACTGCACTTGCATGTGCTCGCCGGCCGGCCGTTCACCTGGCCGCCGGGATAGTCTGGAGGCGCGTCAACGCCACGGTGAAGGGTGATTCTCAGCGGAGCAGGCCGCTCCTGAAACTGCGTGCGGGGAAGAGCCGGCCGACGCCCGTGTAGTCCGACGTTTGTTCATAAGCGAGGACGCGCGACGCGGGTGTCCGAAATTCGCGCTGAAGCCGGTCGACGAGCAGCCTCAGCCGATCGATTTGCTTGGCCGTGGGCTGGCTTTGCTCGAAGTCGCCGACAAGACAAATGCTGATGCAATTGCCGCCGATCTGGGCGCCTTCGAGCCTGGGTGGCTGCTGTTGGCTCCACGACAGGCCAACCTCAATGGCTCCATCGGGGCTGCCGGTGCCGTTGCCGATGACAAAGTGATCGCCGAAACCGTGCTGCGCCAAGGTGTAGGCATCCCCCGACGGCGTTGTGCTGTGGTGGATGTAGATATACTGCCAGCGGCCGGGGCGGATTTGCACGTCGGTCTGAAACAGCCGATCGAGGATGTCGGTCTGCTCGGTTTCCAGCAGTGTTTGTGTCGGAGCGGGCACCAGCGGCTGGGGCGACATCGCCAGCAGGAGCACACTGGTCAGCGCCAGCGACCCGATCAGGCTTGCCATGACAACGACGTTGCGTCTGGACAAGCGGTCTTTCTTCCCCTGGCCCGAACTGTTGCTGCGACTTTTCTTTTTCACGGCGACTTGTCCCTGCCCGGTTCCGGCGGCACCATCCATGACGCTGCCCCGACCCACACACCAGAAGTAGATCGGCCAACCCCGGTCGCATCCTACACAATTCCGTTCGTCATGTCACATGTTCCGGTCACTTCGACGCCCGCTTGACGCGGAGCTCGGTCTTTTGTGCCTTGAGCAGCTCGTTGTCTGGCACCGTCTTGTAGAAGCCATCCAAGGGGTAGCAGCCGCTGATGAGCCCCGAGCGCGGCGCCGTCGTGCAGTCGCTGAACGTCCGGCAAATGCGCTTGGTCTGCATCGGCCGCCCGGCCAGGCAGTCGCCGGGCATATCCCAATAAGCGAGGATCATCCGTCCGATGCCGACGGAATCCACCCAGCCCCGGCGTACCGTCGCTTGGGCAACGTGTGGCAGATAATCCTGAAAGTACGTATAGCCCGTGCCGATCAGCACGCTGTCCGGGCAGGCCGCCTTCAGTTGACGTACGGCCTGCACATGGCGGTCGCAACCCACCAGCGGGTCTTCCGGGGGCTGATACCCGTCACTGGGCGGGAAGATGGCGGGCCGCTGGAAATGCGGATTGTAGTATGGCGAGCAGCAGGTGATATTGACCATCCGCACACCGAGTTGGCCGAGCATTTGGATGAACGCGATGGGCTCGGCGAGGTCGATCCGCATGGGGTCGTTCACATCACAGCCGAATGCGTAGTAATAGGGCAGATACGCACTGTATTCGTGCGGAATGCCGGGGCCGAGCCGTCCCGGCTCGCTCCGCGCGGGATCGGGGAGAAACGGCGGGTGGTCAAAAGCGCTCAGCCGCACACCCACCGCCAGCCCGGGGCAGGCGGCGTAAATGCCCTGAATGATCTCCCGGCCGAACCGCGTGCGATTTTCGAAACTCCCGCCGTATCGCCCGTTACGCGCGAAAGCGCTCAGCAATTCGTGGCCGAGATATCCGTGGCAGTGTTTCACATCGACAAATTGAAAGCCGACCCGCTGGGCGAGTCGCGCTGCCTTGATGTAGTTGTCGATGATGCGATGGATGTCATCATCGCTGAGAACGATGGAATCATCATCGGGCCGGATGCCGAACTTGGCGTCCAGCAGGGGATGGTGATAGGCGATCCGCGGCTCTAAACGCTTCTTGTCGTTCGGCTTGCAGAACCGCCCTGAATGGGTGAGTTGGAGGCCGATCAATAGATCGTCGGTCCGGCCGAAGCGGTCGCGATGAGCCTCGGTGAGCGATTGAACAAGCTTAGCCAAGCCTCGCTCCGCGCGATCGTAGTCGCCGTCTACCACGCCAAGCTGGTTGGGATTGGCGCGGGCGTCAGACTGCACTGCGAAGGCCTCGCCGCCCCATATCAGCTTGGCGCCGCTTTCGCCGAAGTGCTGCCAGCGACGGATAACGGTATCGGTGGGCTCGCCGGCCGTGGTGCCGTCCCATCCTTCCATCGGATGCACGCACCACCGGTTACCGACGGTGAAGCCGCCGACGTTGAGCGGCACCGCCAAGGGCGAGCCCTCGGCCGCCGAAAGAACACGGTCGTCGCAGGGCAGATCGAGTCCAAGCGTGCGCAGGTGGGCCTGAAATGCAGCAGCGTCTCTGAACGATGCGATCTTCGGATAGGAGGCTTCGGCCATGATGGGTCCATGATAGGGCACGGGGTGCGACGATCAATGGCCCGCGAATGCGACTGGGGTATGCGCTTCTGCGTTGGCCCATA
This sequence comes from uncultured Tepidisphaeraceae bacterium, assembly GCA_964570205.1. Classification (GTDB taxonomy): domain Bacteria; phylum Planctomycetota; class Phycisphaerae; order Tepidisphaerales; family Tepidisphaeraceae; genus CAZMXI01. Next base: position 11,483 of record CAZMXI010000006.1, read on the forward strand.
TAGTCGCCTGGTCCGACGTGAACCGACCGCGAGGCGGTGAACGCCGATCCCGATGACTGCCTGCCAGGTGTCTGTGATGTACTGCGTTCGCGGCAATAGTGGCCCCCGAAAAAGCCGTGGTGAAAGCCCGTGCTCGGATGCGGCCACGACCGACGGCTCGACCACCACCTATTGTGGTGCCGTGGCCCGATGGCCCGAACAGATGTATCTAGGACATATCAGAAGTGCCAAATGCCCTTGGCCGTGACCTCGGAAACGGTCCATGAGGTGAGGACCGCCCAGGCCGGGTCTCCGTTTGAACAGCAGGTGCGCAGCATCCACTCCGTTCAGGCAAAGCATATTTGGCAGGCTGTGCGGAGAGCCTCACCGTCACCTATGCGAGCACTGACTTGTACCACGCCATCGTAACATCGAGTCCCGCCCTGAACGCGACGATGGGCGAGTAGCGGAGAGCGGCCGTCGTCTTGGCCAGATCGGCAAATGAATGCTTCAGGTCACCAGCGCGGGGCGGTTTGTACTGCGGCTTGAGATCGGGGCGCCCCCAACTCTCAGCCATGACGTGCGCCAGTTCGTTGACAGAGATGCGTCCGCCTGTGCCAACGTTGATCACCTCGCCGTCGATCGGTTGCTCGCGCCGGGCTGCGAGGAGATTCGCGTGCACGGCGTTGTGTACGAAGGTGAAGTCCCGCGACTGTTCGCCATCGCCGAAGATAGTTGGACGCTCGCCCTTGTTCAGAGACTTGGCGAATGCAGCGATGACGGCGGCATAGGCACTGTTGGCGTTCTGCCGAGGCCCGAAGATGTTAAAATAGCGAAGACACGCCGTATCCAAGCCATAGCTTGCGGCGTAAGCGCGGAAAAGAGCCTCGCCTGCTACTTTCGTCGCCGCGTACGGGCTTCGCGGCAGCACCGGCATGTGCTCGACCCACGGCACGGGGTTGTCGCCGTAGGCACTGGAACTGGCCGCGAACATCACCCGCCTGACACCAGCTTCACGCGCGGCCTCCAGAACATTCAGCGTTCCGGTGGTGTTGACCTCATTGTACAACTGCGGCTGCTCCACCGAGCGAGGGACCGATCCTAGGGCAGCCTGATGAAACACGTAGCGACAGTCCTTGCTGCACCGCGCAAGCAGGTCGCGGTTGAGGATGGACCCTTCGACGAAATCAACCGGACCAAAACCACCCAGATTGGCACGATCGCCTCCGGAAAGGTCATCCAACACAACCACTGATGCGCCAAGGGTATACAACGCTTCGGCCAGGTGCGACCCGATGAACCCCGCGCCTCCGGTGATCAGTACACGGATGCCGGCAAAGTGGCTTGCATGCAGTTCTCGCCAATTCGTAAGTGACTTGGATGACATGATTAATCAATAGATCGTCAAAGACTGGGCGACAGGCTCGCAAAAATCCTCGCGGCGACTATAAGGCCGGTTTAGAGCCAGTGGAACGCCGATTATCGCCCCCTGACAAGGGGAAGAAGTGCGATGTTGTGGGAGCTGGCGCTATTCGTGCCGCATTCGGTGGAGAAACGCGTGTCCGGAGGAACCTGGCAGGTGGATGAGGGTGTTGACAGCGAGTTGCGCCTTGATCGCGAACACTCGCCTCCCAGAGCGAAGGCTTGAAGCCGGTTTTCCGCTGGTTTCGGTCGGGAATGTGATGGCCGTCCTCCCGGTCGAGACTCGGATGCCCGCGCCGGACGGCGGGGGCGTCGCGGTGGGTCGATGACCGGGTCTTGAGCAGACGCCGCGGCGCCGCTACGCTTGCGTGACCAGTCTCGACGGCGGCCTGCGTGCGAGGGTGCATGCGTTGGCCGGTTTGCAGCAGGAAGGAAGGCGGGTCATGTCGCGGTGGATCGCATGTATTGTTGTTTTATGTGGATGTGTTTTATTCGGAGGAGGCTGCGCGATCATGCCTGCGCCGGTCATTGTCGTTGACCGCGATGCTTCCCGGCTGGAGCAGCTTGCCGCCCGCGAGGTGCGCCGCTATGTCTACCTCCGAACCGGCACGCTGCTAACGATTGCACCCGACGACCCGGAAATCGGCGACCCGCGGATCATCATCGGCCGCAAAGATCGCCGGCACGTGTTCGACGCGACGGACGATGAGGCGGTCCGAACGACGCTGCTTGGCCTGAAGAAGCAGCAGTACCTGCTCCATACCATTCGCGATGGCGGCTCGGTGATCGTGGCCGGCGGCGATGACGTCGGCACGCTCTACGCGGCCTATCGCTTCGCCGAGCGCCTCGGCGTGGGCTTTGGCCTGGAAGGCGACACCGTTCCCGACAATCGCATGGTGATAGGAATCCCCATGGTGCGAGAAGTGGGCAAGCCCCTGTTCGACCTTCGAGGCATTCAGCCCTTCCACGACTTCCCGGACGGCCCGGACTGGTGGAATGCGGATCACTACAAGGGGGTGATTTCCCAACTTCCGAAGCTACGGATGAACTTCTTCGGCCTGCACACCTATCCGGAAGGAGGTGTGGGGCCTGAACCCACCGTGTGGATCGGCAAGGCCGAGGATGTTGCCCCGGACGGCAGGGCGGGATTCTCGTATCCCTCGACGTGGATGAACACACTGCGTGGGACCTGGGGCTATGCGCCGAAGAAGACCGGCGACTATGTGTATGGCGCATCACAGCTCTTCGAAGCTGATGATTACGGCCCGGATGTGATGCGCGGCTATTGCCCCAGGCCGACCACGCCACAGGGCGACAACGAGGTGTTCGCCCGCGCTGGCGCGCTGCTGCGCGAAGCGTTCGGTCATGCCCGCCAACTGGGTATCAGAACCTGCGTCGGAACCGAGACGCCGCTGACCGTGCCCAAGCTGGTCAGGGAACGCCTCAAGGCCGACGGCTCTGCGTTGAGCCAGGCGGACGTGCAGTCGCTCTATGAAGGCATGTTCCAGTGGGTCATGCGCAACTACCCACTGGATTACTACTGGCTCTGGACCCCGGAGGACTGGACCTGGCAGGGCGTTACGGATGAAAGGGTGGCCCAGACCATCCTGGATATCCGTACGGCCATTGCCGCAGGAGAGAAGGTCAACGCCACCTTCACCCTGGCCACGTGCGGCTGGGTGCTTGGGCCGCCTCAGAATCGCTCTCTGTTCGACGAAGTGTTGCCCAAGAGCATGCCCGTGAGCTGCATCAATCGCCAGGTCGGCAAGGACCCGGTCGAGCCGGGCTTCGCCAGAATCCAGGGCCGGGGCAAGTGGGCGATTCCCTGGATGGAGGATGACCCGAACCTGATCTCGCCCCAACTCTGGGCCGGGCGCATGCGCAAGGATGCGGCCGATGCGCTGAAGTACGGTTGCGATGGGCTGATGGGCATCCATTGGCGGACGCGGATCCTCAACCCGAATGTCTCCGCCCTGGCCCAGGCCGCGTGGAACCAGGATGATTTCGCCGAGCCCGAGCCGCCGGTCACCCGCGAGGCGAGAAAGGAGGGGCCCGCTGGCGGCAACTATGCCGTGTTCCCTCAGGCCATTGCCGGAACGGATGAATCGGCGATCTACCAGACCGTCCGGTGGAATGTCTCGGGCTATCACCTGGCCGTGCCGAATGGACGGCACACCGTCACCCTTAAGTTTTGCGAGCCGCATTACACCCAGAAGGGCCAGCGCGTGTTCGGCGTCAAGCTCCAGGGCAGGACGGTGATCGACAGCCTCGATATCGTGGCGACGGCGGGCAAAGACAAGGCGCTGGACTATATCTATAAGGACATTCCCGTCACCGATGGCTGGCTGGACATCGAGTTCATCCACATCACCGAGTTCCCCTGCATCGCCGGTATCGCGATCGACGGGCCGCTGCCGCGGAAGATCAACTGCGGCGGCCCGGCGGCGCTGGGCTATGCGGCCGACTGGCCGGCTTCGGGCAGCTCCGCGCCGCTGCGCAACCGGTTTCTGCCGGTGAACGACTTCTATCTCGACTGGGCACGGCGGCAGTTTGGCCCAGAGGCCGCCGCCGAGGTTTCGGCTGTCTTCGCTCGGATTGATGGTCGGTTGCCCGAGCCTTCAACGTGGATCGACGGCCCGGGCGGCATCAAGGCCGACCCAAAGCCATGGGAAGATGCCGAAAGGCTCTATGGCTTCATCGACGAGCTCGAAGCCCTTCGGCCCAGGGTCGTCGGCGCTGGCAACCTGGAGCGGTTTGACTACTGGCTCGACAACTTCCGCTACATGAAGGCCACCGAGCACGTCAAGCATCTGTGGTTTCAGTACAACCAGGCGATGAAGCCGGTCATGGCCGAGAAGGATGCCGAGGCCAGGGCGCTACTGGCCAGGGAGAAGGCCCTGCCCATTCGCAAGGAACTGGTCAAGGCGGTGGAGCGGGTCTATGAGCATCTGCTGGCAACCGCCAGTTCGCCGGGCGAGCTGGGCACCATCTGCAACTGGGAGCAGCATATCCTGCCGGGGCTGCTGATCCGGCCGGGGGAGGAACTGGCGGCCGCGCTCGGAACATCGTTGCCTGACGACGCCTATCCCACTCACGGATACAGCGGGCCAGGACGGATCATCGTGCCGACACTCCGAACGAGCATGCGAGCCGGCGAGGCCCTTTCGCTCAAGGTCATCATTCTCTCCTCGCAGCCACCCGTGCGCGGGGCTCTCTTGTGGCGGGTCATGGGCGAGGGCGACTTCGCAAGTATTCCGCTTCGGCATGTTGACCGAAGCGTCTACAGGGTGACCGTGCCCCCTCAACCGGCCAACGTGCAGGCGATCGAGTATCGTATCGAGGTGATGCCAGAAGGTGCACCGCTGCTCTGCTATCCGGCGACAGCGCCGACAATGAATCACACGGTCGTGATCGTACCATGAACGTAGCGTTGTGCCGGCTTTCTTGGAAGGCCGACCTTCGCGGCAACGGGATGGTCGTGTAGACTTCCCGCCCCTGAAACTCTGAAGGAGTCGCCGTGTCGCTGGTGATTGTGCCGAGTGTCGACCTTCGTAACGGCCGAGTTGTCCGCCTGAAGCAGGGCGACTATGGCCAGCAGATCAACTATGCCGTCGATCCGATCGATGTTGCGAAGTCATATGCCGCGGCCGGGGCGGCGTGGATGCATATCGTGGATCTCGACGGCGCCAAGGAAGGCCGGCCGGTTCAGACCGACCTCATCCGCCGCATGATCCAGGCCGGCGGATTGAAGGTGCAGGTTGGCGGGGGAATCCGCCAGACCGACGACATCCGGGCATTGGTCGATGCCGGTGCATCGCGAGTTGTGGTTGGCACGCGCGCCATGGAGAACTGGGACTGGTTCACTCAACTCGTTCAGGAACCGGCGTTTAACGCCCGCATTGTGCTGGCGCTGGATGCACGCGATGGCATCGTGGCCACCAGGGGCTGGACCGAATCATCCGGGCGACAGGCGACCGATGTCGCCCGCCAAGTGAGCGATTGGCCTTTGGGGGCCATTCTGTATACAGACGTGGCCAAGGATGGGATGATGACCGGCCCCAATTTCGAGCATACGCGGAGGCTGGGCGAGGCTACCAAGGTTCCTGTGATTGCTTCGGGGGGCGTCGGCTCCATCGAGCACATTCGACGGCTCAAGGCCTTGCCCGTATGGGGTGTGATCGTTGGCCGAAGCCTGTATGAAGGCGCATTGGACCTGCGGCTGGCGTTGGCCGAGGCCGCCTGCACATAGGATCGTCTCACCCTCCGTCCCGCATTGCCGGTGCCGCCGGCCTGAGAGGGGCTTCCACCGCGCAGGCAGGCGAAAGCTGCATTGCGGTGACGGCGGACCAGATTCGCTCAGGAGCATCGGCGGTTGTTTCTGCCGCCTCGGCAAGTCGTTCCATGGCCAAGTCGAACTCCAGGCCACCGCAGCAGATCAGTCCCAGTCGATAATGCAGTTCGGCCCAGGTGCGATCCAGCTCGACACTGCGGCATAGCGCCGTCTCGGCGGCTTCGTCCTGATCGGCTTCGCGCAACGCCAGCCCCAAATGCATCCAGGCCTGGTGTGAGTTCGGCTCGGCGGCTACCGCCGCGTGAAGCGCTTCAATGGCCCTGCCGCGGTATCCCAACAGGCCGTTCAGGATTGCCTGGCGTACTCGAATGGCACAGTGATCCGGATGTTGCTCCAGAATCCGTCCATCCCGCTCGATCAGACTTTGAATCCACTCAGGACGCAGGTCGCCGGTTGCCAGTTCCACACAGGCATGCGGCGCATCCTCTTCCAGGACAGCGAGTTGTGCCAGTAGGATGGCAGTGTTGCCTGCGATGCGTGCGGCACTGATCAGCGACTCGGTACCGCGATCCACATCGCCATTTCGGCGCAGCGCCAGACCCAGACCGACGTATGCTTCGACGTTCTGTTCATTGGTCGTCAGTGCGTGGGCATATGCTGCGGCCGCTGATTGCGTTCGTCCCATCCGCAACTCGTGTCGCGCCATTGCAATGTGGCATTCCAGGTAGGCCGGGTGTATGGCCAATGCCTGCTGATACTGGATGCGAGCTCGCTCGTCAGACCCCATGTGTGAATACAGGTTCCCCAGCCGCATGCGCAGGTCCGGGCAATGCGGCTGATCGGCGACCAGCGCCTCCAGAACGTCGATCGCCTGTTCACCGCGACTCAGCCTCCGGAGGTGTGTGGAGACTTCCGCCGATGGTCCCCAGTTGTCCGGTTGAAGGCACAGGGCCTGTTCATATTCCCATGCCGCTTCGCCGGCGCGGCCCATAGCCAGCAGGAGATGCCCAAGACATAGACGAACCGCCTGATCGGCGGGGCTCTGTCCGAGAATGGACCGCAGGTGCAGGATAGCCACGGATCCGTGGCTGTTTGCAAGATGAATCGCCACCAGGCGATGAAGCGCAAAAGGCGGACAAGGTCGATGGGTCATCGCTTCGCCGTATTGCCGCGACGCTGACCGCTGGTTTCCCGCCCGCTCCCAGGCCAAGCCGCTGGCGCAGAGCAGAGTTGCTTGCCGGCCCCCATCCGATGTCATGGCGCCGGCGGCAGCCAAGTGCATGGCGGCACACTCGTGCTGAGCCAGTCTCTCGCAAGAAATTGCGAGAGCGATTCGGGCCGAGATATTGCAGGGCTGCCGTGCCGCCAACTGCTGAAGCGATCGCCGGGCCAAACCGAGTTGGCCGCGGCGCAGATGACAAAGGCCCTGTTGATACATAGGGTCTGACCTGTCCCCGCTGGCCCCGCCGAGCCGCTTCTGTTGCTCGCGCTGTGGCGGAAGCAACTTTGCAGGTGCGATACGCAGCAGATCCGAAGCGCTCCGGGGCAGCTCCCGACCCAACAACAGCCCATAGACGCTCATGAAACATCCTTGATGGTGGCCTTCGGCATGCCGCCGGCAGGCGATTCTTACGAAACCTTATCGGCAAATGCCGGCTGTTCCGATCAGCCTCGTCCGATAATCGGGGTGCGCATGAAAAAGGCCGGCCGGCGCTGGTCTTCAACGCCGCCCGGAGTGATTCTGCCTGAAATGGATGGACTATTTCAGAGGTGGCTTAACCGGAAACACCGGAAGCGACGCCGGGGCATCCGCCGTGTCCACGTCCGCCCTGGCGGTTGACGAACCGCCGTCCGTCGCCGATTTCGGCGCATGAGCGGGGATGATGGGCGCGGGTCTGGTTCGAAACAGCGGGGCGATCGGAAGGACACTGTTGCCGTTGGCATCGAGCGCATAGACGCTGACATTCGGCGGCTCCGGTCGTGCACGGACGAACATCGGGATTGTGAGCAGTGGATTGGGCTTGGGGGCCGTCTCCACCGCCAGCCGAGGGCCGGTGGGCAGTTCCACGCGAACGGGCTTGGGGGGTTCCATTGTTGCCGCCAAGATCGGCCTCTCCGGACGTGCGGCCGGCACGCGAGGCTTCCGACTCGGCCTAAGCGGAGCAGCCTGCGCGATCACGGGCACCGGTGGCGGGGTGGTGGGCTTCCAGCGGTCCTTCTCTTCACCCATCCAGTCCCGTGGCGCCGATGCGAACAGCGTATCTTGGCCGTTGATCCGGGCCGAGGCCTCGGGTCGGCTGCCCGCTGGATCGCCTGCCGCCTGAATCGCCAACGCCATGGGCCCTGCAAGCAGCAGGCCGCATGCCGTGGAAAAGACATATCTCAAACGCATCATGACCTCATGCTATTGACGACTCGTCACCAGCCGCGAACCTCGAATGCCGGTGGCGCGACGTCACTTCTTCACTTCGATGATCAGCTTCACCGGCGTGCCCTCGTCCGGCAGTACGCGCTTGTCGGTCTCAAGCTTCAACAGCGGCTCATCCTGCATGCTCAGATTGGTCTGGATCACCACTTCGTCCGTTACCGGAAACACGCAGATCAGATTCCCCGTCAGGTCCGCCGAGTAGACCTTGTCCGGCTTGTCCGGATTCGGCTGCTTAACCGTCGAGCCGGTGAAGAAATACTTCAACCGCGGCATTGCCATGTTCGTTTTCTTATCGATCAGCGCCTTCTCGATCGGGATCTTCCTTGGAAGTCCACTTGCGCCCGGAACCTCCAGGAAGATCGCCAGTTCCGGCCCGGTGGCCGGTTCGCTGTCTCCCTTGGCCGGCTTGCCCGGCTTCAGTCCGAAATCCTCAACCAGAACCCTGTGCACTTCGCTCGGCAGCACGTCATAGGTCACCACCGTTTCGTGCGCCTTCTGCCCGGGCGGTTTATGATCATCCGCCCAGCAGGCGATCACTTCGATCGGATATATCTGATCGTACTTCGCCAATTTGCGGGGCGCCACTTTCGCCTGGATCGTGATCCGCTTGGCGGCCTTATCCACGACGATCGCCTTATCGTCGGCCTTGGGGGCCTCACCCGCAAGAACCACAGACGCCGTCATCGCCATGGCCAACAGGCAACTCATTCTGCTGATCATAATGCCTTCCTTCTCTTCGAATGGTCAATTCCCGATGCAGACGACCACCGTTCGCTGCTGGCCGGCCGACTCGAGATTGCTCGTGGCCACGTATACGCGGCCATCCTTGATGACGGGCGATCCATAGACCATGCCCGGCGCCTTGGTTGCTGCCGCCGTCGCCAAGTCCAGTTTCCACAGCGGAGAACCATCCTTCATGTCCATGCCCATTACCGTGCCCTTCAGGTCAGCCACGCACGCGATACCGCCCGCGACGGCCGGCCCGGCGAAATATGGGGATCCACCCTGCAATTCCCAGATCGGCTTGCCATCGCGGACGTTCCATGCGCGAACTGCGCCATCGGTCCCTGTGATGACCGCCACTTCGCCGCTGACCGCGATGGGAGCTACCACTCCGCCCGCGACGTTTTTCTTCCAGAGAACCTTGCCATCCGGGAGGTTCAGCGCGAGCACTTGGCCTCGACCTTGTGGGACGTCTTTCGGATCGAGGCGGATGTTGCTGCAACCCACGAGCACCATGTCGCCCGCCAATGTCGGCCCGGACCACGGATTCAGCTCCATCGCCGTGCGCCAGGTCTGTGTACCGTCCCTGGCATCCAGGCAGATGATCGCCCGGTCGCCCACCTTCTCCTTGTCCAAGAAGGCCGTTGCCACCAGCACTCTGTTACCCGCGACGGCCACTGCCGCATCCACATGCAGCTTGTCCTTGCCCGACTGCCACAGCACCTTGGGCGCGGGTCTTGGAAGGGCGTCCTCATTCGGTGGAATGGCGAAATCCGGGTCCTTCTTCTTGTCCTCTTCATAGGCCGCCTGCATCCGCTTCCACTGGGCCGCGACCAGGTCCGATGCGGTTTGGGCATCCATTTCCCGGCCCTCCAGTGTTACGCGGGCCGGATCGACGCAGATCACCCCGGCCGCTCCGCCGCCGATGTACACCTTGCCATCAGCGATCGTCGGCGCGCCTTCGAGATGAACCAGGCTTCCCGGAACGGGAAGCTGCCACAGGGGCATGCCTTCGGTAGTGAAGCCGTGCAGCGTGCCGCCGTCCGTCTGGTGCATGCCATCGCCGAAGACCAGTCGCCCGCCGGAGATGGCGGGAGGGCACACCACCGGCTGCTTGAGCAGGGGCGGCCGCTTGCTCCACAGTTCACGCTGCGCCGGCGAAAGCTCCAGCGACAGTGCGTGCATGGCTGCGGTGTTGAAGGCGCCCAGCCCAGAGACAATCAGCGCCTTGTCCGTCGGCGCCGGCGATGCGATGAAGTGTTCCTGCGATTCATACACCCACAACACCTTCGGCATCTTGGGCAGCGGCTTGTCATCGGCCGCTCCGGTCCTCTGCATGTTGCCGCGATGCGTCGGCCAATCAGCCCGGCACATGCCGGCACCCAATCCGAATGACACCGCCGTCACCGCGATCCAGGTTCTGATGTTGTGTCCTGTATTCATATCATCTGCTCGCCGCGCCAAGCAGCATTGCCGATTCCAGCCCCTCATTGCTCATCACCAGGTCGTTCACGCCGTCCCGGTTGTAGTCCAGCACGCACATGGCGCGTGTATTGAACGCCCGTTGATACAGCCCGAGTTCATCGCCCGCATCCACGAACGTTCCATCTCCCTGGTTGCGGAAGTAACGGTTGGGCCCTTTCACGCAGCCGATCAGCAGGTCCATCCGACCTGTCTTGCGGAAATCGGCGAAGACACCGCATGCGCCGTCCCCCTTGAAAGCGGCCAACTCGCCGGCCTTGCTCGTTACCTCCACGAATTTCCCTTTGCCGTCGTTCTGATACAGTTTGCACGAGCCGGCCTGAGGCACAAACAGATCGATGGATTTGTCGCTGTTGAAGTCGCCGAAAGCGGGCTGAATTCTACCAGCCTGGAAATCCAGCCCGCTGTCGGCCATTTCCACGAACCCCTGCGGCGTGTTCAGCGCCAGCAGCCCCTTGCCCGCACAATAAAGGAAATCCATGCGTCCATCGTTGTTAACGTCGGCGGCCGCGAGGTGATCTCCCTTGACCCGGCTTCCCGCACCTGCCGGGCCGAGGCCCACTTTTGTCGAGATGTCATCAAAGACCTTGCCATTGTACTTGTACATCCGTAGGCCCAGGAAGCCGTTCGCCAGCAGCACTTCGGCCTTGCCGTCGCCGTCAAAGTCAGTCCAGAGCGCTCCGGTGATGTTGTAGTAGGGTTCCTTCGGCAGCAGGTCGGAGCTGTCCTTGAAGCTCCCGTTCTCGTTGGTCAGCAGTTTCGGGCCCGTGGGGGTCGCGAGCAGCAGGTCCGGCTTAGCGTCGCCGTTGTAATCGCCCCAGCAACCGGCCCGGGCTCCGCCGGCGTACGGCAGAGAAACTTCGTCCATCGAGTTCGCTGCGCCCGCCTGCACCGATACCTTGGCGTCGCTCCACAGGCACACGTCGGGTGTGCCGTCGCCATTGAAATCGGCCACCGAGACGCCCGACCACCGGCCTTCCATCTGGCCCAGCCCTCCGTACGCCGCGAAACCCGGCATCGAAGCCAGCCTGCGGAACTCCTCGTTGCCCCATCCCATGAAATCCCGCTTGACGTCATATTCCTGAATCGCCAAGCTCGCCTTCATCCGCTGCATCTTGCCGCTGCGCAGCGCCAGCGCGTTCTTGTCGCCGTCGGCCATACACGGCACCACGACTTCCTTGCCCGCGATAATCTCCTCGACTGCTTGGGCGAACTTCTCCGGCTTGCCCGCGAATGTGCGCAGCAGATATGGCTCGGCGTGGTTCAGCCGCCACCACTCTCCCCCGGGGTAACACTGATACCAGTAGTTCTCCATGCATGTTTCGCTGGCGCTGCCGTTCGAGCAGAACACCACCTTGCCGCCGACCTTGGTCCCCGCCATGATGAACTGCCATTCGCGAGGATGAAAGCCGAGTCGCCCAATCTCGACCTTGATCACATCCGGGCACTTGCCTTTCAGATCCCGGACCTTCTTGTAGATGATCAGGTTCCGGTCCGAGTCGATCTTTTCGACTTCCAGCAGCGCGATGATCGTCGATTCCTTCACGAATCGGCCGACCGTGTACGCCGCCTCGATGTAAGCACTCGCTGCGCTGGCGGCCACAAGCACCGCCGCCGCCACAGTCATGCCCAATCTCATGTGCGTTTTCACCATGCTCAAATCCTCGGCTTGGCCTTATCTGCCCGCATCCATGCCGCCCGGTCAACTGATTTCGGCCAGACGCTTCTTCGCCAACTCATTCCAGGGGCCCTGCGGATGTTCCTGGATCACCTGCTGAAGGGCTTTCTTGGCTTCTTCAGGTTGCTTCAGCTCCACAAACGCCCGGGCCGCCTCACACCATGCCGCCGCCGTCAGCTCCGGGTAATCATAGGAATAGGGCACCACCAGAAGGGCACGCGCGGCTTCCTGGAACTTCTTCTGCTCCATCCGGCAAAGGCCGATTTGTAGCTGTGCCTGAGCACCCAACTCGGTTCCCGTCGCGTTGACCACCTGCTGATAGGCGATGAGCGCCGCATCATACTGCTTGACATGCTGCAACGCCTGTCCGATGCCGTATCGGGCATCGTGATTCCACGGACTGTATGGGAAGCGGTTCACGAGCACTTCGTAGGCCTGCCGGCTTGGATCCCATTGCCCAAGCTGCGCGTACGCCAGACCCAGCCGCGCCAGCGCCCGGTCCGTCGTGCCGGGCATGGCGCGATATGCGCTGTTGTCCCTGAACGGCGTCAGCGTTTCGATGGCCTTGGTCCAGTTTTGCTGCAGGATGAAGCACTCGCCCATCCCGAACTTGGCATAGATCGCATACGAGCCGCGCGGGAGCTGCGCCAGCGGCTCGAATTGCGGCATAGCCTTCGCCGGATCTCCTTTTGCCAGGAAGCACCCACCCAACCGGAGCCTGATCCGGTAGATCAGATCCGGCGTCGGCTCGTTATCCATCGCTTCGGCCAGCAGTTCGATTGCGCCGTCATGGCTCTCCCTCTGCACCAGCAGATCGGCCAACTCGACACGCGCATCGTTCGCCAGCGGCGAGTCCGGCGAGGACTCGATGATCGTTTTGTAGTTGTCGCGTGCGCGCGATTCCGCCGGCTGAAGCGGAATCGCCGATAACGCGATCGCCGGCGGTCGCGGCACCGCATGCCTGCGCCCCGCAGGCGCGGCGGCCACCTTCTCCCGCAATTTCTGCATGGCCTCGGCCTGCAGCTTCTCTCGCACCGCCTGGACTTCCATCTCGCCCAGCATCCGATTGCACCATGCCGCCTCGTACAGCACCCGCGGTCGAAGCTCCTCGCCACCTGGCTTTTTTGCGATTGGCTCTGCCGCCGCAGCAAGCTGATCCGCCGCCAGCCGCAAGCCCTTTGCCGCGTCATCCAGCTTCTGTTGCGCCGCGTTCAAGGAATCCTTGTTTCCTCCGGCCGCTGATATCGCCTTGCGAGCGGCATCAAGCTGAGCCAGGGCTTCCTCTCGCTGCGTCTGCGCCAGCCGCCACACCGATTCCGTTGCTTCACGGCGGTCTGGATACTGCTTCATCACGTGCTCGAAGGCCGCTCTGGCGTCCGCGGTCTTGCCGAGGTCTTTCAGGACCAGCCCGTGCGTGTACTGGAGCATCAATACCCACTCTATCTTCGCCGGATCGCTTTTGAGTTTCTCCTCATGCTGCTGTTTCACCTGCGTCAGCACATTGAGCGCATCCTGCGGCCGCTTCTGGAGCCGCATGTAATCCGCCAGTTTGATCAGCGCCAGGGGCGCCATCGGCGACGACTTGAGCGGATCCGCCGTAAATCGCGACAACTCCCGCGCTGCCGACGCGGGATCGCCCAGCGTCGCCAGCACCTTGGCGTTCTCGAATACAACAACTGCAAACAGCGGATGGCGCGGATGCGTCTGTGCGAAATGGTTGTAGTTCAATCGGCAGCGTGCAAGTTGCTTGCGCTGCTCGACCGGATCGGCCAGAATTTCCGCCGATTTCTGCAGCGCAAATCCCAGTTTCACCATCGCGTCCGGGGCCAGTTCGTGCTTCTCCTGCGAATTGGCGAACATATCCAGCAGGAAGATGATGTCATTGAGCTGCCCCATCAGCCGCGCCGCTGCAATGGCATCCGTTGCCTCCTGAGGCAGCGTTCGCAGCATGCAATCCGCCAGCAGGTAGGCCGCCGTAGCCATCTCGCCGCCACGCTCCGTCGGCGGAATCTGGTTCAGCACCTTTGCCGCTTGGGCATACTGCCCAAGACGATAGTGCGACATCCCCATTCCCTGCCGCGCCAGATTCACGTGCGCGAAATCCGGGTACTTCTCGACCACGGCCTTGTACCGCGTGATCGCCTCGCCATAAAGCTGCTTCATCCGCTCGGCCTGTGCGGCCGCCTGTCCGCTCGTCTCGATTGCCGCCGCCGACAAGAACGCATTTTCAGCGTACCGGAAGTGGATTTCCGGCAACAGGAGGCTCCGTGGATACGCCGCGAGAAACCGTTGGCAGACCTGGTCCGACTCGGCATACATCCCCGCAAGCTGCATCGCAACGGCCTGCCGCTCCGTTGCGAGCTCCGCCCATGCCGCGTGATGGGCGTCACCAAGCACCGTCGCGTATGTCGCGATGGCCTCCTTGTACTGCCCGGCCCGCTGTTGAACATCCGCCAACTCCATCAGGATTTCCCCGCGGCGGATCTTCGCGTCCGGGTCGGCCTGGTACAGGGCCCTGGCCTTATCAGATGCCCGGTGCAGCGTCTGTGCCGTAGCGTTCATGGCCTGCTGATAGGCCTGTGCATTGTTCGCGTCGGCCGACCCCGCCTGGGACCTTGCGATCCACAGCAATGCCTGATCCGCCAAAGCTGGGTGCTCCTGAAGCGGGTTCAATGTCTGCATCGCCTGCGGATACTGCCTCATTTGCGCCAGCGTCATTCCCAACCGCAACTGCGCCTCGGGCGCAACGGCCGACTTCGGATTCTGCTGCAGGAACACCGTAAGTCTTTGCTGTGCCTCCGGAAGCTTGTCCTGTTCCTGCAACAGAACGCCGTAATAGAACTGGGTCCGGCCGACGTACTCAGGCGCCGGTCCTCGCACGATTGCTTCCAGGCTTGCCTTCTCCAGCGGTTTGGTCTTCAGAGCATCCTGGTTCTTCAAAGCGTCTTCCGCCGCTTTTCGATCCTTCGCGTATCCAGCCAGCACCGCTTCGTATCCGGCCGCCGCCTCGGACACTTCGCCGGCGATATGATGTGTGCGAGCCAAGAGATATCGCGCATGGGCCCCGACCATCGGTTGATCGAACGGGGCCAAACTCGCCAGCCACTTTCCCGCCGCCACGTAGTCCTTCAGCAGGAATTGCGCATACCCCATCTGGTACGCCGCCTGGGCACGATATTGGCTCTTGGCGAAAGGCGGGTCCTGCGCCCATGGTTCCATGGCCGCGAGGACTTCCTTGATCCGGCCGCGCCGGAGCAACACCTCTGCGTGATCGCATCGGCACCGGTTCGCCCACTCCAATTCTGCCGGAAGCGCTTTGGCATCCGCCGGGATCGGGTCCTTCACCATGGCCGCGAATGCCGCGGCCCCGGCCGCAAACTGCTGTGCAGCTTGGTCCAGCCGCTGGTTAGCAGCGGCGATGTTCGGTTGTGCTTGATTGGGATTCGATGCCGCCTTCTCCAATGCCTGCAGCGCCAATCCCCTGAGTGCCAATCCAAAGTAATAATGGCCATACGGCCGGTCCGCCGTCTCAAGAGTGCTCACCACCGGCTGGAGCATCTCAACCGCACCGTTATAGTCCTTGTTCGGGCCCTCCAGCAGCACCAGCGCCAGACCGTAGCGGGCCTGTGCTCCCTCTCTCCGGCCGCCAAATTCCTTGAGAATCGCCCGGAACCGCTCCGCTGCTACATCATAATTGCGGTCGTTATAGGCTGCCCGCCCGGCATTCAGCATTGTCGCCGCTCTCTGGTCAGGCGTCATCTGCTGCGCGCTCACCGGCTCGTACCAAGTCAATCCACCGAGCATCAGGGCCACTGCCCCTGCCGTCCTTGGCAGCCACTTATTGCGTCCACCACCCAAACACCCTGTTTTCCTCATCAATGCCTCCGGGAACAAACGTTTGTCTCAACGGTCTTTACGGATGAACTGCGGCCGCGTTGAACGCGCGATGCCTCAAGCTCAACTGCCAAACCCTCCGGTTCTCCCCTTGCCTGCTGCGGCCGATTGGCCAACAATGCCGCCATGGCTTCCCTCGGCGATGTCTCCAAAGTGATGCACACTATCGGCTTGTGGGAATTGTCAAAACGCGTGATTCGCGAAGTGAGGGATGACCACCTGTTCACCTGGGCGGCCGCCCTTGCCTATTCCTGGCTGTTCGCCATCTTCCCCTTCCTCGTGTTTCTCATGAGCCTGTTGCCGTATCTGCCGGCCGCCATGAAGGAACGCGCATCGGTCGAAATCGGTACGTTCGTTCAGCAGACGCTGCCGCGCGATGCCGCCGACACCATCTGGCAGAACACCAACCAGATTCTCGAACGCAAACACCATGGCCTCCTTGGCTTGGGCCTCTTGCTCACGCTCTGGGGCGCCAGCGGCGGCATGAACATGACCATCAGCGCTCTGGACAAGTGCTACGAGGTCGAGAGCGGCCGGCCTTTCTACAAGAAACGGCCTATAGCTGTTGCCCTGACCATCGTCTCGGCAACGTTGGTCGTCGCGATCCTTCTTCTGTTGCCGATCGGCACCATTCTGTTGAGATGGGTCCAGCAGCAGACCACGTGGTTCGTCCCTTTGAGCATCCTGCGCTATCCCCTCGCGGTGCTCATCATGTTCTTCATCGTCCACGTTGTTTATCACTGGGGCCCAAGCATCAGACAGCGCCTCACGTTGATCACTCCCGGCGGCGTTTTCTGCGTCATCGTCTGGGTGATCCTGGGCGTGGGCTTCCGCGTCTACGTGGACCAGTTCGGCAAATACAACGAGACCTATGGAACGGTGGGGGGCGTGGCCGTTTTGCTGCTGCTGTTCTATCTCGACGCCGCCGTCCTGCTGATCGGCGCCGAGATCAACAGCGAAATCGACTTTGCGCTTCTCAATGTTCCGCGCGGTTCGCGCGACTTCCGCCACCCACGCCCGCCTGTTGTGGTTGCGCCGGCGTCCGAATCTTGATCGTATCTAATGTTGTCGCCATAGGTACTTGAGGTATTCGGGGGGTCGCATTATGCTGTCGCCCGTACTGTGGTAAGTCTGCCGAATGCCGTACGCACCGATGGCCGTGTCATGTCAATCGCAGCCGGCCGGGTGCATTCAATTCCCCATGCTGCGTAGGAGAAATCCCCACCATGCAACCGTCACGCGGGAAGCCTAATCGCGATGCGTTCACATCTGCCTCGCCCACGCTCGAAGCTCTGGAAAGCCGGACGCTGCTGGCGGTCCTGCCGGTGGTTTCGATGGAGGCGACGGGCAGTCCATCGGAGAACGGCGAATTGGCCGAGCTTGTCATCAGCCGGGATGCGGTGTCGGCTGTTCCACTCAAGGTCAAGCTGGGGATCTCGGGCACGGCGAAGAACGGCAAGGACTATGCCAAGGTTCCCGCGACGGTCACGATTCCCGCCAACGCAGCCTCGGTGGCATTGAAGATCGCGGCGATTGACGATGGCCGGACGGAGGCGGCCGAGACGGCGGTATTCACAATCATTTCCCGTGCCAACTACCAGCGGGGCGGGCAGTTCACGGCCACGCTGATGATCGATGATGCGACGTATCTGGCAGAGGACTTCTTCCCGCTTGCGGACGGACTGCGATGGGACTACGTGTATGCGGGAGACGGGATATCTTTGCCGGTGTATCACGAAATGGCGATGACGGATGATGGCCCGCAATGGTCTAGACGGAGTTATGACGATGAGGATGAGACTTGGCAGGAGGAGACTCTGACACTTCAGTCCAACGCCGCGGGAATCTCGCTCGTACTGCAGGTGGAACCTGATGAACTGACTTTCTTCGATCCGCCTGAGCTCATCTTCCCTGCCAACATGGCCATCGGCAGTTCAATCGAGGTTGCGGGTTCAAAGACGGGCACGTGGAATAGAACCTACACCGGCATCATCAAGGTCATTGGACTGGAGAGGGTTAAACTACCCGCCGGCACATTCACCGCTTTGAAAATACAGCGGACCATGGACCGCCAGTCCGACGACTGGAGCAGCCACGATGTTGAGACGTTCTGGCTTGTTCGCGGCATCGGCGTGGTGAAGATCGAGTGCGTTGACAAAGGCATCTCCGGCGGCCGGCGCGAGACGGACAGATGGTCGCAGCAGTTGACCTGCTTCTCCGCTTCCGATTCTCCGTGGCAGGCACAAACCCCTCTGAGTTCCGCGCGTGACGCCTTCGCTGGCGGCGTGATCGAGAATCAGATCTACGTTTTCGGCGGTGATGGCCCTGAAGCTGCAAACTCAAAGCTGATTTCCACCGAACGCTTCGACCCGACGGCCAATGAATGGTCCGCCCTGGCCGACAACACCAACTACAATGGTTTTGGCGTGGATGACATCGCCGGCGCAGTGGTCGATGGCAAACTCTACGTCTTTGGCGCCACCGGGGGCGACACTGGCGCAACGGTCAATTTTGTCCAGGAATACGACCCGGGCACGAATGCATGGACATCCAAGGCGTCCAAACCCACGCCTGTCGACAGCGCGGCCTGCGCCGCGTATGACGGCGAGATCTTTGTTTTCGGTGGCGTATTCAACCGGCAGATCGAAGGCGATGACCACCTGACCTTCACCAGGCGTGTGGAAGCATACAATCCCGCCACCGACACCTGGCGATTTGTCACCAATATGCCCGAAGTCCGCTACCTGCCGGCAGTTGCCGTGCTGAACGGCCGGGCCTATGTGTTCGGGGGCTCTTCGTCAGCCTTTAAGCTGCGGCTGAACACGATGGCATATGACTTTGCCTCCAACACATGGACCACGAAGGGCCTGGCCCCGCTTCCGGTTGGGCGCATCTTCCCCGTCGCCGCCGCACCGCCGGTTGTCGATGCAGGGATATGTCTGATCGGCGGCTTTGAGGGCTCGTCGAAGTTCGCCTGGGCCACCAACCGCGTGGATATCTTTGAGCCTGCCACCAACACATGGAGCACGGGTCCTTCGCTGCCCAAACCTGTGGGCAATCACCTGGCGGTTGTGGCCGGAGGCGGCTTGTACGTTGTCGGCGGACTGCCCTTCGGTGATACCGGCGATGCGGATGCGGTGGCCGACGTCTGGTTGTTGCCGTTGATGCGATGACCGTCGCGAGGGCCGGCCGTGCTACCCCCCAAGGGCGCACCCTCGCCGTTCTCGCAATCCTCGACTACGCTCGTGCCGCCGCTGCAAAGTCACTGGACTTCGATATCGTCGCCGTCGCCTCCATCCAGAATGTCGATTCCGGAGCCGCCAAGCAGCACATCTTCACCCGCGCCGCCCAGCAGCACGTCGTCGCCCGCGCCGCCGATCAGTACATCGTCGCCATCGCCGCCGTTGGCCACTAAGCCGATCGCGTTCGCCGACAGGCCGGAGGCCTCAACCACATCGTCGCCGGGCAGGGCGTTGACGGTCAGGCGGTCGTTGGCCGGCTCGGACCCGGTGATGTTGACCTGCGAGAAGAGCCCAAAGACCGATGCGCCGGACGCATCACCCACGACCAGGACAACGTCGTCGCCGTCGGTCGCGTTGACGATCACGTTGTCAGGCTGAGCGTCTCCGCCCCCGCCGATGGCCGCCAGGTTAAGGTTGATCGCCGTCACGTCCGTACCGCCCAGATTTTGGACCACGATCGTGTCCGCCCCGCCCAGGGCGTTGAAGTCGATTGCTTCAACGTCGTTGAGGTCCATCGTAACGTTTGCCACATCGCGGAAGAACCGTACGCGCTCGCCGTTGGCCGAGATGTCGATGTTCTCCGAGACGTTGGCGCCGTTGAACCGCATTGTGTCAAAGCCGGCCTGGCCCTCGAAGGTATCGTTGTCGTCGCCGGGGTTCCAGATGGCGACATCATCCCCCTCGCCCATCAGGGCCAGATCATCGCCATCGCCGCCGATGAACAGGTCGTTGCCCTCGCTGCCAAGAAAAACGTCGGCGCCAAGGCCGCCGTTGCCCGCAAGTTGGATGCCGTCGGCCTTGAGCGAGGTCGCATCCAATACGTCCGCGCCGCCCAGCCCGTTCAGCGTCAACCGGTCATTGGCCTGTTCCTGATGAGCGATGTTGACCACGGCATGCGCCCCCAGGATGCTGATCCCGCCGGCGTCGCCGACCGCGCTGATCGTGTCGTCGCCCTGCGTGCCATTGAGTGTGATTGTGTCGGCTTGCGCATCGCCTGCGCCGCCCGAGCCGGCCAGATCGAGGTGGATCATCGTTACATCCGTGCCGCTCAAGTCGCCGACGACGATGTTGTCGGCGCCGGCCAGCGCGCTGAAATCAACCGTCTCGACATCGTTCAGGTCCATCGTCACGTTCCCGACGTCGCGGAAGAACCGCACGCGCCCGCCATTGGCCGAGATGTCGATGTTCTCACTCGCGTTCGAGCCGTTGAAGATCATGGTGTCTGCGCCCTCCTGCCCCTCGACCACATCGCTGCCGTCACCCGGGTCCCACTGGAAGACGTCAACGCCCGCGCCCATCAGCGCCACATCGTCGCCCTGTTGGCCGTCGATGAAGTCATTGCCATCGCCGCCCAGCAGCACGTCGTCGCCGCGGCTCCCGAGAGCGGTATCATCGCCAGCCCCGCCATCCACCGTCAGCCGGACGATTCCAGCGACCAGAGTGGATGCCGTTACGGCGTCGGCGTCGCCCAGGGCATTCACCACAAGCGAATCGTTGGCCCCCTCGGACCCGGCGACGGTCACCAGCGCCGCAAGCCCGACCACCGAGAATGACGTCACCGAGCCGAAGATGTCGATGATGTCGCCGCTAGCCGAGCCATTCACGATTACGGTGTCCGCCTGCGTATCGCCGTCGCCGCCAGCGGCGGCCAGGTTCAGGTTGACCTCGACCATGTCGGTGCCGCTCAGGTTGTTCACCGTGGCAGTGTCGGCGCCGCCCAGAGCGTTCAGATCGAGGCTTTCGACATCGTTCAAGTCCATGACGATGTTCCCCAGATTGCGGGTGAACAGCACGCGCCCTCCATTGGCCGAGATGCCGAATATCTCGCTGCCGGCCGACCCGTTGAAGAGCATCTTGTCAGAGCCATCCTGCCCGTCGACCACATCGCTGCCGTCGCCGGGATCCCACTGAAACACATCGTCGCCCGCGCCCAGCAAGGCGACATCGTTCCCCTGCTGGCCGTCGATGAAGTCATTTCCATCGCCGCCGAGCAGCAGGTCCACACCGTTGCTGCCGAGAATGGTGTCGTTCCCGGCGCCGCCGTCCACTGTGATCTGGATCAGAGCCGCGAGGTTGCCCGTCGCCGAGAAGCGGTCATCGCCGCCGTTGGCGTTAAGGACAAGATTCTCGCTCGTGCCGATGTCGAGGCTGAACGGGGCTGGATCGAGGCGGTCGAAGCGCACACGCGCCCCGTTTGCCGTCACCGAGAAGCTCTCTGCCCCATTTCCGCCGTTCACCTCCACCGTGTCGGTGCCGGTCCCTCCTTCGTTCAGGTCGGTGTCATCGCCGGGGTTCCAGATCATGCGGTCGCTGCCGCCTTCTCCAAAAACCATGTCATCTGCATCGCCGCCGGTCAGAATGTCGTTCCCCTGACCGCCGAAGAGCAGATCCGAGCCGCCTTTCCCCAGCAACTCGTCATCGCCGGCCTGCCCGAACAACAGATCCTTCCCGGCGCCCCCGCCCAACGTGTCGTTGCCCGAACCGCCAAACAGATTTGACCGCGGCAACGCGCCGTTGGTCTCATCCAGCAGAATCTGATCATTGCCACCCAGCCCCAACACCATGATCTGTGCTGTGTTCGCCACCGTCGCCGTGCCGCCGCGAATAGGCAAGGAGCCGTTGTTGACCAGTATGGTCCCGGCCGCGTTCCGGCCTATGACGATCGTGTTGTCCTGACCATCGGCCAACACCGCCAGAATCCCGCCGCCTGAAACGAACACCGCTGTAACCGCAAGGTACATCCGCTGTTCCAACGACTCCATGCCGATCGAGTGCATCGTAGACTCCTTCGTTTCCGTCCACGTCCGTGGGCGGTCGAGTTTCGACGGCACCGCTGTAACTGCCGTCTTGAATTGGGTTTGCTGAATACAGCGTTCTTGTGCCTCGCGTATCGGTGTCATCACGATGTGTGCATCCAGCGCGTTCCGCGCTGTGATGCCGGTACGCTGGCGATTTGATATAGCAGGCTTTTGGTACTAAATACAACCCCGAAATTCCACCGGTACCAACGTCCGTCCCTCCTCGCTTGCCCTGCGTAACGGGAACACAACCGAGCCATGGTGTGTTGAGCCTGTACTTGAGGCCCGCTGGATGGCGGCGTTCACCCCACGAGTTGAACGATCATCGGCCGGTATGTCTCATTTACATGGATTCGCCGGAATGCCAATTGAAGGTTGAGGGCCTCGACCAGGGGGCTGGTTTCGGCGAAGCCGGTGGTGTGGCCGTCGATGTGCTTGACGAGGATAGCGGCGGGCGGGCATGCCTGCGGAGCTGTTTGGTGGGAAGGGAGCTGGTAGGGGGCATTGGCCGGGTCATCACAGAATACGTCATAGGCAGGATCTCCACCGGCTTCTGCGACGGCCTGTTTGGCCCGCTCAATAAGGTTCTGGCAAGCGCCTTCGGGCACGCGGGTGATATCCACGCTCTTGTAGAGGCGGCGAGAGAGCAGGCCGCGACAGAGGTTGGCAAGAACAGGGTCATCGCCGGCGGCCCAGATTTTGAAGCACATCATGATCGAGATGTCGTCGAGATCGACGAAATCGGGCGTTGAGAGCGACTGGCCGACAAGCATCTTGTAGACGGCGTGTTCGCGCGAGGGCCAGGGCAGGCGTTCCTGAACGGCCAGGCGGCGGGCGCGTTGCAGCGAGAGCTTGACCATGCCCTCGGCGCTGCGCACGACCTTGTGAAAATAGACGTTCCGGAACATGTGATACCGGGCCTGCAGATAGGTTTCGACGGCGCTGATGCCTTTGGCAGCGACGGCCAGCCGATTGGAGGTCTCGTCGATGGTTATGGCCTGAAGAAGCCACCCGAGGTCGAAACTGCCGTAGCGGGCGCCGGTGTGCAGGTTGTCGCGGAGGAGATAGTCGAAACGGTCGGCATCGAGCTGGGAGGAGATCATGTCGTGGTAGAAGGTGCGGGCGGGGTGGCAGCGGAGAAAGGCGACGAGGTCCTGCGGCAGTCCGGCATCGTGGGAGGCCAGGATTTGGTGGATGGCGGAATCGGGATCGAGGATGAGCCGGTGAGACATGTCTTCGTGCGCGGTCTCGGAGATGCGCTCGAACAGATGGGAGAACGGGCCATGCCCAAGGTCGTGCAGCAGGGCGGCCAGGAGGCAGAGCGTGCGTTGGCGTGGGTCGAGGATGTGAAACTGGGCAAGACGGTCGAGCATCTTGCGGGCGGTTTCAAAAACACCAAGGCTGTGGGAGTAGCGGGAATGGTCGGCGCCAGGGTAGGCCAGCGAGGCGAGTCCAAGCTGCCGGACGCGGCGGAGCCGCTGGAATTCCATGGTATTGATGAGGTTGAAGGAGAGGCGTTCGACGGGGTGGTCGAGGCGGAAGGCGATGACATCGTGAACGGGGTCTCGGATGAGCTTTTCCATGGGATTGGGTCAGTGATCGGTGTCCGTAGTTTGCCGCGGGGTCTTCGCGCCCGTCGCATATCGTACTTGCGAGGGGTGATCGAGGGGAGAGGCGGCAGTATACTCTCTGGGGAGTTCGGTACTCGGGACAGACGCGAGGAAGTCTGGCGTGTCTGAAAGGGTAGACGCATGAGAAGACTGATGTTCATTTTCTTGATGGGCCTTGTGGGCATGGGAACTGCCGGCGCTGCGAGGCAACCGAACCAGGGCGATCCTAGTGGGAGGAACAGGGGGATCGAGCTGCGGGTGGCGCAGACGATCGTATCTGTCGGCAAAGGGAGGTTTGCGCCCGCGGTTGTGACGGTCAAGGTGGGCGAATCGGTGTTATGGGTTAACGATGACGATCGTGAGCACACCGTCGATGAAGTCAAAGGGGCCTTCAGTTCAGGGAAGCTGAAACCGAAACAGACCTATTCCCGACGTTTCATGACAGCGGGGACATACAACTATGCCTGCCGACTGCACCCGCGCGAGAAGGGTCAGGTGGTGGTGGTCAAGGCGCCGGACAAGAAGTGATCGGCAGCGAGCTGACCGCCTGCATCAGGTGTCTA
Organism: uncultured Tepidisphaeraceae bacterium; assembly: GCA_964570205.1. Lineage (GTDB taxonomy): Bacteria > Planctomycetota > Phycisphaerae > Tepidisphaerales > Tepidisphaeraceae > CAZMXI01. Next base: position 35,593 of record CAZMXI010000006.1, read on the forward strand.
GAGAGTCGGGCAGATGTAGCCCTTTTTACGAAAATGCTCGGTGGCCTCACCGGTGGAATGGAACAGGCGAGTAGCTGTTTCAGTGATAAATGGAGAAGGGGTGGCGCGGCACGTCCAGATGACGTAGACTTCCTTGCCGGCCTCGAAGGCGTGGTGGAGTTCTCGCTCGACACCGCTGGATAGCCCGGGCTTGCCGGTGGGCAGTTCCGGGATGAAGCTGATAATCATGTCGGACTGGTCGATCATCTTGAAGTCGCGTGCGTAGATCTGCCCCATAATGTCGCCGGAGATCTGGAGGACATCCGCAGTCTTGAGGATGATGGGACCGTCGGCCGCCGCGACCCGGATCGAATCGCGGCCCGTCTGCTGGGCCTTCTCGGCCTCGGTGAAGAGCAAGAACTCGTCGACATCGCCCGGATCGAAGCAGGTGAAGTGACGGCCGATGTCGGCTTTGAAGGCGTCGATCTCGGAGAGGGTGGCGGGCAAATCCATCACATGGCTCATGGGGAAGGACAGATAGGCTTTCCTGCGCTGGGGGCGGAACATCAGGTCGTGGATGATTCGGTTGGTCAAGAGGTTCCGGCCGCGGCTGATCATATAGAAATGGCCGTAACCCTTGAGAATGTTGGCGAGGATCTCGGTGGCGAGCAGTTCCTCCTCGCGCCAGACCATGATGTCCTTGAGGGTATGGTCGATGTCATGGTCGCGTAGAAGGCGTTGGTGGACGGATTCGCAGTTGTCCAGAAGGGTGATGTAGAGGTCGGCGTCGAATGCCTTGATCTGGTCGAAATCAAAAGCGGCGAAGAGCCCGTGGCGCCAGCGGAACGTGGCGTGGGTGTTCACAATGACGTGCTCATGCTCGTCTGCAAGGCGCAGTATCTCCTTGAAGACAGCGCGGCGAAGGGTATTCAGTCGCGATATCGGCAGGTTGAGAATGCGGCCGGCCGGCACATCCGGCGCTTCCTGATACATCATGCGGCCGACGTGGAAGACCTTGAGCGATTGTCCCGCATCGCTGGCGGTCTGTTCCAGGTTCTCCAGGTAGGAACCTTTATCTACGCCAACCTGACCGGTGAGAATAATGCGCATGGATTGAGGTTAGCTTTGGGCGGGCGGCCTGAGCCTTTCGATCTCATCGCGGAGACGGGCTGCCTCCTCATACCGCTCATCGCGGACTGCGCGGACAAGGTCCTTCTGGAGCTTCTTGACCGGGTCGACCGGCAGCTTGCCTCGGATATCGCGGCCGAAGCGCTTGAGAATGCGCGCTTCGCTGGAGTGCCTGAAGGCCTGGGTCTGGCCGAAGCGGGCAAAGAATGCCTTGATCTGGCTCAGGCCGTGACGCACGATCGCCAAGGCGCGGCGGGGGTTGTTGTTGTCGAGTTGGATGGAGGCCAGAGCCCGGGTGTTCATCATGACGATGTACGGCCGATACTGTTCGAGGATCAGGCGGTCTTGCTCATCGGCGGCAAACTTGCCGCAAAGGTCCAGGGCTCGCAAATTGCGCTCGGTGTCACGGGCGACACCAACGTATTCGCCCAGAACAAAGAGGCTCAGGTAACGTTGGTAGTACATCTGGGCCTCTTCGCGGAGAGACTGGCACTGTGGACTGTTCAGACGGAAACCCACTTCAGTGCCATGTTTGCGGCGATGATCTCGAAGCCGCTTCTCGAAGTATTCCAGCAGGGACTCGCAGCCGTGGGGGCGCAGACCGTCCGGCCGACCCTGGATTTCCATCTGAATGAGGCCTAAGTCCAGTCGCATCTGGATTTTCGGTTGGCCATCAAGGCCGATGATTTTGCGGACATTGATCGTGCCCGGCTCGTATTCCCATCCGCGCAGAACAGGGGTGATGTCTTTGATCGGGTGGTGGTGCTGGCGGCTGCTCTTCTGGGACCTTTCCTCGGCCATGCAGAGTACTCCATTCTTACGTCAATCCGTCCAAGACCATTCTAGCCGGTCATGCCACGCGTGGAAACTCGCCGCGGTATCGGGAAATTGCGAAAACCCGGCATTGCACACGGTTTGTTTTTGACGTGCTTCGAGCGCATGGGGAGAATGAGGGATAGAGGTGACTTATGGCCGAGCAGAAGAAGTGTGCCTGTGCCCGATGCGAGTGCCGGGTGCCGGAGGGCAAGGGGGTGGTGCGGGATGGAAAGGTGTATTGCTCGGAGGCGTGCGCCTATGAGTGCACGGAACAGACGTGCGTATGCGTGCATGAGAAGTGCGGGAAGACAAGCCAATAGGGTGACATGGAATTGCCGATCAGCCCGCTGCAGGAGAGTCACGAGAAAGCCGGGGCGGAGTTCATTCGCTACGAGGATGTGCCCGTCGTGTTGACGTTCGGCGAGCCGGCGGCGGAGTACGCGGCGATCCGCAAGTCGGCGGCGATTATTGACCGGGCACAGCGAAGTGTGCTGGAAGTGGGCGGGGCGGATCGTGCGTGCTTCCTGAACAACCTGCTGACGAACCAGACATTGTGCGGGCCAACGAAGACTCCCATGGCGGCCGGGACTTGCGTCTATGCGTTCTTCCTGAACGGCAAGGGGCGGATCGTGGCGGCGATCAATGTGCTGGAACTGGGGGACCGCATCATGCTGGAGATGGACGCGCGCCGAGTGAAGGTTGTGGCTGACGCCTTCGAGAAGTACATCTTCCGGGAGCGGGTTGAGCTGCGACCCAGGCTGGGGGAGTTGCACGCACTGATGCTGATGGGGCCCGCGGCGACCGAGCATGTATCGCAGGAATTAGGGCCCCGCGGATGCGGGAAGACGCGGTTTGGCGACATCGAAGTGGTGGCCTTCAGGGATGATCTATGCGGCTCGCCGGGATATGGGCTGATCGCGGGCAAGGATGAATTGCAGTCGCTCTGGCGGCACTTCACGTCGCCTCGCGGGGACGCTGGCGGGCCGGAAGATCGGCGGTTTAGGGGCCTGGCTCGGCCAGCGGGGTGGGCGATGTTCAACACGGCACGGATCGAAGCGGGGCGTCCCATCTTCGGGATCGATTACGATGAATCAGCGTTGCCGGCTGAGACCGGGGAAGTTGACCGAGCGGTGAGCTTCACCAAAGGGTGCTACCTGGGCCAGGAGGTGGTGGCGCGGATGCACGCTCGCGGACAGGTGGCCAGGCAGATCGCGGGAATCCGTATGGAGGACGATTCCCTGCCCATCGCCGGGAGCAAGGTCTACGACTCGCACGAGAATGAAGTGGGTGCGATTACCAGTTCGACGAACTCGCCGATGCTGTCGAGCGCGGCAATCTGCCTGGCGATGGTGAAGCGGGGGGTTTCACAGGTCGGATCGGCGGTGCGGGTGCCGGCGGAGGGTCGGATGCGTGCGGGTACGGTGACGTCGATGCCCTTCTCGTGATCAGAGGCGCGCATTCGTTGGTCGGATACGGTCGCGTCACGGATCGGCTGGCGGACCCGGCACTCAGGCATCACCGCCTTTCCTGCCGATTCGCGCCATGTGCCCACGGTCGCGGCTGACGACAGATCGTGGGCTCATGGGAACAGGATGTGAGCAAGCAGCGTGCCGCGTGGGGATGGTGCCAACTGGGCAACCGTCTCTGCCGAGAGGTCGTCCGCCGGAGAGGAGGGATGAGCACACGAACGCTCCCGCAAGCGATGTTTGCATGTGGAATGCCGCGTAGTTTATAATGAACCCTGCTCGCCAAACGATTGTCAGGGGGCCTTGCCGGCAAGGTGCCGGATATGTGGTATCCCTAAGAGTCAGCAGCGAATGGAATTAGGACCGTTACGACCGCACGATCAAGGCGGGTGTTGCGATATGGACAGGATGACCTATGAGTGAGGAAGAACAGATTCAAGAGAAGATACTGGATTACCTCCAGACTCACCCGAACCGGCCGCTCAAGCCCAGGCGGCTGGCCAGGGAGCTGAACGTGGCGCGGGATGAGGATTACTATGCGTTTCGAGACGCCCTGCGTGAGTTGATGCATGAGGGGCGGGCTGTCTGGGGGGCGAGCGGCGCGGTTGTGTTGCCTCCGCAGAAGCAGCGAAACGACCGAGTGATCGGCACCTATCGGCATAACCGGCGGGGATTTGGATTCGTCGTCCCAACGGACCCGACGGGGCATGAAGACCTGTATATCCCGGAGGGACAGAACGGCGGGGCCATCACGGGCGACGTGGTCTCGGCCAAGATCACGAGCCGCGGGCAGCGCGACGGCAAGGCGATTTATGAGGGGCGGATCATTGAAGTCATTGAGCGAACGCACACACGGTTCGTGGGGACGCTGGTCAGGCAGGCGGACCAGTGGACGGTTATGCCGGATGGCAACGTGCTGACGGCGGTGATCGACACCCCCGACGCGGCATCACGGAATGTCAAGCCCGGAACGAAGGTGGTTGTTGAGTTGACCACCTATCCTGAGCGGAACAAGCGGGCGCAGGGAGTGATCACGGAGGTGCTGGGCAAGGCCGGCGAGAAGGATGTGGACCTGCGTTCGGTGATCATCCAGTTCAACCTGCCAGGAGATTTTCCGGCGGCGGTGAAGGATCAGGCGCGCCAGGCGCTGGACCGGTTCGGCGGCGAGACGCACTGGCCGGGCCGGGAGGACCTGACCGGCGAGACCATCTGCACGATCGATCCCGACGACGCCAAGGACTATGACGACGCCATCAGCCTTCGGAAGCTGGCCAGCGGCCTGGTGGAGTTGGGGGTGCACATCGCGGATGTGTCGTACTTCGTGCCGCAAGGGTCGGCGCTGGATGAAGAGGCGTACAAGCGGGGCAACAGTTGCTATTTTCCGGGGCACGTGATCCCGATGCTGCCTGAAATCCTGAGCAACGGGGTGTGCTCGCTCCAGGAGGGCGTGCCGCGGCTGTGCAAGAGCGTGTTCATCACACTGGATGAGGATGCCGAGCCGGTTGCGACGCGGTTCGCCAACACGGTGATCCGCTCAGCGCGGCGGCTGCGGTACCGGGAGGCGCAGGCGATCATCGATGGAGCGCGCGAGGTGCCGCATCCGGAGGGCAACCGGAGCATTGATGCGTATCCGCCGCACGTTGTGGGCCTGCTGCGGGAGATGAACGCGCTGGCGAAGCGCATCCAGAAACGGCGACTGGCGGCCGGACAGATCGTGCTGGACCTGCCCGAGGTGGAACTGCTGCTGGACGAGGATGGAAAGGTGGCAGGAACACGGGCGGAGGACCAGAGCTTTACGCACACCCTGATCGAGATGTTCATGGTCGAGGCGAATGAGGCGGTGGCGCGATTGCTGGATTCGATGAACGTGCCGTTCATGCGGCGTGTGCACCCGGAACCGGAGCCGGACAGCGGCGAGCGGATGCGGCACTTCATTCAGGTGGCCGGATACAAGCTGCCGAAGCTGGTGGACCGCAAGGCGATCCAGTCGCTGCTGGGTACGGTGCGCGGCCGGCCGGAGGCATTCGCGATCAACCTGGCGGTGCTCAAGAGTCTGGCGCGGGCGGAATACTCACCCGAGGTGGTCGGACACTATGCGCTGGCGAGCCGGCACTATTGCCATTTCACTTCGCCGATCCGGCGATACGCCGACCTGATGGTTCACCGGCTGATCGACTCATACTGCCGGCAGGACGCCAGTCAGGCCGGCGGGCGCAAGCGGCGGAAGGTGGAACTGGAGAATGTGATCTCCTACGACAGCCTTCTGGAGATGGGCCGGCACATCAGCTTCACGGAGCGCCGGGCGGACGACGCGGAGCGAGAGTTGCGGCAGGTGAAGATCCTGGAACTGATGAAGGGCCACATCGGGGAGCAGTTTGTCGGGGTGGTGACGGGAATCACCAACTTCGGCATTTTCATCCAGATCCAGCAGTACATGATCGACGGTTTGATCAGGTACGAAGACCTGATGGACGACTGGTGGGATGTCGATGAGCGCAGCGGCCTGGTGCGCGGGCAGCGGACGGGGCAGAAGATCGGCATCGGCGACCTGACGAGCGTCGTGATCGCAAATGTGGACATCCCGCGGCGAGAGCTGGACCTGGCGATGGTGCAGGTGCTGGGCCGGAAGGCCGGCGCGCAGGAGGTCCAGTCGAAGAAGACGGTCGCGGCAGGCAAAGCGATGCGCGGCCGCAAACGCGGCAGCAAGACGCCCAACGTCTCGCATAAGCGAAAGGTCAGGCGCTCCCGCTGACCGGCACGACGAAACATGATCTTCTGAACCGGGCCGGCGCTAGAGGCGCTGGCCCTTCTGCCGCATCTTGTAGACCTGCTTCTGCAACTTCGCGATCTGCTTCCATCGCGCGCGGTCAGCCTGCTGAAGGCGCTTGTCCTGTCTTGCTTCAAGATAGTGCTGCTCTCGCTGCAGCTTGAGGTAGTTCTCGAAGCGTGCCGGGTCGAGCACGCCGGACCGCAGAGCGTCGCGGACCGCGCAGCCGGGCTCGGAGCCGTGGCTGCAGTCGCGGAACCGGCAGGATCGGGACAGCCGCTCGATGTCGTCGAACGCATCGCCCAAGTGCCTATCGTCGGTGGTCCAAAGCGCCAACTCGCGGAGGCCGGGTGTATCGACGAGCAGCCCACCTGCGGGCAGGAGGATCAGCTCGCGATGGGTCGTCGTGTGGTGTCCGTGAAACTGGCCATGATGCTGGTTGGTCAGGCCGGTTTGCTGGCGATCCTCGCCGAGCAGGGCGTTGATGAGGGTGGACTTGCCGACGCCTGAGGAGCCGAGGACGACTGCGGTCTTGCCGGCGGCGAGATGTCTTTTCAGATCGTCGATTCCCAGTCCTTGCGCTGCGCTGACTGCATGAACGGGGACGCCAGTAGCGATGGAACGGACCTCTTGGAGCGCGGCATCAGGGTCAGCGCACAGGTCGGACTTGTTCAGCACGATCACGGGCGATGCCCCGGAGTCATAGGCGCAGGCCAGGTATCGTTCCAGGCGCCGTGGATTGAAGTCGCCATCCAGTCCTGCGACGAGAAACACAAGGTCGATGTTCGCGGCGATGACCTGCTCATCGGCGGCGCCGCCGGCCGCTTTGCGCGAGAAACGGCTGCGGCGAGGCAGAACGGCGAGGATCGTGGCGGCGACTTCGCCTGATCGCGGTGCGATGGCCAGCCAGTCGCCCACAGCGGGCAGGTCCGCCCGGCTTTGCGCAGCATGGCGAAGCCGCCCGGAGGGCTCGGCCCATCGCTCGCCCTGCGCACTGATGACCATGGATCGGGAACCGTGCTCGCGAATGACACGTGCCGGCACGGCGTCAGCCAAGGCGAGTTGTTGAAAGCAGCGTTCAAGTTGATCGTTCCAACCGAATTGGTGGAGAGTCACTGGAGTATCTCCGAAAGCGTATCTTGTGGCGCGCCAGGCGCGCAGAATCCAATGGAACACAGGTTATGAGCCCGTGCCGCCGCG
>CAZMXI010000006.1:42958-44514 GCA_964570205.1 uncultured Tepidisphaeraceae bacterium
CGACGTTTTCTCGATTCGCTGTCATGAACATCCGCTCCTTACGCTTGAGATATGCATACAATGGCCCATTGCCATTGACCACGGAAGCAAACATAACCTGCTGATATGATGTACGTCAAGGCACATCCGCGCCGGCGCAGCGTGATGCGAGCAAACTTGTGGGGCGGTCGGCTTGACAAGCGCCGCCCGTGCCATTTACATACCCGCTTCGCCTGGCACGCGGGCGGTGTTTCGCGCGGGACGTTTCCCCAGCGCAATGCGCGAGTAAGGCGTGTGGCGGTTTGTGGGCGAAACTCCGGGATTCTTTTGTGGAAAAGGACTTGCGGTTCTCATCGTGCGGTTCCGCTAGTCGGTCGAACGTGGAGCAAACGCCGTGATATCCGTTTCGCAATTGACCAAGGCTTACGGGCAGAACCTGGCCGTGGACCACATCAGCTTCGAGGTGCCCGCCGGCCAGATCGTGGGCTTCCTCGGGCCTAATGGTGCGGGCAAGTCGACCACCCTCCGAATGCTGACCTGCTACCTGCCGCCCACCAGCGGCACAGCGCGGGTGGCGGGATTCGACATCTTCCACCAGTCGGCGCAGGTGAGGCAGAAACTGGGGTATTTGCCCGAGAACTGCCCGCTGTACACGGAAATGAAGGTCGAGGAGTACCTCGACTTCCGCGGCCGGCTCCGCAGGATGGACCGCGAGCAGCGCAAGCAGCGGCTGGGCTTCGTGCTGGAGCGATGCTGGCTGAAGGATGTCCGGCGAAAGACCATCGCCCACCTTTCCAAAGGCTATCGCCAGCGCGTGGGGCTGGCCGACGCGCTGCTGCACAGCCCTCCGGTGCTGGTGCTGGATGAGCCGACCATCGGCCTGGACCCGACGCAAATCCGGGAGACCCGGAGACTGATCCGTGAACTGGGCGGCGAGCACACGGTGATCCTATCCACGCATATTCTGCCGGAAGTGGAGGCGGTGTGCGACCGGGCGATTGTGATCGCCCGCGGCCGGATTGTCGCGCAGGGCTCGCCGGAGGAACTGCGGACCAGCCGCCGGATGCAGGCGCGCGTGCTGGTTGAGTGCAAGGCACCCGGCAAGGATCTTCAGCTTGCCTTGGCCCGCGTGAGCGGCGTGCGGGATGTGGAGGTGCTGGGCCCGGCGGGCGGGGATTCGCATTATGTGACGGCCGCGTTGCGGGCCAAGGACGGCTATGACATCCGCGAAGAGGCGGCACGTACGGTCATCCAGAACGGCTGGCCGCTCCGCGAGGTGCGGCTGGAGCACGCAACCCTTGAGGAGTTCTTTGTGCAGGTGACGGCCAATCAGGCCATGGCCTCTTCGAGCAACGGAGGTGAGGCATGACCACAGCAACAACCATCGCCCGGCGCGAGCTGAGCAGTTACTTCTATTCACCGATCGCCTATGTGGCCATGACGCTGTTTCTGGTGGCGACGGGGGTGTTGTTCTGGAGCGACTTCCAGCCCGGCAAGGTCGCTGGCATGCGGTCCATTTTCGACTGGATGGTGTGGCTGCTGGTACACCTCATGCAGCTGGTCAGCTTCCGCAGCCG
>CAZMXI010000006.1:44524-58658 GCA_964570205.1 uncultured Tepidisphaeraceae bacterium
TGGTGGTGATCATCCCGGTGCTGAGCATGGGCCTGATGAGCCAGGAATGGAGCACCGGCACCATCGAGAGCCTCATGACGGCGCCGGTGAGCGAGACCGATGTGATTCTGGGCAAGTTTCTGGGGTCAACGGGGTTCTTCTTGGTTCTGCTGGCGCCGACGCTGCTCTACGCCATCCTACTGCGGATTAACAGCCCGTCGCTGGATTACGGGCCGATCTTCTCGGGCTATCTGGGCATCATTCTCGTTGGAGGGATGTTCATCGCGGTGGGGCTGTTCTGCTCGTCCCTGACGCGGAGTCAGGTCGTGGCGGCCGTTTCTTCGGCGGCGGTGCTGTTCATCGTTACGATCATTCCGTACTGGGCGAGCATGAAGGCAACGCTGCCGACATTCTGGCGGAATGTATCCGACCAGCTTGTCTATCGCCGCTATGCCGAGTTCAGCCGCGGGATCATTGACACCGGGCACCTGGTGTTCTTCATCGCCATGATCGCGGTGTTCCTGTTCCTCAGCATCAAGATGCTGGAGAGCAGGCGGTGGAAGTAACAGGGAAGGATCTGGGCCGTGCGCTGAACCGCACACTAAGCGTGGCAAATCACCATGAGCGAATCGAATAAACCTATTCCGGCTGCGGAAACCCAGCAGCAGCGCTGGGTGAAGTATGGCGCCAACGTGGCCATCGTGTCGATCGTCGTGATCGTGCTGGCAGGGCTGATCGGCTATCTGGCACAGCGGTATCACTGGCGGATGGACACCACCAGCGCCGGGATGTACAGCCTCAAGCCGCAGACGATCGCCATCATCAAGAACAACACCCAGCCGGTGAAGATCGTCAGCCTGTATACGCGCACCCAGCGAGGTCGGGTGGTCGCCGACGATGATGCCCCGAAGATCGATCACGTTCAGGTCGTCTCCGACCTGCTGGAAGAGTACAAGCGCAAGGGCAGCAAGATCGACGTCGAGATCATCGACCCGGTCGAGCAGCCGACCAAGGTCGATCAACTCATCGACGAAGTCACCAACAAGTACGGCGGCGAGGTTCAGAAGTATCGTGGTCTTGTGGATGACTACCTCAAGAAGGACGGCGTGTACGACCAGGTCCAGGCGCTGGCCAGCGCCGAGGCCAAGTTGCTGGAGAAACTGCCGCTGGAGCAGGTCCAGGACGAGGACCTTCAGCAGACGCTGTATTTGGCCGCGGTTTCCGTGCAGGGCTTTCCGAAACGATTGGAGAGCTACAGACGAGCGATCGAGAAGGTTTTGAAGGAGAAGCCTCCGGCATATAAGGCCGCCGTCGATGCCATCGACGATGACCTGTCGAGCCTGGGCGAACTGGCGGGCGGGGTTATTGACCGATTCGGCGCGGCCAAGGATGACCAGAAGGTTCCCGCACCGATTCGCGCGTACATCGCCGAGAGCCTGCCGCGTTTCGAGCAGATGAAGAAGTTGTGCGATGACCTGGCCAAGCGAGCCAAGGAACTGGGTGAGTTGAAGCTGGATGACCTGCGCCAGAGCCTGCGCGTGAAGAAGGACCCGATCCTCGTGATGGGCCCTAATGAGATGCGGGTCATAGAGCGGGAGAAGGTGTGGCAGATCCCTCCGGATGTGCGAGGCTATACCTCCGAGGGCAGGCCCCGCGAGCGATTTGCTGGCGAACAGCAGATCACCAGCGCCATCCTCGCCGTCACGGCCACGACCAAGCCCCGCGTGGTTTTTGTCCGTCCCGGCGGACCTCCGTTGACGTCGCCTGGGATGCCGCCATTCATGCGGTCGGGCGACCTTTCGGCCATCGCGGATCGTTTGCGCGACTATAACTTCGAGGTCCTGGAACGGGATGTTTCCGGCATGTGGGCCGCCCAGGCCGCTATGCAGCAGATGCCTTCCGGCCCCGAAGCGACCGACGAGCAGATGAAGGATGCGGTATGGATCGTGGCCGCGTTTCCAGCGCAACGACGGCAACCGATGATGGGGCAGGATGGCCAGATGGCGGCCAAGGTCTCCGAACATATGGAACGCGGCGGCGCCGTGCTGGTTCTGGCGGTGCCGGACGGCGACAACCTGGCCCCGGCGCTCGATCCCTGGGGCGTCAACATCCGCACGGATGCCATCGCCGTCCATGAGAAGGTTCCCGAGGCCGGCGGGCCCAACGCCGACATCATCGAAGAGGCTCTGCGCAGCCCGCCGCTTTTTGTCCTGCGAGAGTTTGGGGATCATCCGCTGGCCAGGCCGCTCAAGAGCCTGGACCTGCTGGCGATTGTCCCGGTGATCGTGGAGAAACAGAACAAGCCGGGCATCAGCACAGCGCCACTGCTGCCGATCCCGCAGACGCTGAAGGTCTGGGGAGAGACGAACCTTGGTTTCCTTCGGGCTGAGGACGCCCCGATGCCGACCTACGATCCGCCGAAGTCGGGTGAGCCCGGCGGGGATCTGGCCCCTCCGCTCATGGCGGGCATCGCCGCTCAGCGGGATGCCGGCGGCCGGCTGGTGGTGCTTGGCGTCTATCAGTCCATAACGGACGGCATCCTGCGAAGCCGCTGGCTTTTCGATCCGAAGCTTGCCCAGAACGGCGTGTACGTTTTCCGGTTCCCCGCCAACGCCGAACTATTCTGCAACAGCGTCTTCTGGCTGGCGAAAATGGAGCCGATGATCGCCATCAGCCCGTCGGCCATGGAAGTGAGCCGCATCCGCGACATGAAGCGGGGCGTTCTGAACACCTGGCGCACCCTTGTCGTGGCGGGATTGCCGCTGCTGGTCATCGCCGCAGGCGCGCTGATGTACATCAAACGCAAGGATTAGCGTCCTGGCAATCAACCCCTGGCAACACAACCATGAACTTCAAGACCACGATCGTTCTGATAGTCGTCCTGGCCGTCATCGGCTTGGTGGTGCTTCTCCTTCCGAAAGAGAGCCAAGAGAAGCCTGACGGCGATGTGACCGCCGATGGCCCCAAGCTCTTTCAGGTCGAGTCCAAGGACATAACCCGCCTGGTGATCCGCCCGGCGGAAGGCAAGACCATGATCGTGCAGAAGACCGGTGACAACTGGCGCCTGGTTGAGCCCGTGGATGCGCCCGCCGAAAAGTGGGCCATCGACTCGCTTCTGGGCGAACTCACCGGAGTGCGATCACGTGGCAAGAAGAACATGGACGGGCAGAGCGCGGCCGCCATGGGCCTCGATCGGCCCGCCTTTGCGGTTGAACTGCACGCGAATGACGGCAGAGCACACAGGATGAACGTCGGCCGGCGCGCAAGCGTGGGCGACAGCCTTTACCTTCAGGTCGAGGGCGACGCCCAGGCAACGGTCGTTTCTGCCAGTTTATGGGAGCAGCTCGACAAGCCCTACAGCAAGTACCGCGACTCGCGCCTGACCAACATTGCCTCTAGCGACATCAGGCAGGTTGCCATTGAGCGCAAGGACGGCCGGATGCTCCTGCATCGCACCGGTGAGGACAAATGGGAAATGCTTGAGCCGCAGAAGATGCCGGCCGATTCCACCGAAGTGGGCGAGGTGCTGTCGGCGATCAGTTTCTTGTCGGCCAACGAGTTTGTCGACGAGGCTGACATTCCCACGCCGGTCCGGCCCGACAAGAACAGCAGGGCGACTGTCTGGTGCAGCAAGGAAGCCCCCTCGACCCAGCCCAGCGCCGTGCTGCCCACCACGCGAGGCGCGGGCACGATTATCCGGGTTGGCGGCTATGACAGCATCCTGAAGAAGAACGTCTACGTCGCGGTATCCGACCCGGCGGCGATGGCAACGGTTTCGGCCACGAGCGTCGAGGCGTTCAACCGCAAGCCGCTGGACCTGCGCGACCGGAAGATCGTCGATGTCGATCCGGCCACCGTCAGCAGCATCCGGGTGATCACCGACAAGCCGGCGACCACCCAGCCGACCACCATGCCCGCCAGCCATGATGAGATGGTCATTGAGCGGCGGAAGGAGACGGAGAAGGTCGAAGCCGGCGGGGCGGCCACCACCCAGCCAGCCCCCAAGGCGCCCGCCACGCAACCCGCGGCCGAGGTGGACGGCATCCAGCCAGCGCTGCTGGCGGAGGTGCCCGAGACACAGCCCACGACGCAGCCAGCCACCCAGCCCGCGACGCAGCCGGTGATTCCGCCGCCTCCGCCCAGCACGTGGGTTGTGGCGACGACTCAGCCGACCGACGCACAGGATTCAAAGGTGGATGACCTGCTGCGCAAGTTCAGTCCACTCCGCGTGGATAAGTACCTCGAGGCCAAACCGGCTGACATGAAGGTTGTCGCGGTTTACACAGTGCGAATCCAGACGCAGTCGGCCGGGGCGGCCAAGAGCGGCGAGTACGAAATCCGCCTGACCGACCGCGGTGAAGGCCCGCTGATCGGCGAATGCAACGGCCTGGTGTTCGAGATCGCCCGGACCTTCATCGACGACATCACCGGGGATTTCAAGCGCCGGCCGCCGGGCGCGGAACCAGAGACGCCCGCGATGCCGCTGAGTCCGGGAATACCGCCGTTCGGGCAATGACGCCGGGGCGTGGTGGTCGTCAGGCCCGCCAGGGCCGCTCGCGCTGCTGGTGGGCCTTGAAGGTGCTCAGGGCCACGCCCGCGTTTTCGCGGATCTGGAAGTCGAACATCCCAACGGCGATGAAATCCGCCCCGTTCTTGACTGCGAAGGTAAAGCCGTCTCGCGGGACGTAGGCACCGGCCGCCAGAATCTTGAAGGCGATCCATGGCTTTTCGACGCTCTTCATGAACTGGATCGTCTCCTCGACATTGATGCACCACATGTTGTCGTACCAGCCGGGGGCGCCGGTGAGCCACATGAAGTCCTTGCGCTGAGCCTTGGGCGTGGCGGACGGGTAATCGTCGTTGTGCAGCGTCTTGACGTAGAAGTCGCAAGGGACCTTCTCCTTCTCGCACAACACGGGCACTTGCAGCGAATGCCCGCCGACGCCCACGGGCAGGTTGTGCTTCTTGGCCAGTTCGACCGCGCGGGCGATGAGGTCGATCCGGCCGGCGCTGGCGAGTTGATCGCCCGCCACGCCCCAGACGTAGAGCGCGCAGGCGCCGGTGTCCACCTGGTACTTGATGTGGTCCTTCAGTTCCGCCTCGGCCTGGTCCTGGAAGACCTTGATGTGCGGAATGAACTGCATCTTGCCGTTGAATTCCCTGTTGTAGCGGTTGATGAAGGTGTGGCCGGTCTCGAAGACGGTGTTGATACCGCATTGCTCGGCCAGCGCCAGCGTCTCCATCATCTTCTGCTCGGTGACATAGGCGCGAAACAGGGAGCCGAGGTATTTCAGATCCCGCCCGTGGAGCCACCCGCCGATCAGGTTGCCGCCAAGCAGTAGGCGGCTGATCTTCGTCTTGCCGAGCGTGCCCTGAGGCATGTTGATCCTGGGGCCGGTGTCGCCGACGGCCGGCGCTGCGGCGGCGGTTTGATTAGCGCTGGTTCCCATCGCCACGGCGGCGGACACAGCGCCGGCGGCGATGGATGAACTCAGGAAATCGCGGCGTGTGGGATGGGTTTCTTGCGCCATGGTTGATGCTCCTCTTCGCCCAAAGCTTACAGAAGATGCATTGTGGACGCCACAGAACCCGCAGGCGCTACTGCCCGCGGGACTTGAAATTAACCTCCTGGGCATGCACGCCAATCCGCACCGGCGGCGACTGTCGCGTGATCGCCTTGCCCCCGATGCGCACATCCTCGAACGTCACGCCACGCACTTCGTGCTGCGCATCGGCCCCCTCAACCTGAACCAGATACTCGCCGGGCCGGCCTTCGACCGTCACGTTGCTGAAGCGGATGCTTCGGATGTGGCCGGGCACCTTGTTGCGCATGTACTGGTTGACGACCGGCTTAAGGCGGATGAACTCGCGCTGGCCTTCGCCGTAAAGTCGCACATCTTCAACGGTGACGTTCTCCAGCCGCATGTCCTCGCCCGGCTCGAAGAGGAAGGGCGTCATGGTGAAGTGGATGATGTCGAGGTTACGGATGGTCACATTCCGCATGAACGCAGCGCGGCTTTCATGGCCGAGCAGGAAGATGCGGGCGCGATCGCACCAGAAGATGCAGTTTTCGACGGTGATGTTCTCGACGTTGTTGTTGTCAACGTTCAGGTCGAGCCCCTTCATCGCGACGCAATCGTCATCGCTGCGGATAAAGCAGTCGGTGATGAGCACATCCTGCGAGTTGCAGGGGTTGATGCCATCGTCGTTCTGCACCCGGGAATTGCAGAGCTTGACGTTGCGGATCGTGACATTGCGGCTGGCGAACGGCACGATTGTCCAGTGCGATGACCCGCGGATGGTGATTCCCTCGACCAGCACGTCGCGGCTCTTGCGGATGGAGATCATGTTCCCCACGGGGCCTTTGCGCCAGGGCCAGTCGGAGCCATCCAGAATGCCCCGCCCGAGAATGCGGATGTTCTCGCCCTCGACGAGCACCTCCGCCTTCACGACAGCGCCGCCGGCCAGGTAGAGCGTCTGGCCGCTCTTGGGCGCGATCCTTTCCGGCTTGTGAAGGCCGGGACCGAAGTAGACG
Source organism: uncultured Tepidisphaeraceae bacterium (assembly GCA_964570205.1). GTDB lineage: Bacteria > Planctomycetota > Phycisphaerae > Tepidisphaerales > Tepidisphaeraceae > CAZMXI01. Next base: position 51,039 of record CAZMXI010000006.1, read on the forward strand.
ATGTCGGGGTCGGTGGGCTTCGGGATGGTGGTCTCCATCGCGTTGGCAAACAGCAGCAGGGGGGCCTTTTTGCCGTCGGGCTCGATGCTGATTTTGCGCGGGCCGGGCAGGGAAAGCGTAATGGTGTGGTCATCTTCGATTGCCGGCTTCACCCCGGCGGATTCCGGGCGGATCACCACATCGCGCAGCGAGCGCTTGGCGCGAATCCGCACCGTCACCGGCCCGTCCGTGTCAAAGCTGGCGAAGCTGTAGTTGCCGCCGAAATCGTACTTGCCGGCGAAAGGCTCATCCAGAACACGCGCGGTGTAGATGTCCACCTTCTGGCCGGCCACCCACATCTCGTAGTCGGTTGACAGGGCCTCGCCGGCCGGCGCGAGATAGACAACGACCTTCTCCGCTTCCGCGGCCGACGGGCAAAGGCCACAGATGGTGATGACGATGATCCAGGTCGCGATGGCTTTCATGATGCTCCGGTGGGTATGGCTTTCCTGGAGCCGGCCGAGTTTGCCGGCTCGGTTACATGGCGGAACAGCTCCGTGGAGAAATACCGCTCCATCCGGTCGGGGAATACCGTGACGATGGCCGCCTCATCGCCAAGCAGCCGGGCAGCGCGCATCGCACCTTCGTAATTGAGCCCCGAACTCAGCCCCACCGGGAAGCCCAGGGCGATGAGTCGGCGGGTGCACTGAAGCGCCTCGTCGGCGGGAATGTCCAGGGTGGTCATTTCCTCGATGCGGGTCTCGCGCATGATGCCGGAGAGGCCGTCTGCCAGGCCGGGAATGCGGCCGCTGAAGCAACTGCAGCACTCGGGCTCGGCCAGCGTTCCCGGTTCGACTGGCCGGACCATGTATGCCCGGGCCGGACAGCCCATGTCACGGCACCCCTGATAGAGCCCCGCCAGCGTGCCGCCGGTGCCGACGCCGCTCACCACCGCATCCACAGTGCCGCCGGGAATCTGCGCGACGATCTCCTGCGCTGTTCCGTGGCGATGGGCGGCGGCGTTGTCCATGTTCTGGAACTGCCGCGGCGCAAAAGCGCCTCGGGCGGCCGACGCGGCTTCTGCTGCGGCGACAGCGCCCGCCATCCCCGCCGAGCGGGGCGTGAACACGACGCTGCCGCCGTAGGCCCGGATCATCATGAGACGCTCGCTGCACGTGCCCTCGGGAACAAACGCGGTGAAGCGCAGCCCGCGCTGGGCGCAGACCATCGCCATGGCGATGCTCGTCGAGCCGCTGGAGGCCTCGATCACCTCGTCGCCGGGGCGCAGCGCGCCGGTGCGCAAGGCCTTGCCGATGATGAAGCGGGCGATGCGGTCCTTGGTCGAGCCGCTGGGGTTCAGGAACTCCAGCTTGCACCAGATCACCGGCGCGTCGGCGTCGAGCCGCACGGGGACGAGGGGCGTCCAGAGGGTCTTTTCCAGGTACTGATTGATGTCGGATTCAGGGAGGCGCATGGTGTTTCTCGGGATGAGTCTACCGGAAAAACGGCTATGGGAAAGTCGAAGAGGCGGGAACTTACCGCAGAGGGCGCGGAGGACATGGCGAAGGAACATCAACTGCGGTTGCGGTGGGGGCTGTCGTGGGGATGGAGCGTTGCGGTAGAATGCGGAGGTGAAGCGATGGTTCTTCAACCTGATCTGCGCGATGTCGCTGCTGCTGTGCATCGCCATGGCAGCGTTGTGGGTAAGGAGTCATTTCAGGGCAGAGTGCTTGACGTGGGTGTTGCGCGAGACCAGCACTCAGGTGCATATCGTTGACGCGGTGAGCATGGGCGGGGCGTGCGTCGGTGAGGTCTGTTGGATCAATGCCGAAGAACGGCCAGTTGTCGGGCTCCCGCCCTCGGGATTCGGTCACGAGGAGCAGAGATTTGATCCCGTCACCCACAAGTTCAATTTACGCAGAGAGGCGGGATGGTATTGGGCAGGATTTGGCTTCGCGAGTTCGGACGCTTCGCGATCCAAGACGATGCACGGGTATGCGATTCTTCTTCCCCATTGGTTTCTGGTGCTCCTGACGGCCTTCCTCCCCCTGCTCTGGACCCGCCGCCATTACTGCCAGCGTCGGCGCGAATACCGCCGGAAGAGCAACCTCTGCCTGTAATGTGGATACGATCTCCGCGCCACCCCCAAAGCGATGTCCTGAATGCGGGGCGGCAGTGCCGGGGGCTGCGGCCGGCACGGTGACACGCTGAAGCAGGCCCTGCTTCGCTGCTGACTATGGGGTTCGAAGCGGTTATGATCGGCCTGTACTTTCGGGCAGGTCTTTATGCGCCATATCTGTTTGCGGACGATCTGTATCCTGGTGTGCGCTGTCGGGTTTGCTCACGCCGCGAAACCGGCGTTGCCGGAGAACCTGGCGCGGAAGGCGACCGCCTCGGCCGATTCGCACTACAGCGACCAGTACCTGGCTAAGTTTGCAGTCGATGGGCAGATTCCCCCGGCCGGCTCGACATCCGCTGATGTCGGCAAGGCGTGGTGCGTCAAGGGCGACACCCATCGCAACAGTGCCCGGTTTACGCTGCAATGGAATGAGCCGGTGACGATCGCCGAGATCGTCTACTACGGCCGGACGGCATGGTTCGCCGAGGAATGCTGGAAGGACTACGAGCTTTACCTCGACGGCGCCACGACTCCTGCGGCCAAGGGCCAATTCGAGATGGCCGAAGGACCACAGCGCATCAAGCTGCCGGCGGCCGCCAGGGCCAAAGCCGTCACGATCCGGTTTGCCAGTTCTTACGGGGGCATGAACCCCGGCGCGGCCGAGATTCAGGCTTTTGCGCAAAGCCCGGCAGATGCGGCTCTGCCGAAGCTGCGGAAGCTCGCGCCGGGCCGGCCGATGGAGCAAGTGGCCGAGGAGATCGAGGATTCGCCCGAGCTTGCCCGACTCATCGACGAAGGCGAGCTGGGCTTTGACCGCATGCTGGTGATCCAGCGCCACCCGATCGAATCCAGCCACGTGTACACCTATCACACCGAAGGATTTCGTGCTGGCGGGGGGCTTTACGTGGCCGCGGTCGGCAAAGATGGCGGGGAACTGACGAAGCTCGTGGATTCGCCCACGGGCCAGATTCTTGACTGCGAACCGTCTTATGATGGCCGAACCATCCTGTTTTCCTGGCGCAAGGCGGAAGACCAGGGCTATCACCTGTACACGGTCAACATCGATGGCACCGGATTGCGCCAACTCACCGATGGCCGCTGGCATGACTACAACGGCTGCTGGTTGCCGGACGGCGGCATCGCGTTCCTTTCCACTCGCTCGGCGAGGTTCGCCTACTGCTGGATTTCGCCGGTTGGCCTGCTTTACCGGATGAACGCCGACGGAAGCAATCCGCAGCGGCTTTCGGCCAACATCGTCAACGACTTCACGCCCAGCGTCCTGGACGATGGCCGGATCATCTATTCGCGATGGGAGTACGTGGACAAGCCGGCCATTCCGATCCAGAGCCTCTGGGCGATCAATCCCGACGGCACGGGACTGGCCGGTTTTTACGGCAATCGCGTCCTGAGTCCGGCCACATTCATGAACGCCCGGTCGATTCCCGGCACGGGCAAGGTCCTGTGCATCCTGACAGCCCATAACGGCCCAGCGCGAGGCGGCGTAGGCGTCATCGACCGCGGGCTGGGCAACAACGAGCAGTCGGCCATCGTCAACCTGACGCCCGAGGTCAAGATCGGCCAGGTCAACCGCGGGGCGGGCAATGATGTCAAAGGCCCCTATGAGACGCCGTGGCCGCTGGACAGCCGCCGATATCTTGTTGCCCGAGGCGGCACGATTCTTCTGCGCGAGTACGACGGTAATCGCCAGGCGGCGATCCTTCGCCCGCGCGATGGCTTGTGGTTCTGCAATCCGGTGCCTGTGCGGCCGCGGCCCACGCCGCCGGTCGTGGCGTCGCTGCTGCCGAAGGAGCCCGAGGAGGGTTGGGCGACGGTGTTCGTCCAGGACATCTATCGCGGGCTCGAGCCGCATGTCAGGCGGGGCGAGGTGGCCGAGATCTGCGTGGTGCAGGAGATGGAAAAGAGCCTGAAGGTTGACCTGAACAACCGGGCGTTCGATTTCCAGTTTCCGGTCATCTCCTGCGGCGCTACGTATGCAGGAAAGAATATCTGGGGCTTCGCCAGAATCGAGCCGGATGGCTCGGCGTGCTTCAAAGCGCCGGCTGGCGTGCCCATCTACTTCATCGCTCTGGACAAACAGGGTCGGGGTGTGCAACGCATGCGCACCTTCACGCACGTGATGAGCGGCGAGACCCTGGGCTGCGTTGGCTGTCACGAGCCACGCAATACATCAACGCTCATCCAGCGCCCGGCCGCGCCGCTGGGCGAGCCGCAGGCGCTGCGGCGGCCGGAATGGCTGGGCGAAGGCGGGTTCGACTACAGCTCGATCGTGCAGCCCATCCTGGACCGGCACTGCGTGAGCTGCCACAGCGGAGTGGACGCGGCCAGCAAGATCGATCTATCGGGCGACAAAACGGATTTCTTCAACGTCTCCTACGAATGGCTAGCGCGCGGCCGGAAGGGCAATGACTGGATCCAGTGGGACAGCCCTTATGTAAACTGGATCCCGACGTACAACGGCCACGAAGCGAACATCCTGGAGGTTACGCCCAAAGCCTGGGGTTCGCCGAGGAGCAAGCTGGCCGACCTTCTGCTCTCCGGCCATCCGGATGCCGACGGCAAGCCGCAGGTGAACGTCAGCGATGATGAACAGCGCCGGATCTTCCTGTGGATCGACCTGAACATCCCGTACTACGGCACGAGCGAGGCGGTTTATCCCAACCTGCAGGGTTGCCGGCGCATTCTCCCGGCGGAGCTGAACAAGACGCTGGCGGCGGTCGCCCAGCGACGATGCGCTGAGTGCCATGATGGGGGCAAGTCGATTCCGCGGAAAGTCTGGGTGCGGATCGAGAACCCGCACTTGAACAGCTTTCTGGTTGCGCCGCTCGCCAAGTCGGCCGGTGGCTCTGAGGCGTGCGGCAAGGCGGTCTTCAAGGATACCGGCGACCCGGACTACCAGGCGATCATGAGGACCTTCGACCCTGTATTGACGATGCTTCAGGAGAAGCCCCGGGATGACATGCCTGGCGCCAAGCCGGAAGTGAACGTGTGCCGGGAATGTCAATGATGCCCGAAGTCAGCGCGAGCAAGTAGATTACCCTTTCGAAGAACGCCGACCTGAAGCCATCCCCATGCTGGCCGATAAGCCAGATCAAGGTGAACAAGGGCGGATGACATGCCACAAGTGCGGGTGTTGGTGTCACGAAGGCCAGACAAAGTGCCTGCGCGGAGACGGGCCAACGGTGGCCGCCACGCGTGGAATTGAGCGCTGGACCACGGCTGTGAAGCACGTTTCAGTGAAGCGATTATCGGCGTTGTGGGTGGGGCGGACGAGGCATAGACTGGGCAGCGGTTTGTGGCCCACATGGAGAGGGTTTCTTTTTGGCCTTGTATTATGCTGATGGAGCACTACATCACTCGATCGTCGCAGGAGGCGGGGGGGGCGTGTTCGGCGAACGTGCTCGTTATTGACGACAACCAGAACGTTACCAGAGCCTTAGCGAGAATCCTCAAGCAGGCGGGGTATGCAACGACCGTTGCGCATACTGGTGGCGAGGCGATGCGGGCGGTGGAACGCGATATTCCATCGGCAGCAGTCGTGGATATTCACCTGCCGGACATATCGGGGCTCGTGCTGTCGAGCAAGCTGAGAGAGCGGCTGGGGCCGGATCGGCCGATCATCGTGCTGAGCGGTGATACGAGCATGGAAACGATCGGGTCGTTGCCGTTCGTGGGTGCAACGTACTTCATCTCGAAGCCGTTCAAGTGCGAGTACCTGGTAGAGCGGCTGCGGGACTTGATGGGGACATGAAGCAACCGTGGAGTGAGAAACTGCTCGCCCCAAATCAAAGGCCTGTATGCCTTTGCAGCGGTACTCAGAAGAGACGTCTTCGGGAATCCGGTCCCAGTTCCAGTGCGAAGCGATTTCTGACCGTCGATCACAACGAGATTGCCTCACAGACTTCATCGAAACTATCGCTCGACAACTTGGCGAGCACGAGGTCGCCGCTTCTCCCGCACCCTTTCGCCCACGACTCAAACTCTGGTACAGCGGATTCGCCAGCGCAGTAGACCAGGCGTGCGTTGGTCTGCGCCAGCGGCTTCCAGAGGTGTTGGTCGTGCCGACGAACTCTGACGCCCACAACCGCAATCGCCGAGGCCGATTCCACGAGCGAGGCGAACCGGTCCCGTTGGGACTTGATGAACGATGCTCCACATCGGACGGCTTTCGTGGGCTCAAAGTATGACATCACGGGCGGCAACCGGTCTTGCTGAATGCGAGACTCAAACTCGTTAGGACAATCAACCACGCAGATCCCGTCTCTCGAGTCCATCCTCAGGTTCATCGAGCCCAGGACAATCGGCCCCTCGAGTCTCATGTTGACGAAGATGCAGCAATACCCGTGCGGAAGGCACAAAACGTAATCGCCGGGGCAATTGCCGATGCCGACGTTGAGGCCGACTGTGCGGAGCGACAGCTCCAAGAGACGTTCGTAGTTCAGCGACGCTAGCGTGCCTCTCCAACTCCTCCGGTGAATCCGCTCTGCCAGCTTCCGGTATAGGTTCGAGCCTTCTGGCCGGAATTGGAAGAAGTAGGCCGCCATGGCGCGCTGCAACCGGTCAACCGTGCCGTCGCTGGGGTGGGCTTCCGTGTAGGCCTTCATCCCCTGCTCGAAGTCGGCCCTGAAACCGTTCGCGTCGGCGGGCGGGATTCGTCCCCATGTCTCTGGATCGAAGGCTTGAAGTGCGTCGAGAAGGGCTCCACCGAGTGGCGGCGTGCCTTCAGTATCTGACCCGTAACTCGCACCTGCGCCAAAGAGAATAAGGGGCATTCCCATCTCAGCACCCCTCGCAAAAGCAACCAAGAGTGCGCTGACGGTTTTGGCAATCCAGTCGCCTCCTCCGATTATTTGAAGCGAGTACTCATGTCGAGATATCCTAAACCTCTGCTGCGCAAGAAGAAAGCCTTCCGTCATTCGGCGGAAGGCTTTCTCTTAAGTGAAGTCGGGGCGACTCGCCTGGTATAGAAACTCCCTGGGAACGATTCATGGCAGCCGCCACGGATACTGGGTCGTGACCGAGCGTCTACCGGGTCAGGAGGCGGTATTGCGACGGCCCAACGGCCGTTGGGACCGGCCCTAATGGTGACGCGGCGAGCAACGTGCGTACTGTCCCAACGCCAGGCTATTTCTTCTGCAATTCTGCCCGCAACGCGACTTCCGAACCCTTCAAGACGCGCAGTTCTCTCTTGTAAGTGTCGAAGCCCGATTTCTTGACCTCGATGATGTGGATTCCTTCGCTCAGTTTGAGGTTCGTTGGCGTGTTCCCCACAAACACCCCATCTACATACACCTCGCAATTCTCCGGCTCCGACGACACCACCACCGTGCCTTGGCCTGCTTCCTTCTCGCCACCTCCACCCCCCGGTATGACAACGGTTTGCTGCTGTTGTTGCTGTTGCTGTTGCTTCCCTGAAGTGTCTGGCGCAGCGCCCGGCACCGGACGGAGAACTAGGCTCTGTCTCAAAACAGTAGTCTGAAGTATCGCTGGATCATGGCCAGTTG
>CAZMXI010000007.1:0-1375 GCA_964570205.1 uncultured Tepidisphaeraceae bacterium
GCGCCAATGGGCTCGGGCTATTTTATGCACTGCCAAAACTGGGGATGGTTCAGCTTGACGGGGGCTTGACCCGCGGGGGGCGTTCGTGGACCATTCTGCGACTCTTGGAGGAACGAATGGCTGTCAGAAGGATTCTCGGCTTGGCGGTGATGATCGGGCTGGTGCTGCCGGCGCTGCTGGGGGCCGCGCCGGCGACGCAAGGCGCGCACGTGGAAGGCTCGTCGCACGGCGAGCCGATCAGCCTGTTGTGGAGTATTCCTTTCGTGCTGCTGCTGGCGGCGATTGCGCTGATGCCGTTCATCCACCGGCACTGGTGGGAGAAGTGGTACCCGGCCGTGGCGGTGGCGCTGGGCGCGATCACCGCTTCGTACTACTTCTTCATCGCTGGCAGCGTCATGCCCTGGGTGCATGAAATGCAGGAGTACGTCAGCTTCATCGTGCTTCTGGGTTCGCTGTTCATCGTCAGCGGCGGCATTGTGATTCATGTCGGGCGGAAGAACACCCCGATGATGAACTCGATTCTGCTGCTGTTCGGGGCCGTCATTGCCAACATCTTCGGAACGACTGGCGCATCGATGCTGCTGATCCGCCCGTACATGCGGATGAACAAGGGGGCGCTCAAGCCGTTCCACATTATCTTCTTCATCTTCATCGTCTCCAATGCGGGCGGGCTGCTGACGCCGATCGGCGATCCTCCGTTGTTCCTGGGTTATCTGAAGGGCGTGCCGTTCTGGTGGACCCTGCAGCACCTGCGTTGGATGTGGCTGGTGGCCGTCGGGTTGCTGCTCGCGATCTTCTACGTGATCGACCGGATCGACCATGGCAAGGCCGAGCGCCACGGCCCGGACGATGCGGGGCCGCCGGTGTTCATCCACGGCATCCAGAATGTGCTGTTCATCGTGGTGGTGGTCTGGGCGGTGTTCCAGCCGGGCCTGTTCAACGTCATCGAGCAGGCGAGGGAGCACGGCTGGACCGCGGCGACGTGGCTGAAGCTGGCCATGTGCCGCGAGTCGTTGATGGTAGGCGCGGCGGTGGCATCCCTGGTCCTGACGAGCAAGACGATTTACGACCGTAACGAGTTCACCTTCGGACCGATCCGCGAGGTGGCGATTCTGTTCATCGGCATCTTCTCCACGATGGTGCCGGCGCTGCAGTGGCTTAACGTCAACGCCAACTCGATGCCGTTGAAGACGCCGGGGCAGTATTACTACACGGCCGGGACGCTGTCGTCGGTGCTGGACAATGCGCCGACGTACCTGACGTTCCTGCAGATGCAGCTCGGCAAGCTGGATGAGGAGAATATTAGGCTGGCGGAAGAGACCCTCAAGGGGATGCGGGCGGCCAATACGCTCGATGTGCCCAAGGATCTGCCAAC
>CAZMXI010000007.1:1385-38843 GCA_964570205.1 uncultured Tepidisphaeraceae bacterium
GGTGCAGTACCACGCGGCGGCGGTTCGGGCGGGGACGTACAGTGAGGATGAGGTCAAGGTGGCGTTCCTGCTGTCGGACCCGGTGCTGAGCCTGTACATCGTGGCGATTTCGCTGGGCGCGGTGTTCTTCGGGGCCTGCACCTACATCGGCAACGGGCCCAATTTCATGGTTAAGTCGATTGCCGATGCCGCGGGCGTGCAGACTCCGAGCTTCATCGGGTACGTGGTGCGGTACACCCTGCCCATCCTGGTGCCGGTCTATGTGCTGGTATGGCTGATCTTCCTGTTCCCGTGGTAAGCAGGGTATGAACGATGCATCTGATGTAATCGGCAGGATCCGATGCGCCCCGGGACGTGCCGGGCCGCTGGCGGCAGCGCCTAATACCCCCGCCATCGAAGAACCGGTCGTCAGGCTGGTGCATACCGAATTCGGCCTGCCGGAGTTGTTTTCCCGGAAGGCCGAAGAGAATCAGATTGAGGTCGAGGGGCTGTTTGTGGAGGATCTGGCGGCGAGGCTGATTGCCTTTCTGCGAGAGAACCGTTGTCGGCGGCTGGGATTGGCGGTTTCATCGCTGCTCGACAAGCTGGGCATGGAGCGCGCCTTGCGAGAGGCGGGATTTGACCTGCATCGCGGGGATGCGATGTCGCCGGACCAGGCCTTTGAATTGGATTGCGGCATTACGGATGCCTGGGCGGCCGTGGCGGAGACCGGGAGCCTGGTGATCCGGCCGACACCGGATCACGGGCGGCTATTGTCGCTCGCGCCGCCCATTCACGTGGCGATCCTGGAGCCCAGGAACTTCGTGCCGGACCTGCTCGATCTATTCGAGAAACTGCGGCGAGACGGCGCTGGTGAGGGGGTGGCGATCATCAGCGGGCCCTCAAAGACCGCCGACATTGAGATGAACCTGGTCGTGGGGGTGCACGGCCCGAAGCTCGTGCGGGTGTTCCTGCTCCAATGACGGTACCGCCTGCGGTGCGCATCGGCGCTGCACTGAGAGGCCCACGTTGCGCTCTGCCTCCACGATGTCAGTCGCCGGGCCCGTTATGTCTGCACCTTCGCATGCTGTGGCGGCGGCGACGCGTCTTCCCACACGGCAATCCACTCGTCGGCGAGATCCGCGTCGAGAAACAGCACCCAGGAGCGATGCGACACCTTGACTTCCTGCAGGATCGGCCGCATCAATTCCACTGCTTTGGGTACATCCGTCAGCGCCAGATCGATATACCCGTACTTCAATCCCGTACCGCCTCCGATCACGCATCCCGCATTGGCCGGCATCAGCGCCGCGTTCAACTTTTCCTCGATTCCCTGCCGCTTCTCGGTGGCTCCTTCCGCCGAGGCTCCCAGCTTGTAGATCTTCAGATAGCAGAAGGTCTCTCCGGCTCGCGAAAACCGGCCGGAATAGAATGGCCGGCCGCAGTGAGCCGCCGCGAACAGTTCCGGCGCCGCGGTGATCGCGATCATCATGTCCTCACGGCACGCATACTCGGCCCGTTCCTCCGGCGATAGCTTGATGGCGGACCACTTTTGCTGGTCCAGGCGCCGGGCGCACATGGGCGCCGCCGGCAACTGCTCCAGCGTGCTTCCGATGAGCGCCATCGTCGTCTCGCGCAGCCGGTCCAGACTCACCGTCCCACGCGGATGGTGTTTGCTGAACATCCCCATCAGCCCTTTCGGCATCGGCTTGGCTTCGATGACCCCGACCCACTTGTCCATGACTTCCTCCCCCAGGATCGTCTCCGTGCAGACCACCGCCGCCTCCATGGCGGGCTCGTCATCTTCAGTCCTGGCATGAGGTGCGTAGTAGGTCAGGTCCACCAGCCGATGCTGTCCGGCTGCCACGGTCACGCAGATGCCGTCCAAGCTTCCAAGCTTCCGCGCCTCGGCCATTCGCCTGACCTGTTCCACATCCTCTGCCAGCCGGTATGGGTAGAACTCCCACCCCGCGATCTTCGGGGCCCGCGCCAGAACCGCCTTCACCAGCGGTCGCAGGTGCGCATCCGACTCCGGCGTGATGACCAGCCGGTGTCCCGGCCCGCGAACCGCCGGCCCATACTCCCACATCAGGCGCGCGTCGATGCCCTGGAGATGCTGATTCATCCACGCCGCCAGATCCCATTGCTTATGTCCGTTGAAGAGCGACTCCAAATCGGCCTGCGCAGCATGAAACTGCCGCCACCAGGCGTCGATCTTCCGCATGACTTCGGCCCGTTCGGCCGCTTCCCGCACGTCGTTAATGTCTGCATACTTCCATCGCATGTCGAACTCCCCGGAAATGGCCGCCTGAGCATCGCCGCGCGCAACCCGCCGGTCAAGCCCGCCGGCCATCTCTTTGGAGCTTTCGCCCTTCACCACATGGCCGGCGTGACACATTGTATCGCTGGAGGGCACGGAGATGCTCGCCCACTTGATCGCGCGCCGTTGTGGATCTCCGCGGCGATGCCGCCTTTGTCTTCAGCGAATCCAACGGATACGGTCACGTTGGCTTGTCTCATTTGCCCTTACGATCCTGCCATATCTGTCGAAAGCTCCTGGCGGGTGGCGCGGGCAGGTCCCGTACGTCAGTCCACGCCGATGCAATCCCCGGGGCTTGATGGACGTAGCCGCTGTGGTCTGTCCGCGTGCGCAACTTGCGCCGCTGGAACCAACTCGCAAGACGATACCGCAGGCTTGACTGCATCACCCACGCCCACAGCCGGTACGCCAGTCGCTCTCGCCGGCCGTTCAGTCGCCCACGCACGATGTCCCGCCGCAGTCGCAACAGCAATTCCGGCAGGTCGATCTTCACAGGGCATGCATCGGCGCACGCTCCGCACAGGGTGCTCGCCTGCGGCAGTTCCTTGAACCTCTCGATCCCGTGCAGCAGCGGCGCGAGGACCGCGCCGATTGGTCCCGAGTATATGTGGCCGTATGCATGCCCTCCGATGTTACGGTACACCGGGCAGGCGTTCAGGCAGGCCGCGCATCGGATGCACCGCAGCGACTCGCGATATTCGCCCGCAAGGACGTCGCTCCGGCCGCCGTCCAGCAACACGATGTGGAATTCCTCAGGGCCCTCTTTTTCCCCTGAGGAGCGCGCGCCGCCGAACAGGGTCGTGTAGACGCCCATTGCCTGCCCGGTGCTGCTCCGGGCCAGCAACTTGAGCATGACCGCCAGGTCCTCCAGTCGGGGCAGAACCTTCTCAATCCCCGTCAACGTCACCAGCACCCGCGGCATCGTCGCGGTGTGTCGTGCGTTGCCTTCATTCGACACGACGCACACCTGTCCTGTCTCGGCCACCAGGAAGTGCGCTCCCGTGATCCCCATGTCCGCCCGGCGAAACTTCTCACGAAGATGCTTACGTGCCTGCATGGTCAGCGATTCCGGGTCATCCGCGCAAATAGAGCCGAAATAGTCCGCGAACAGCCGTCCGATTGACCTGCGATCCTTGTGGATAATCGGTGCACAAATATGGCTCGGCCGGTCCTCGCCAATCTGCGCGATGAACTGTCCCAGGTCCGTCTCCACCACCTCAAGTCCCGCCGATTCCAGGGCCTCGTTCAGCCCGATCTCCTCGCTGACCATCGATTTGCTCTTGATGATTCGCGTGCACCCGGCCCTGCGGGCGATCTCCAGAACGATGCGCTGCGCCTCCGCCCCGTCGCCCGCGAAATGCAGCACGCCGCCGCGCCGCTCCACATTCCCTGCAAACTGCTCCAGATAGTGGTCCAGGTGATCGATCGCGTGCTGCCGGATCTGTCCGGCCAGCATGCGCAATGCCTCGGCATCCGGCAGTTCCGCCCATCGCGCCAGCCGGCCGACGTGCTGTTTCATCACTGCGTTGTGCACCGCCGCCTTCAGTCTCTCGTCCCCTGCTGCCCGGGCGCTGGCTGCGCGGAAGTCGGGTTGGTCCTGTTCACGCGAAGGCGCCGACATTCCGAACTGTTTCAGGTTCATACGACCCGCCTTTTTCCGCCCTGCCAACGCCAATGTCAAATGCTCCGCCAGAGGCCGTCGGTCCCGCCAGCGAACGCGGCACGTTGACAAGGGCGCATCCCCCGTCTGAAGATGTGTCCAGCAGGGGCAGATCCTGCGTTCACTGTCGTCGGTTGCGCACCGTATGCTGGTCCTTCCCGTCAATCTGCGTTTAACTCGTTTCAGGTACATGCCGCTCGATATGCGTCGCGAGGAAGACCCGCGCTGTCGAATCCCGCACCGACATATCGATCATCCCCAGCAACGAGGAACTCGTCACTGCCCAGCAAGCCGCGGCCACTCGCAGTGAACCGGCCAACTGACGCGGGCAATCCGGATTGAACGCCGTCTTCTCCCTGTGGATGTATCGAAGAGCTCATTTCCGGCTGCCGACGACCGCGGCGTAATCGCCGCGTTGATATGCCGCCATTGCGCCGGGATCGGCTCCCGGCAACAGCAGTTCCGCGTCCCTGCGCCAACTCACCAGAAGGCTTCGACGACGCCACGTTCGGGCGGGCGCCGAGTCGTCGGCCGATTGCTCGAGATCCTTCGGCCAGGGTGCGCAGAATCTCAGATGGTAGATGCACACCCAGTTCAACGCTTCCCTTGGCAGGCCGGCCGCGTGCAACTCGATGCGCACCATCAGCATCTTTGGCCCGGTGGCGGGGGAACTGAGTTCCACGCGGTGCATCGCGTGGATGTCCTCGAGGTCGGACATCCGGAACACTTCGTTCATGGCATCCTCGCTGGCACCCGCCAGGATGCGAATGCGCACGGCGGGATTCTTCCCGCGGTGGACGAAGGCCCGGCCGCTGAACTCCAGCGACAAACCACTATCTGCGGGCACGCGGTAGGTAAGAACTCCCGGCGCCCGGCTGGACGTTGGCGAGATTGCGACGGCGGCGGTGTTGCCGATGAGTGCCGTTTGAACATCGGCGTGCGAAGCCGCGCGTTTCTTCCAAGCATCGTTGACGAACCACTGGTCAAGCAGGATACGCCGACAAATTTGCGTTCGGAATCGCGTTGCGACATCGCGGATCTCGCACCCGGCGACATCCAGCTTGTCGAGGGGGTAGTTGTAGAGGGCGATGAATCGCTGGCCGAGGGCGTAAGCCGGGCGCACGGCCTGGTTCATGGCGGCATCATTGCCGCACTCGGCATTGACGGCGGCCGTGCGGCCCAATGCGATCTGGTGCAGGACAGCGCGAACCTCATGCATGGAATCGCGGTTCCATTCGCCGCCGACTCGAGCCTCGGCTGGCGCAGCGCCTTCCCAGAACGGATGTGCCTGGCTCATCATGGGATACTGAATGGCAGGATTTGCGACCATAGCCTGCGTATAGACGTCATGCCGCAGGCGGCTGCCCGCTAGCCCCTGCGCCGCGGCCGAAGCAGTAATGGAGTTGTAACGGAGGAGATTGCGGAGGAGCCAGGCTCTTTCGGATGCACCAAGGCCATCAGCGGGGTCCAGCTTAACGCCGTCCGACCGGGCGTCAGCGATGGCGGCGGGGTGAAAATCAGCCCAGAGCAGGTCCGGGCCGAGGCCGGCGTTGCCGCTGGCCCAGTAGACGGGCTCGTTGTCGAGGTTGACGGCGAGGATGTGGCTGTTTTTGGGGTGCTCGGCCAGAAGCCTGGCGGCAACTTTGAGCCTGCGTGCCTTGAACGCGTTCAGGTCCGGGTCGTTGATGGTGAGCCAGGGGGTGTTGCCCCACATGTTGGGGGTTGAGAGCTGGAATCGCCGCTGGGTGACGTTGTAGACCACCTGCTGGTGCTTCTGGTCGCGCCAAGTGCCGCCCTGGCCATCGGGGCCGGAGGGAGTGTGGGCCCACCACGTGTCCAGGGCAAGCTGGACGGGCAGACGCGATCGCTCGGCGACAGTGAGGGCGTAGTCGATTCGCTGGCGTAGCAACTCATCGGCAAGATTGGCGTAGCCGATCCAGGTGGTCCAGGCGGGGCGGACATTGGGGTGATCGCCGAGGGAATCGGCGATCTGGCGCACGCGCTGAATGTCGGCATCGATGTCGGTCCATCGCAGGTGAACGGTGGGCGCGATATGGAATGGGATGTCCAGTCGGGCCTGCTCAAAAAAACGATCGAAATCGGCAAAGGCCCAGATGCGCCCGATGGCCCAGGCGGCAACGCAGCGGCTGACGAGCCTGACGAGGATGTGGTCGCGATCTACGGGCGGCAGATCGACGAAGAAGTGCACAGGGCCAGCGCCGCAGCCTTCCCATGTGCGGAAGTGCCGGCGCGCGCCATCGACAAGGACCTCGTAGCCGATGACATCGACTTCGCGGCCGTGGATCTGCTCGAACTCGAGCGTGATGGGCTGGGAGGGGGCAACTTTCAGGCGGAATTCGATCGAACTGTCATCGCCGCTGACGATGCAGGCGAGTGCGCGCATGTCGTGGCCGCCGAGCCGATCGCCGACGGTCTGGAATCGGACATCGCCCCGGCTGGCGAATTCATGGTCCTTTCGCTGCTGCTGATCGGCGAGGCTCAGGCAGTCAGTCAGCCCGGCCGCATTGACGCGGACCGCCGCCAGCGCCACCCAAAGCGATATGCGAATCCATGTCGGCATGGTCCCATCATAAGCGACGGCCCGCGGCTCGTCGCCCGGGCATGGACGACGAACTGCGGGCAGTGTTTCCAGCCGTTGAAGGCCAGACCGATGACTACTTCGCGGGAATGATCTCGATCCCGTTGATCTCGGGCGACTGCGTGCCGACGATGAACTCGATGTCCAGCTTGCCGTCGGCGACATCGACGGCGACCTCCTTCGTGAGGGCCTTGTTCGCGCCGCCGGCTTCGGCGAAGACATCCAGGCCTTTGACCTCCTTGCCCTCGACCTTCAAGTCGAACACCCGCCCGCCCTTGGCTGTTACGCCTTCATACGTCTCGGCGAAATGAAGTCTCACGGTGTACTTGCCGTTGGGGACCGGGTAGGAGAAGCCGGTCATGCCCCAGTGCTCGGTGCGGTAGATGGCCTGCGTCTTGCTCCCTTCGATCGCGATCTCGCCCCGATCGACGATCTCGCCGTCGGCGAAGCCGGTGTCGGCCAGCCACGTGTTGCCCCGAGAATCAGTCAACGGCGACGTGGCGCCGGCGTTGATCCGGACCGTCGCAAGGTTCTTCTTCATTGCCGGCCTGGTGGCAGGACCGTCGTCCTTTTTGCACCCGGCGACCCCGAGCCCCAAGACAAGCACCGCCGCCATCAATAACAGAGAGCCATACCGCATTGGAAATCCTCGCTTCCCGAAAAAGAGGTGACCGGCCGGGCGCCTCAGCCCGGCGTTGACGACGATTTAATCAGGGTGAATCCCTGCACGCAAGTGACGCGGCTTACAGAGCATGGGTGCGGTGTTCAGTTGTCGGCCGTCCACATGCCGCCGATAGGCAGGGGGATGATGCGGTCCGACGCGCAGCCGGCGGCGTTCAGAAGCCGCTGGAGCGGCTCGTCGAGGGGTTCATAGGAGAGTGGGAATGTGCTGTGGTGCATGGGCAGGATGAAATCGGCACGGGCGTGGTTGGCCATTGCCCAGACCTGTTCGGGGTTGGCATGGCCCTGAATCCAGGGGTCGTATCCGCCGATGCCCAAAATGGCCAGATCGACCCGGCCGACGTTGCGGAAATGTTCGCAATACGCGGTATCGCCGCCGTAGAGCACGCGGCGACGTGGGGATTGGAGAACAAACGCCGCATAGCCGCGGTGGTTGTCGTGAACCGCCCGCGCCCCCCAGTGATTGACCTGTTGGGCGGTGATGTTCAACCCGCCCAGCCGCATCGACTCGCCCCAGCGCAGTTCGCTGACGCGCGAGAAGCCCAGATCCCGCACCAGGTCGGCGTTCTGGTGCGGCACGACGATGGGGATGCGCTTGGAGAGCCTGGCGAGGGTCGGCCGGTCAAGATGATCGAAGTGGGCGTGGGAGATCAGGACAAGATCAATGTCGGGCAGCTCATGCATCCTCAGCGCTGGCTGGACGAAGCGCGTGGGGCCGGCGGTGGCAATGCCCAGGCCGACGCCTACGCGCGTCGAAAGCACAGGGTCGGTCAGGATGGTCTTGCCGGCGATCCGCAGGAGCACCGTGGCGTGCCCGATCCACACAGCAGCAAGTTCTCGGTCGCGCCAGCGCGACAGGTCGGGGCGGTGGGGGGCCGGGGCTGGCTGATTCAGCTCATCGAGGAAACGGAATCTCCCGCGCCCGCGGCCGAGCCTGTCCGCCATGCGAAGGCACAGCGGGCGGGATTTGGCCCAGTCTGTGATGTGTCTCCAGATCATCGGATGTCCAGCCCGATGGGGTAATGATCGCTGGCGTACTTCGCCAGGCGGTCGTGCTCAACCCACGCGGTGGCGATGCGCGATGGTTTGACGCCATGGGTGAAGATGTAATCGACGCGCTGGCCGGGGTGTTGCGTGGTGAAGGTGGCTGTCGTGGAGGCGGCTTCGCCTCGGGCGACGTGGAGGGTATCGAGGTATCCGGCATCCAGCAGAAGCTGGATCGCCCGGCGGGGGATATGCCTTCCGTTGTCGCGCCACGCCTGCCGGGTGCTTTCCTTGCACCGGTCGGGTTCGATCTGCTGAATGGGCGAGTTGGCGTTGAAGTCGCCGCAGAGCAGGTGCGCACGGCCGGCTCGCCGGTGCGGCTCCAGGATGCCAAGCAGGGAGGCGATCTCCGCCTCGCGCACCTTCTCTTGCGCCTCAGAGGCATGGGAGGTCAGGTGAACCGCGCCGACGATCCACCGGTCGCCCGACGGGTCGGCGATCGTTGCCTCCAGGCAACAAGGTGGTTCCTTGCCCAGAGCAGCGTGGTTGACGGTCTCGACGATGGCCCATCGGCTCAGGATTGCCACCGCGTGTTCGTCGCCTTCACCACGAATGCAATCCATGTGTAGCCGCCGCGCCATGCGATCAACGACACCGGCATTATCGGCCTCGATCAGTGCGACAATGTCCGGTCGCTGGGCCTCGATGACTTCAGCCAGTGGATCGGCACGGCCTTCACCGCCATTCAGCACGTTGTAGCTCACGATGCGCATAAACACCCGGGTCTCTGAGTTGTCCCTGTCGCTCTTATGGGACTGACGGTTATCCGGACGCATTCGCAACGATACTTCCCATTGCTGAGCGCCCTTCTAATGGTAGAGTCTACTTGGCCGACGATGCAAGTTACGCTCAGGTGCAGTAAGGCAGTTTTCCGGGAGCAGCAGATGAGTCGTCCCCTGATTGGCCAGGTTCTCGCCCGCATGGGCAAACTCAGTGCAATCGATATTCAGGAGATCCTGGCGGAACAGGCATTGACGCACAGGCAGTTTGGGCAGATCGCTCTGGCGTGGGGGCTGTGCGACAATGAGAATGTGTGCGAAGCGTGGTGCCGACAGCGCAGCGAAGCTCCCCGGCGGGCCGACCTGGACGTTGCCGACTTTGACGAGCAGTCGTTGCGAGCGATCACGCCCGGCGCCGCTCGGCGCCTTGGGGTGATTCCTCTGAGGACCATCGGCAACGAGCTTATTGTCGCCGCAATCCAACTGCCGGACAGCGCGGATGTCATTGAAATCACCCGTATGGCGGGGCGCGACGTGCGATTCGTGCTTGCCGATGAACGGCAGGTTCTTCAGCAGATCAAGCTCCATTACCCGGAGAATTCGCCTCAGGCCGCGGCCTGACGGTTGCCCGGTTTGCGTAGCTCCTTCCCCGAGCCTGGGGACCACCCCCAGGCTCGGGGTTCCTATGGATTGGGCTCGTCAACCGGCGGATCGCGATGGCCGATGACGGGCTGTACGGACGTATGCCAGGGCCTGAGGCGGGGGATAGCGAAGCTCACCGGTCCCCAGGCGGCATAAATCAGGGTGCCGATGGCCAGGGCGTATTTGTAGAAGACGATGACCAGCAACGCGATAAAGACCACGACGATCAACTGGGGCAAGGACCGCCGGCCGCGCAAATACCGATTGACCAGGTGCGGATAGCGGATTTCGCTGATCATCAGCAAGCCGGTGAGGAGCACCACGACCGGCAACAGCCAGACACAGATGTCGGCCAGACGTTTGAGCCCTTCCTGAACGAGCGCCTGCTGCATCAGCACCAGGGCGGCCACGGTGCCTCCTGCGCCCGGGCTCGGAAGACCCAAGAAGCTGAAATGGTGCTGTTCGCCGTGCTTGTTGGAGACGTTGAACCGCGCCAGACGCACCAGCGCGCATGCCAGGTAGATCGCCCCGATGGCCCAGACCAGCCGCGATGCCACAACGGGAAAACTGGGCGACATCGAGTTGCGGAAAAGCTGCATGGCCAGAAAGGCGGGCGCTGCGCCAAAACTGATGGCGTCGGCGAGGCTGTCGAGCTGCCCGCCGAAATCGGTCGTGTGGCGCGTGAACCGTGCCAGTCGGCCATCCAGCGCATCGAACACCATGGCCAGGAAGATCAGGTAGGCTGCCGCCGAGAAGCTGTGAGACGCAAAAACCTGCGTCCACCGGTCGGCGTTCTGTATGTGCTCGACATTCAGCCCCGCGACATACATCGCTCCAAACCCGCAGATAGCGTTGCCCAAAGTACAAAGGCTCGGCATGAAGTAGACCGAGCGGATATATGCGCGGCGGCCGTGCCGCCGGAAACGCCGGCGACGGTGCTCCCGCAGATTGCCTCTCTCCGTTCGCTCGTCTGGAAGGTCACGCATGGTCACTTGGCCGCCGACTCCCCTGACTGGGCGGGCTGGGCAATCCCACCGGCAGGATTACTCAGAGTTGCGATGACGTCACAAGCCCCGTGTACGGTCTGGCCGATCGTCACCTGGACCTGCGGATCGAGCCACTTGGGAATGTACAACTCCGTGCGACTGCCGAACTTGATCATCCCAATTCTCTGCCCGCGCTGAATTGTATCGCCCACCCTGGAGGTGCAGACAATACGCCGGGCGATCAGCCCGACAATCTGCTTGACTGCCGCAATCGGCCGCTCCCCGTCCGGCTCTTGAATCACCACCGTGTTGGATTCATTCTCCTCTGAAGCTTGGCTATGGCTCATGGCGTTGATGAACTTGCCCTTCTTGTACTGAACGACGGCAACCTTGCCGTCGCATGGAGATCGGTTTATGTGAACATTGAAGATCGAAAGGAATATCCCCACGCGAACGGCCGGGCCCCCGACCAAATCGCACTGGTTCAGTTCGATAATATCGGAAATGCGCCCGTCGGCCGGGCTGACCATGCAGTCTGGCTGACGGGGTATCGGGCGCTCGGGATCTCTGAAGAACGCCACAAGCCACACCCACGCCGGAACGACAATCAGAGCTGCGGGCCACCAAATCCATACCAGCACCGACGCGATGACCGCGAGCACGACAGTGCCCGCAACCATCTCTCGCCAGCCATGCCGAGTCAAGGGAAGCATGTTTCAACCGTAGAGAAGGGGGATACGGTTGTCAATCCGCTGGCTAAGCAGTCTATATAGACCCAAAGCGGTATTATTTGGCAAAGAAACGCTTGATTGCGTAGACCGTTGCTGACCGCTGAACCGCCGCGATGGACTCCAGAAGCGGAATGCTCTTAGGGCAGACCTGGACGCAGTTGGCGGCCTTGCCGCAGTCCGTCACGCCACCCGCCTCCATCATGATGTCCAGTCGTTCTTCCTTCAGTGCGGCGCCCGTGGGGTGCTCGTTGAACAGGCGCACCTGGCTGATCACGGCCGCCCCGACGAATCTGTTGGCTGGCGTGTACTGGGGACAGGCTTCCAGGCAGCAGCCGCAACTGATGCATCGCGACAGCGGGTAACGGATTTCCTGCTGCTTCTGGGGGATACTGGGGCCGGGACCAAGATCGTAGGTTCCATCGATGGGCACCCATGCCCTGACGCGTTTGAGATCGTTGAATAGGCGCTGCCGATCGACGAACAGGTCGCGGACCAAGGGGAATTTGCCCATCGGATCAAGGGTGATGGGCTGTTCCAACTTGTCGACCAGGGCGGAACATGCCTGACGGACCTTGCCATTGATGACCATCGTGCAGGCGCCGCAGACTTCTTCCAGGCAACCGGCGTCGAAAACCACCGGCGTGGTCCGATCGCCCGAAGTGGTGATGGGATTGGCGGCAATGTATTGGAGGCATGAGATGATGTTCATGTTCGGCCGGTAAGGCACGGCGAATTCTTCGGTTCGTGCCGGCCGGTCGGGACCATCCTGGCGCCGAATTCGGATCAAAACGGTTCTGTCGGACGTGTTTGCTGCAATCATCTCAGCTCCGCAGGGGTCGGGCGACCAGTCCAAGGATATTAGATGGCGTGCCTGCTGCGGACAACGGGCACAACGGGCTGGTCTTACTTGAAGTCATACACCTGTACCCGTTGCCAATGCACTTGGTTGGCAGCGATAAACTCTTTGTGCAACGGATGTTCCTGATAGACGTCATGTCCCTGGCGGTCGTCAAAACTCACACAGAGCCCGACGCCATAGGAGTTGTCAACGACGTCGCGTGGGGTCATGGCGGGCAAACCCGCCCAGAGATGCCGCACGGTGGGGATCTTGCCGAGGATATCGTGACAGGCGCTGACAAGCTTGGCCCGATCGGCACCGCTGGTGCCAGGCTTGAGCCAGAAGAACACGACATGGACAAACATGCGGCCGCTCCTTTCGCCGGCTCATTCGTACCGCATCAGGGTGGAAAGGACAAGTCAGGCAAACCGCTGGAGGTCGCTGTGTATCGATTCCCTGGCCTGTTGAAGGAAACGGGCGAATTCAGGACCCCGTCCGCCGGTGACATCCACCCGGACAGTGCCATCTTCGTCGATCGAGATCTGGGCAGCCTCCTCGTCGCTGCGGAGAAGGTAGACCTCCTCGTCGGCTCGCTCGTAGGAGCCCTGCCAGCCCTGAGCTTCCGCAATGCTCAGAAGGCGGTGAGCCAGCAACTCGCTCATGTCCCGCGGGACCACCATGCTCAGTTCCGCCTTGGGCGGGGCAGGGACGGGGGACGGCTCGGAAGGCTCCGCTTCGCGCCGACCCGAGCCGCCCTTGAACGCAGGCACCAAGAGAATGGGCGCGAGGATGGTCGTGATCAGAGTCATGAGAATCGATACGCCGAAGACGTTGGTTCCAATGATGTTGCGCGAAAGGCCGATGCCGGCGACAATGAGGGCGACCTCGCCGCGGGGCATCATCCCCAGGCCGATGCGGTAAGCGCCGCGGGCGTTGAAGCCCGTGGGAAGGGCGGCCAGCCCGCACGCAACGAGCTTCCCGACGATGGCCGCCGCCGTCACCACCAGGCCGAACAAGACGACTCGCCCGTCCGAGAACATGGCCTCGAAGTTGACGAGCATCCCGAGCACGGCGAAGAAGATGGGAACGATGAATCCGGCGATAGGCTGAAGCTCATCCATCAGGCGGTGCGCCAGTTTTGTTCGTGACAGGCCGAGTCCTACGGAATAGGCCCCGATGATGAACGCCAGCCCGAAGAACTCGGCGATGGCCGAGCAGATGAATGCCAGCGCCAGGCCGAGCCCAATCGCCGCGCCGGTGTAGCGGATGCCCGTCAGGGCTTTCTCGATGGGTTTGGCCAGTAGCAGGATCAGGCCGGTGATGCCGATCCAGACGCCGAACGCTTTGATGGTGATTATCGAGACGGCACCGCCGGAGATCGTACCCGTGGCCGCGATGCCGCCGACAATGGCCAGGGCGATGATGCCCAGAACATCATCCAGCACGGCCGCCCCGAGGATGGTCACGCCTTCGGGCGTATCCAGTTTCTGAATATCGCCCAGGACCCGGGCGGTGATGCCAATGCTGGTGGCGGCCAGGATGGCCCCCAGGAAGAGCGCGGGCACGAGGACGCTCTGCCCGGGATGCGCTGGGGCCAGGTCGCGAAAAGCCGGCAGATATGCTGATCCGACACCGAGAAGAAACGGCGCCGCAATGCCCACCAGGGCAACGAAGATGGCCGGCCCGACGTAACGCAGAAACTGCTTCAGATCCGTGTGCAGACCCGTGATGAACAGCAGAATGATGCTGGCGAACTGCGCCATGGCCCACAGGACGTCATTGACCGGCCATTGGTCCGGCGAGATGGGCCTTGGAAACAGCGGCACCCAGTGCCCATGGAGCGGAATCTGGATGAGACTACCAAGCAAGAACGGGCCGATAATCACGCCCGCCATCAGCTCGCCGATGACCCCCGGCACGCGAATGCGCTCGCACAGAGCACCCAGCAGTTTCGCAACCACGAGCACCACTGCCACCTGAACGAGGATCAGCATGATGACAAGGGTGCGACCGTGCTCGGGTAAGGTCAGTACCTCCCGGAGGTCGGGCGATACGTGGAAATCCCCGGCTGGCGCTGCCGCGGCGGCGGGCGCAAGAAGCAGAATCGTGAAGATGGTCAAGACGGAACGCATGAGATGGCCTATTACTAGGCGCAATGGGCCGGTCACGGCAAGACAAAAATCGGTGAGAAGGCAGGGTTTATCGGTCATCGCGATCGATCGAGGCCTTGACGGCAGGAGTGGCCGAGTTTGCAAAAGGCCTAATTGACGTTGAGAATGCCTGCAAGAATCGCCAGCGTTGCGTGGCCCGCGGCGAGCCGATATTGAAGCAGGATATGCCGTCACCGTGAACGGCGCGAGCCAGACGGCCGACTGCGAAGGAAAGACAGGCGACATGACACGAAATCGGAAGATGGTGTTCCCAGTGGCGGTGCCGTTCCTGTTCCTGGCGATGGCGATGGTGGGCAATCGGGCGTCGGCGGCCGACCAGCCCGCCGCAGGGGATGCTGCCCTGGCCCAGCGGATATGGGAAATGGCCGATCCATTGATGCGGAGCGGATTCCGCGAGGATGTGGAGCAGGCCGAGGCATTGTTGCAGGGCGCTCATCGCGCTGATCCCGATGACGCTCGCTATCTGCAGATGTTGGTGGATCTGCGGACCAGACTGGATGATGTTCCCGGCCGGATCCTGGCACTCAATGGCTTGCGCAAGTTGAGGCCCGCGGATCTGACCGCACAACTGGAAACGGTCCGCATCTACGCTCGGCAGATGGAAACCACGGACCTTATGCTGCGGTATCTTTCGCCGTTGACAGGCAATGAGGCTCTGCCCGCCGAGCTCAGGTCGGTGATCGCACTCGACGTGGCTCTGCTGCACAGCGAACGAAAAGAACAGACGCAGGCGAAGCGCATGGTGGATCGGGCCGTTCAGATCAATCCACTGAACCTGGCGGCGTTGAAGATGCAATATGATCTGCTGCCGGGGAATGCGCCGGTCGCGGATCGCATCCGGCTCCTGCTGGCTATGCTGCGGTCCAGCCCCATCCAGCCCGACATCATGGTCGGCGTGGCGTCACAGCTTGCCCAGCAAGGCATGGTTGCGGAATCGATGTTCTGGTATGAGCAGACGAGCCAGCGATACCAACTGGGACCGGTCGACGTTCTGGACTACATCGCCCAACTGCTTATCGCCGATCGACCGGAGCAGGCGCAGAAGGTGTCAGACGCCGCGCTGACGCCCGACCTGGATGTCCATGAGGTGCTGATGGTCCGCGCTGCGATCCAGCGGCGGCTGGGCAATGCACAGGCGGCCGAAGCGTACCGGCGCATGGCCCGCAATGACCTCCTGAATCGGTTGGCGGTGGTTCGCAAGGCCCTGGGCGTAGTGGGGGCGGCTACCCGCCCTGTCGATGGCGATTTGGGCCCGATTCCGGAACTGGCCGGCGACGTGGAGCCGTTCAGAAGGGCGGAGCATCCTGGGGCCAAGGCCGAGTACGTCGGCCTTGTCGGCCTTCTGGGCTGGTCCGATGCATTCTACACCGGCGCAGCCGTCCGACCGGACGTTGAACGTCTCGCCAGGCATCTGGAGTCGCTGCCGGACTCGCCCGGGAACGCCAAGGAAGTCGCAGCGCGCCTTGCCGGCTGGGCCTTTCTGCTTGCCGACAAGAAGGCGGAAGCGAAAGTCAAGCTTTCCGCTGTCGCCGATCGAGACTGGATGGCGGCCCTGGGGCTCCTCCGCGCGCAGGATGACGCGCGCGTGAAGAAAGAGACGGCGGACCAGCTCCTGGCGCGGCAGCCGCGAGGTCTCGAGGGCGCCCTGATATGGGAAGACGTTCGTGCGATGGGCATCAAGACCGCGGTGCCGACGGGCAAGGACGCTCCGGCTATTCGCGCGGCCCTTGACGCATTTCCGGCCAAGCTGCTGGACATTGCTCTTCAGCCGGAGCGGTTCTACGTCGTGCGCGGCGAACCGCAGCGTGTTTCCCATGCCATCGGCGAGCCCATCTGGGCCCGATTAACGCTCCGCAACATCAGCGATTATGACTTGACCATCGGCGGCGACGGCGCGATTCAACCCGAGCTCTGGATCGAGATGCAGCCCAGAGGCATGTTTGCCAACCGCCGTGGGGACATGTGGCGGGAGCGGGTGACGGAACAGTGGATTCTACGTCCGCATCAAGCCGTGTCGATCATGGTACGGCTGGATCAGGGCGATGTGGCGAGAGTTCTCTCGGACAATCCGCTGCATTCCGTTCCGATGGCCGGCGCTGTTCTGGCCAATTTCAATCCGCGCCTCGGTCGGCTGGGATACGCCGGGCAGGTTTCGGAACTGTCGCGGCTGATGGAGCGGGCCGGGCTGGCGCCGTTGGAGCAGGGGGTGGCCAAGGCCATATCCGGAATGGCCTCGGCCGAGCCGCCGGTTCGTATGCGCAGCATCGAGCAGTTGGGCATTGCCAGTCGGCTGTTGAGGCAGGCCGGCGGGGCGGAGAAACGGCATGCGGAGCTGCTCGGCCGGGTCGCCGGGCTGCGTACGGACCCTGACCCGGCGGTTACCGCCTGGGCGGCGTGGGTCATGGCTGTCTACGGTCCTGAAGGCGATGCGCGACAGCAGATCGAACCGATGCTTGGCGGCGCAGACTGGCGCATGCGTCTGATGGGACTGGCGGCGGCTGCTCGGGTGTTGCCCGCCGATGCTCGCAAGAGCGTGTGTGAGAAGACATTGCAGACGGAGACGGATCGGGTGGTGAAGGGCTATGCTGCGGCGATGAGCCGCGCGACCGCCAGGCCCGCCGCTGCGTCACCAGCGACCCAGCCGGCAACCCGACCGGCAACGGAGCGATGACCGCCTGCGCCGTTGATCTTTGGGGATTCCGCGGGTATCACATGTGCGGTTGAAAGGAAGGGCAGAGGAAACAGACAATAAGACGGTTGAAGCAAGGCATTGAATCCAACGCGCGGCCTGTTTGAATCGCCCAAAGGCACTGTGATCGACTATCCTCAGGACAATCCCCCCAAGGCCAAGGCGAGTTTCGGTGAGGACTTCCGGCGTTTTTTCGTACGCGGGATGGCGGCGCTTCTGCCTACGCTCATCACGCTTTGGCTGCTGATGAAGATATGGGAATTCCTGTGGGAATACCTGGGACAGCACATCATCTGGCTGCTGAGCATCGTCTATTTGCGACTCATGCCGGACAAGGTGGTTGGACTGGTGCGCTGGGAGTGGCGTCAGTCGCATTGGCTGGCCTCGCAGTTCATTGGCGTCGGGCTGGCCATCATCCTGGTGTATTTCGTCGGCCTGCTGGTGGGCAATTTCATTGGCCGGACGGTGTGGCGGCTCTCGGAGGTGGCGCTGATGCGTATGCCGCTGATCCGGGCGATTTACCCCTCGGTCAAGCAGGTTACCGATTTCTTGCTTGCCGAGCGGTCCGCCAAGTTCGTGGGCAGCCGGGTGGTGGCGGTGGAGCCCCATGCCAACGGCATCTGGTCAGTGGGCCTCGTTACCGGGAGCGGGTTGCGGTCGTTGTCGCAGGCGGTTGAGCAGGAGATGGTAACGGTCTTCGTGCCATCGTCGCCGACGGCGTTCAGCGGATATGTGATGGTGGTGCCGCGGAGCCGAGTGATCGAATTGCCGCTGACTGTCGAAGAGGCGATGAGGCTTCTGGTGTCGGGCGGTGTGATCAGTCCCGGTGAGGAGAAGGCCGGTTCGCCACCCTCCGGTGCCTTGCCGTCGATCCGGGCGGTGACGGGAGCGGAGCAGGCGGCAGACCGGCCCGGCGTCTAGTCGGGCTGCAGCGCGTGATTGCCGGTGCGGCAGGTTCGCCGCACTTAGGCTACAATTGGACTGTGCAACGCTAGTTGCATGCGTGCGTGAACTGCGGCGGACGGCCACCGGGGCCGCTCGCCAGGCCGACAGGATGGATTGTTGCGGACCTGTCAGGCAACCAAGCGACGGAAGGAGCTGAACCGTGATTGTGACTGTGTCATCGCGTCACATGGATGTTTCGCCGGCTCTGAAAGCCTACGCGGAGCAGAAGGCCTCCAAGCTGGTGAAATACTACGACCGGATCCAGGAAATCGAGGTTGTTTTTGACAGTGGCAAAGACGGCACGCGCTTGGAAATGATAGTGAATGCAGAGCACAAGAACATGTTCATTGCCAGCCATGACAATGCGCAGGGCGACGCCTACGCCTGTGTTGATGGCTGCATGGCCAAACTGGAAAGGCAGTTGACGGAGCACAAGGACAAATTCCGCAATCGCAAGCACAGCACCGGCGACGACAAGCGACTGCGTGCTTAGCGGTGGCGGACACAGGCCGGACAGTTGGCGTTGAGCAGGCGGGCGTTGCCCTCGCTGGGCGGGCGGCGCAGCCGTGTTCATGCGGCGATCGTCGGAGGAATGGCCTCGGATGACCCGCCGCGGGCTAGGGTGTCTGGCGGGACGCGGATGTGAGTCGGGGCGGGGTTGTCCATTGCGGCGGGCGATGGCGAGCAATCGCCGGCCATTGCCGCTCAGCAGGAGCAGAGTTCGATGAAGTTCAGCGAGTTTATCGTGAAGGATGCCATCATCCCGGAACTGGAAGCGACAAACCGTGATGATGTTCTGGAAGAAATGGTGGCATCGCTGGCCGCGGCCGGCGCCGTGCCCAAGAGCACCATCGAAGAAATCGTGGCGGCGCTGGCCAAGCGGGAGAAGAATGGGTCCACAGGCTTCGGGCGCGGGGTGGCTGTTCCCCATGTGAAACACTCGAAGATCAAGAAGATGGTTGGGACCATCGGCCGCAGCACGACCGGGATCGACTTCGCTGCGCTGGATCACCAGCCGGTCTACATTTTCGTGCTGCTGCTGTCGCCGGAGAATCAGCCGCAACAGCACCTGCAGGCGATGAACATCATTTTCACGAACCTGCAGAAGGACACCTTCCGCAAGTTTCTGCGGCAGAGTGGCACGCAGGAGGCCATTGCCGACCTCCTCGACGAGGCCGACCAGGGCAAATGAGAGTGGTGCCAGTTCCGGGTGGCCGGTCCCCGGTGGGACTGGCAGGCGACTGACAGCCGGCGATTGGCGGCGACGAACCATGCCCACGGCCTCACGCGAAACCAGGATATGCAACAAGCTGGGCCTGCACGCCCGGCCCGCGATGCAGTTTGTGGAACTGGCCAACCAGTTCCGGAGCGATGTCAGAGTTCAGACCTTCGGCGAGGAGCCGGCCGAGGCGGACGGCAAGAGCGTGATGCAGATGATCATTCTCGCGGCGGTCGAGGGCACGCCGCTGCGCATCACCGCCGAAGGCGAGGACGCCTCCGAGGCGGTGGACAGGCTTGTGGCACTGGTCGATTCAAAATTCGGCGAGGAGCCGTAAGATTCGCGATGTCGCGTCGGTTTTTTCTCCCGGCACCGCTTGCCAGGGCCCGCCGCAAATCGAGAATCCTATAGTGGACGGCGACCAACGGTTATGGAGATCAAGAAGGGCATAGGTGTGTCCCCCGGCGTGGTGATCAGCACGGCAGTCGTGCTGGACGCCGAGGATCTGGCCATTCCTCGTCGCCGCATTGAAGATGCCGAGGTTGACTGCGAGGTGGCTCGTTTCAATGAAGCCGTGGCCAAGAGCCTTGCCGAGCTCTCTGCCCTCCGCGCCACCATGACCGAGAAGTACAGCAAGGAAATCGGCGGCATTCTGGATTTCCACCTGGGCATGCTCCGCGATCGCAAGGTTGCCGAGCCCGTCGTGGCCACCATTCGCCAGCAGAAGGTCAGCGCCGAGTTCGCCGTGTCTGTGGTCATGCGCCGTTACGCGAGCAATTTCCTGGCTATGTCAGACAAGTACCTGTCCGACCGGGTCAAGGATATTTACGACATCGAGCGGCGGGTGCTTCACAACCTGATCGGTCAGAAGCAGGAGAGCCTGGCCCACCTGACCGGCGACGCCGTTGTCATCGCCCACGATTTGCTGCCCAGCCAGACCGCCGCGCTGGACCGTAAGCGCGTCCGCGGTTTCGCCACCGACGTCGGCGGCCGAACCAGCCACACCGCCATTGTCGCCAGAGCTCTGGGCATTCCCGCCGTTGTCGGCCTGGGCAATCTCACCGCCGAGGTCAGTTCCGGCGACACGATCATCATCGACGGCAATCGCGGCGTTGTCATTATCGATCCTGATGAAGAACAGCTCATTGAGCACCGCGAGTTCGAGCGCCGCCACGAGCGGCTCGAGGCGGAACTCCGCGAGCTGGTCAGCCTGCCCGCCGCCACCCGCGACAACCACGTCGTCAGCCTCCAGGCGAACATCGAGTTCCCGTGGGAGGTGGATGAGGCAGTCCGTCGCGGGGCATCAGGCATCGGCCTGTACCGCACCGAGTTCCTCTATCTCGCCAGCGACCACGAGCCCAGCGAAGAGGATCATTACAAAGCCTATGCTGACGCCCTGCGCCGATTGGGCGGGCGGCCCCTCGTCATCCGGACCCTGGACCTCGGGGCTGACAAGTACACGCAGTCGCGGGCGACCACCCCGGAACGCAACCCTTTCCTGGGCGACCGTTCCATCCGCATGTGCCTGCACGACATCCCCATGTTCAAACGTCAGCTCCGCGCGATCATGCGGGCCAGCATGCTGGGCGATGTCCGCATCATGTTCCCCATGATCAGCACACTCATGGAGCTGCGGCAGGCCAAGATGATCCTCAACGACGTGATGGAGGAGCTGGAGGACGAGGGCGTCGAGTTCCGCCGGGACATTCCCATCGGCATCATGGTCGAGGTGCCCTCGGCCGCGCTTATGGCCAACCAGTTCGCCCGGGAGGTTAATTTCTTCTCGATCGGAACCAACGACCTGATTCAATACACCCTGGCGGTCGACCGCACCAACGAGAAGGTGGCCGGCCTCTTCTGCCCGGCGCATCCGGCCGTTCTGACGCTCATTCGTGATGTCATCCGCGCCGGTCAGCGCAACGGCATCAGTGTGAGCGTCTGTGGCGAGATGGCCGGCGAGCCTCTCTATACTCTGCTGCTCCTGGGCCTCGGGCTCACGATTTTCAGCATGAATAGTCCCGACGTCGGCGAGGTCAAGAAAGTCATCCGCTCGACCACGCTCGAACACGCCCGCCAAGTGGCGCGCAAAGTGATGAGCTTTGACAGTGAACGCCAGGTATTGCATTACCTGCGTGAGGAAACGCGGAAAATCATACCGGAAGTCTTTTGAAAGAGTTGATCCGGTCGATCGTCGCCGCATGCCGGCTCAAGCAGCGGAATCGCGCTGCCGGCGCCCGGCGACGGGCAACCGGCAACTGAAAAAACGCATGGCAAAGGAAATGCTGATCAACGTGTCCGAGGGGGAGGAATGCCGCATTGCTCTCGTCAACAACCGCCGGCTCGAAGAACTGTACATGGAGCGCACGAGCGCAACCTCCCATGTCGGCAACATTTACAAGGGGCGGGTGACCAACGTCGAGCCCTCGATCCAGGCCGCCTTCATCGATTTCGGCCTGGGCCGCAACGGCTTCCTCCACATCTCCGACCTGATGCCCCAGTATTTTGGACGGCGGGGCGATGATTATCAGGAGTCCGTCGGTCGCAAGATGGCCCGCCGGGATCGTCCGCCCATCCAGAAGTGCCTCCGCCGTGGCGATGACATCGTTGTCCAGATCATCAAGGAGGGGATCGGCACGAAGGGACCCACCCTCAGCACCTATGTCTCCATCCCCGGACGCATCTTGGTGATGATGCCCGGCATGAGCAAGCTGGGTGTCAGCCGCAAGATTGAGGATGAGGAGGAACGCCGCCGCCTGCGGCAGATTCTGGACGCGCTGAAGCCGCCGAGGGACTGCGGCTTTATCATCCGCACTGCCGGGATCGGCAAGACCAAGGCTGAGATTCAGAAGGATCTGAACTATCTCACCCGCCTCTGGCAGAACATCGAACAGAAGATCGAGAGCGGTCCGGGCCCCATTGAGCTGTACACCGAGGGCGACCTGGTCACTCGGACAGTGCGAGACGTGTTCACCGCCGACATCGAACGGATCATCGTCGACAACAAGGAAGTGGCCCGCCGCGTCAAGGAATTCATGAAGATCGCGCTGCCGCGCACCCGGAACAAGCTTGACCTCTACGAGGAGGCCATCCCCCTGTTCCACAAATACGGCATCGAGAAGGAAATCGAGCTGATGTACAGCCGCCACGTGCCCCTGCCCTCGGGCGGGTCGCTGGTGATCGATTCCACCGAGGCGATCGTTGCAATCGACGTCAACAGCGGAAAATTCCGCGACCACTCCGACGCGGAGATGACCGCGTTTAAGACCGATATCGAGGCCGCTGACGAAATCCCCCGACAGCTCCGTCTGCGCGATCTGGGGGGCGTGATCATCTGCGATTTCATTGATCTCCGCTACGAACGGCATCGCCGCGACCTGGAGAAGCGTCTTCACGACAACCTGCGCAACGACCGCGCCAAGACCAAGATGCTCCGCATGAGCCAGTTCGGCATCATCGAGATGACCCGGCAGCGCATGCGCCCCAGCCTTAAGCGATCCATCTACTCCGATTGCCCGTACTGCAAGGGCGCCGGCCTGGTCAAGACGCCCGAAAGCATGGCTCTTGACGTGATGCGCCGACTCGCCATTGCCGCCAGCGACGATCGCATCGCCCGGATTGACCTTGCGATCAATCCCGATGTGGCGTTTTACCTTCAGAACAAAAAGCGCGCCGCCCTCGCTGCCCTTGAGAACCAGACGGGTAAGCGGATCGTCATCCGCTCGGACGGCTCCCTCGGTCTTGATGCCAGCAGCCTCGTTCTTTACGACGCCCGCGATGGCATGGTCTTCCTCGAGGAACTGGGCATGGCGCCGCCCTCCCAGCAGGTGCAGCCCGGCGTGCGCTCGCCTTATCCTGTGGGGCAGCGCTCCGATTCCCGCCGTGACCGCGGTCCGGGCCGGGATCGTGACCGCCGAGACCGCGGGCGTGGTCATCCACAGCCGCAACAGCCACCGCCGCATCGCGAAATGCCCCATGAAGAGGCCGAGGAATTCGATATCGAGAACATGGAAGATGCCGTCGAAGAGCGAGAGACCGAACTGCTCGGTCCCCAAGCCGATCGGGAGGCCATTTCGCCTCCTCCCCAGCCCATGGACGTCGCGCAGGACGAAAGTACGCGTCCCCTTCGCTCTGATGCCGACGACCGTGCCGTAGCCGCCCGGAAGGGGACAGGCGGCAACGAAACTCGGCACGCAGCCGCGCCGGAACGAACGCCTCTCTCGGATGACAAAGCTCCTCCCGCGACCACCCGCAGCCGGCGTCGCGGCCGACGCGGGCGTGGCGGCCGGAGTCGTGCTCCCGCGCAGTCGGTGCCTGGCGCCGAAACATCGGCTTCAACACCCGATGCGGTTATTGCGGAGCCGCCGCCCAAGGCAATGCCCGAGCCGGAAGCCCGTCCCGAGGAACCGATCGAGCCCGCTCAGCCCGCCCGCGTTGCCCGCTCGCGCGGTGTCCGACGAGGCCGCTCCACGCGGGCTCCCCGGCGACCCTCGTCGCAGCCGCACCAGCCCGAGCCTGCCGGAGCGCAGCCACCCGCTGCAGTTGTCCGGACGGGCTCCACGGACCGCCACCTCATTGAGGATGAGCCCGTACTGCCCCAACCGGTTTCGCGCCCGAAGACCTATCGCGATCTTGACAGCATCCCCGACGATTTCGACTGAGCCTTGTGGCACTGGACCAGTCTGGCCGAATCGCCGATGGGCAGCGGATCGAGACCGCTGCCCATCGGCGTTGTGGCGTGCTTGCCCTGTTCAGATTCCAGGGTGGTCGCGTATAATCCACCGTCGGTGAGATTCGCTATCAAGCGCCTTGTCAGTGCCACCAAGCGGGAGAACACCATGCATCGGATTGAATGGCTGGTCGCCGCAACCACGGTTTGTCTGTTACTTGCATCGGCCGTTGCCGCCCCGGCTCCGTCCGGCACATACACAGATGGGCAGAAGGTCGAGGTGCGTGAAGGCGATGCCTGGTCGGCCGCGACGATCGTCCAACGGGAAGGGCGACGATACCTCATCCACTATGAGGGGGCGGATGCGGCCGATGATGAATGGGTCGCCGTCGATCGCATCCGTCCCGCCGGCGCCAAGCCGGGCGAAGCCAAGGCCAATCCCCCGGCCAAGCCCGCACCTCCCAAATGGGCCGTCGGTAACGAGATCGAAGCCAAATGGGGTGGCACGTACCGCAAGGCACGGATTGTCAACAGCCGTGGCGACTGGTATCTGGTTCAATGGGACAATGGCCCTTTTAAGGAGTGGGTCGAGCCTTGGCGCATCCGCAAGGTCGGCTCGAAGGAGGACAACATCGGGTATGCCAGACCCAATCCGGTTGTGCGCGCCAATGAACCGCCTCCGCGCGACAGGCCCGGCGACGCTCCGGAGAGTCCTTCCAAAGTTGCTCGACCCGGTGCGGGTGCCGTGAATCCGGTCAAGGAGGATCCCGCCTACAAGGCCGCTGACTGGGATGGCGCTGTATCAATCGATTCTCAAGGGCCCGGCGCGTGGGAATTGACCGCCGACCCCGCGCTGCCCCAGGCTGCACGCCTGCCTTCCCGCACCATCAATCTCCGGGGTGGCGGTGACGAGTTCCTGGACGAGGTTAAGGCTGTCGCTCTTGCGCGGGCCAATCCCACGCTCGCCTTCGTCTGCCACCTGATCCACAAGGACAAGTTGGTTAAAGTCGAGCGCATCGACCTGGCGACCGGCGCGTCCGCGGCCGTGTACACCATGTCGCCCTCCACCGTGCTGGTCGATGCCAGCCCCGACGGCAAGTCGCTGCTTATGCGCTCTGACGAGTTTGGATTCGGCAAGCAGGACTGGCTGGAGATCTGGACCCTCCAGGGCCCCGCGATGAAGAAGAGCCTCGTATTCTTCCCGTACGATCAGGGCGACTGGACCAAGCGCGATGTCAGCCAGGCCATGTTCGTGGATGGGACGCATTTCCTGACCGTTGGCCGCGATGGCCGCCTTGCTGTGTGGGATGCCGCCACGGGCAAGGCCGTCTACACGGCCAACGTCAACGCAGGATGCTCGCCATCGCTCAGCCCGACCGGCAAGTATCTGGCAATCCATGTCGGCCAGCAGGTCCTCATCCTCCAGGCCGCCACAGGCAAGGTGCTGGCCGAACTGCCGCTGCCGAGCAGTGGCGGGGCGATTCTGGCCTTCAGCCCCACCGGCAGGCAGCTTGCCGCCTGGGCTGGCCGCGTCATGCACATCTGGGATCTGACCACCGGCAAGCTCACCCGTGAGTTCAGCCTTCCCAAAGTCGTCGCTGGCAGCGCCCTCGGCATCGTCGCTGACGGCTATGGCTTGCTCGACGGCAAGTATCTCGTCGATTTCGACCGGCGGATCGTTCTGTGGAACTACGCCTCGACGCGCTCTGCCGGCGAGATCCATCCCGGCGGCAAGCATCTGTACGCCGTCAAAGACAGGCGTAACGCCGCTTCTCTGGTCTCGGTCACGTTGCCTCATCCCGCCGCACTCGTCGCCGCCAAGGGGCTCGATGCAGACCAGCTCCTGCTGCTTAAGCCGGGGGTGAAGGTTTCGCTCGACATGAACATCGGCGCTGCGCCTGACGAAATGCAGCAGATCACCGCCGCGCTGAAGGAGCGGATTCAGGCTAACGGCCTTGTGTTTGCTGATAACCAGCCCATTCGCTTCGTCACCACCCTTGAACAGGGCAAGAGCGAGGAGCGCGAATACCGCACCATTGGCGGCGGCTTTGGCGGCAGCCAGAAGATCACCGTAACCCAGCAGATCGTCAAGATCTCGCTTCAGGTCGATGGCCAGCCCGCGTGGGAAGCCAGCAGCGTTACCCAGGCCGGCTCTTTCCTGAGCATGAAGCAGGGCCAGACGCTCCAGGATGCCATCAATGATGCCTCTAAGCCGAACTACAGCTTTCTGAAGACGGTGCGCTTGCCCCAGTACCTGGTTAAGCCCAGGGAACCGGCCTGGTATGGCACATCGAACCTGACCGCCACCGGCATCACCGGTGGCTGAACCGCCGGAGGTTCGGTCGTTGATCATCAAGCGGCGCCCTGATTTCGGCAGGTTTCTCGATGCGCTGCTGCTTCGTCGCGCCCATCGCCGGCCGCCGCTGTTTGATTTCCATGTTGCGCTGGAGCACAAGACACGCCTGCTCGGCCGGGCCGTTCAGACGCCGGCGGACGATGCCGAGTTCTTTCTGAATGCCGGCTACGACTATGTGCAGTGCACCGTGTGGGTGCCGGCGGCCGAGTTGCAGGAGGCGATCAACGCCACCAAAGGCGCTGCCGCCTCGCACAGCAGCGGGCTGTCGCTGATCACGAGCCTTGATCAGTTCCGCTCGCGCTCCTGGAGCTGGCAGGCCGCTGCCTCGGGCGATCTGTCGGCCGTCGCCCAGCGTCTGGACTGGCTGGCGACGCTGGCCAGGGCCGTGCCGACGGAGATGAAGATCATCCTGCACGCCGCCGACGTCTTCACGCTCGCCTGGGAGATGATGGGCTTCACCGGATTCTGCCTCAAGACGATCGAGGAGCCCGAACTGGTGCGCGCCGTCATGAATTCGCTGGCTGAGGCCCAGCTCAACGCCGCCAAGGCTGCGGTCGACGTGGCCGGGCGCTCGATTGGCGCGATTTTCTATAGCGATGACATCGCCTACACCGAGGGCTTGCTGCTCAGTCCCGCGTTCTACCGCGAGATGCTCTTCCCGATCATCCGGCGATTTGCCGACCTTGGCCGGTCCATCGATGCGCCCCTCATCTATCACAGCGACGGCCGCCTTTACGATGTCTTCGATGACCTTTACGCTGCGGGCGTCCGCGGCATCCAGCCCCTGGAGCCCAAGAGCATGGATGGGATCGATATCCAGCGCCGCTGGCCGGGACGATTCTGCCTTATGGGCGCGATCGACCTCGATCTGATGAGCCGCGGCGAGCCCGGCCAGGTTGAGGCGCACGTCCGCGACCGAATCGCGCGGCTCAATGTCAACGGCGGCTACATGCCCGGCGTATCGAATACCGTGCCGCACTACGTGCGCTTTGAGAACTACGTGCGCATGATCCAGACCGTGCACGCGATACCGGAGGAGCGATGAAGGTTACCCAGTCCGTCACGGCCATATTGCTTGCCGTCTGCTGCGTCGCCGCCGAGCCGGCGGCCCATCCTCTCAACGGTCACCCCGGCAATATCTTCCTCGCCGGGCAGGATGTGATCGTCCCCTGTTCCGGCGACTATCGCCTCCTTGACTACGACAGGAAGGTGGTGAAGGAAGGCAAGGCCGAGAATGAGCGGGCCAACCTTGGGCAGCTTCCCGTTGGGTATTACGAGCTGGTTCGCCCGGCGGGCGGGTCCACCGTGAGCGTCGGCGTGCTTGCCCCGCTTGCGGCGCGGACGCCCGACACTTCGCCCATCGCCATCGATGTCGCCATGAGCTGGTTCTACAGCGATGACAAGAAGGAGGCCGTCGCCAGCCTCTGTCGGCTGGCGGGCATCAACTGGGTGCGCGACCGCCTGGCATGGGGCGCGGTCGAGCCGCGCAAGGGCCGGTTTACCGAGCGGACCCAGTATGACAGCTCCGCACGCATTCAGTCCGCCGCCGGACTGAAGGTCCTCCAGGTCAATCACAGTTCACCGCAATGGGCCAATCCCGACGGCAAGCGATTCCCGCTTGACCTGCGCGACGCCTACAACTTCCACCGCGAAATCGCCCGGCGATGGAAGGGCCAGGTCCTTGCCTTCGAGCCATGGAACGAAGCCGACATTGACGTGTTCGGCGGCCACACCGGCGCGGAAATGGCGTCCATGCAGAAGGCCTCGTACCTGGGCGTGAAAGCCGGAAATCCCGAGGCCATTGCCAGCCTCAATGTCTTTGCCTCCAATCGCAGGGCCCAGCAGGAAGACCTGGCAGACAACGAGACATCGGCCTATTTCGACACGTGCAATCTCCACCACTACATCGCCCCCGACAAGTACCCCGACTGGTACGCCTCCTTCCGCGCGATCTGTGCTGGCAAGCCGCTCTGGGTGACCGAATTCAGCATGCCCGTCCAGTGGAGCGACGAGAAGACCAAGGAACTGGACGAACAGACCCTCCGTACACAGGCCGATCGCGTCCCCATGGCTTTCGCCATGTCGTTGCACGAAGGTTCGGCGGCTTCGTTCTACTTCCTCATGCCGCATTATGTGGAGGGCAAGACCCAGTTCGGAATCCTCCGCAATGACCTGACCCCGCGCCCAGCGTACGTCGCCCTTGCGGCGGTGGGGCGGTTGCTGGCCGGTGCCCGGCCCATCGGAAAGGTGGATGGCGAACTCAAAGGCTACCTCTTCAACGCCAGGCCCGACGGCCAGGAGCGAGAGGTCGGCGTTGTCTGGATGAAGCAGGGCGAGCGCCAGTTCAATGTGCCTGACGGGGTGAAGTTCTTCGATGTCCTGGGCCGGCCGGTCGAGTTTCCGCAAGGGCGGGCCACAATAACTCAAAGCCCGCTGTTCGCGGTGGCGCCCGCCAACGTGATTCCTCACGATGGTTTGATTGCCGCGCCGCCAGCGCCGCCCCTTGAGCGACGCAAACCCTCTCCAATTGTCATGCAGGCCCTGTGGCCGGCAAAGCAGCTTGTGCTTTCTCGCTCGGCTTATCGCATTTCGTCCGAGAAGGCGCAATCGATTCCCGTCTTCATCTACAACTTCTCCGATCGCCCGGCCAAAGGCACGCTCGCCATCGAAGGCCCCAAGGCGTGGAAGCTCTCGCTGCCCGGCGAGGTTGAACTCGCGCCAGGCGACCGCAAGGAACTCGCCCTCGCCATCGACTGCAACAAGACGGCCCCGAACACCGCCGAAAAGCTCCGCATCTCCGGCGACTTTGGCTCGGCGGGGAATCCCGTCCTCGTCGTCCGGGTCCAGCCCGAGCCGGCCGCTGCCCCCGCGGCCGCCGCGCCCATTCCCGCCGCAAGCGATCTCAATCGGTGGAACAAGGAAGTCTCCGCCAACTCGCAATTGAACCTGTCGGCGGCTGATTCAGGCATCCTGGTCGAGGCGAAGCTAGGCGAAGGCGACCGCTGGGTCTATCCCCGCATCGATCTTCAGCCCGCCGAGCGCGCCAGGGCTGGCGCCAGGGAACTTCGCCTTAAGCTCGCTGTGATGCGGGGCGATGCCCACTATCGCATCATCTTCGTCGAGGACAATGGTGCTTCGTATGTCGCCGAACCCACCATCCAGCCCAAGCCGGGCGAGGCGGCCGAAGTGGCTGTCATCCTCGAAGAGGCGATCCTCGGCGCTGGCTGGTCGCCGCCGGACAACAACTCCCGCCTCGATCCCAACCGCATCAAGGCCATCAAAGTCGGCTGCAATGCCAGGAGCGAGTTGATCCAATACACGATCAGTTCGATGAAGTGGACCTACTGATGACGGTTTGTCGCGGCCGATCGCCGCTGTGGCTGTCCCGCATTGCCGAATGGCGTTGCTCGCAGCGTCGGGTCTACCGAGCACGACGCTCCACACTGATGGTGCGACCCGCAAGTGGCTGATTCAAAAACACTTATCGCGATCGCCATGTTCCCGCTCATCACCCGGTCGATCCCGCCGGGGTTACGACTCGTATAAACCTCGTGCATCGCGATTCGCCGAAGGAAGCCACCGTGCTTCTGCGGCCAACCGCGATATACTGAATACTTGGCGACGCTTTGACCCGGCCGGCGGCTTGTTCACCACACGCTTGGCCGACCCTGGCTCGATGGGCACCAGGGCCTCGCCACGCGGGAGTTGTCCGTACATGACCGATCAGTCCATAACCGCGGCCGCACCGGCCTCCACGCCGGCTTCGCACTCGCGCCGTCCGGGCCGGCGCGGGCCCAAACGCCGGATCGCGATGGGCGCCCTGCTGCTGATCCTCTGCGCCATCATCTTCGGCTACTGGATGCTGACTGATTCTGACCGCGTCAGGGCCCTGGCCCAGAGGTACCTTGCCAGGTCGATCGGTGGAAGAATCCAGATCGAACAGGCCAATGTCTCCCTCTTTGGCGGGCTCCAGCTTCGCGGGGTTGCAGTCTACGTCGATGACGCCGATCGCCCTGATTCCCTTCTGTTCTCGGCTGATGCCTTCATCGTCAAGGCCGATCTGGTCGCCCTGGCCTCCGGAGACCTTGACGCGACCCAGATTGTCGCCCTCGCGCCCCGCGTCCATCTCTGCGAGAACGTGGACGAGGGCGAATGGAATTATCAGCGGCTCAAACGTCCCGAGCCCGTCCCGCCCAAGCGCCCTTCCACCCGCACCAGGGGCATCCAGTTGCCCCAGATCATGATGCGTGGCGGAATTGTCGAACGCAGTCGCATCGTTCAGGGCAGATACGAGCGCATCGAGCGTTGGGCGATGGATGGCCGGCTTGCCCCCGCCAGCTTCTCCGAGCTTTCCCCCACAAGCCGCCCGGCGCGGTCCGATTTGCCTGGCCGCATGCTCTACCGCTTCGACTTGGAAATGCGCTCTCCCTCAAAACCCAGTGGGGCGCATTTGGGCGGCTGGATTCAGCCCGACGAGCCCTGGATCGAAGCGGCTCTGCCTGACCTCGAGATCGACCAGACGATCCGCGCCATGCTCCCATCGGATGTACAAAAGTGGTGGCAGGACCATCGCCTCTCCGGCAAGGTTCGTATCCCGCGCCTGTGCTTCTCCGGCGGCGCTCGCAAGGCACCCGCCCGGTTCCACATCGAGATCCAACCCGAACGCATCGGAATGATCGTGCCGCCCGGTGATCTGCTCAACACCGAGGAACTGGCCGATCTGGCCCGGACCGAACCGCCTGCTGTGCCCCAGCCGATTGTTCTGGAGGATGTCTCGGGCGCCTTTGTTTTCACGCAGGATCGAATCACGCTGAAGCGGCTGGCCGGCAGAATCGAAGGCAACGTGATTGAACTGCAAGGCGCTGTCGACGGCTACGACGAGCACGCCACCGGCTGGATCCGCCTCGTTGCCAGCGGAATGGAAGTGCCCCAGGTTCCGCGTTATCTCCTATCGCTGCCGTCGGAGGCCCGCCGCCAATACGAGAAGTTCAAGCCACAGGGCAAAGCCGACTTGAAATTGCGGTTGGAACGCAAGGTGCGGGGCGGGAGAATCGATATCAGAGCCGACTTGGACCTCACCGACGCAGGCTTCTGCTTCGAAGAGTTTCAGTATCCCCTGCGGCGCTCTCGCGGCCGGATCCTGTTCGTCAGGGACGCCGCCACCGGCAACGAGCGCGTGGAGATCCGGAACCTCACCGGCTACGGCGTGGAGGGCTCCGTCAACGAACGCACGCGGGTCACGGTCAACGGCTGGATTTCACCCCTCGGGCGTGATGGCCGCGCCGACATATCCGTTGTCGCCCATAACGTCCAACTTGATGATCATCTGCGACAGGCGCTGCCCCACGACGTGCGGGATGTCGTTGCCGCGTTCGACCGGCCGGACGCACCGGCTCGCATGTACGGCGCCTTCCAGGCCAACATAACCCGCCAGCCTTACCAGCGGGCCCGCATCGCGGTGGATCTCGACATCCAAAGGGCCTCCGGCGCCTTCAAGGAGTTTCCTTACCCTCTGGAACAGGTCTCTGGCAAAGTCAAAGTCCGTCCCAATTATGTCGAACTTGCCGACATCCGCGCTCGGGGCATTCACGGCAGTCCTGTCCGCATCGACGGGCACGTCGCCTTTGGCAAGGGCAGACCCGTCGAGCCCGAGATCATGGTTCACGCCACCGATGTCCCCATTGACGAGCATCTCTTGGCGGCAATGCCCGAGGAATCGCGCCGGGCGGTCATCGAGGTCGCCCTCGGGGGATTGCTCGACGTTGATGGCAATGTCTTCCTGAACCATGACGAACCGAGGCGACAGGTGGATTTTGAGCTGGGACTGAGCCTGCGAGACGGCCGCATCTGGCGCCGGCTCGACCAGGATGTCATCACCGGCATGACCGCGACCGCCCGCCTTACGCGCTCGGGGCTTGTGATTCTGGACGCCCAGGGCAGCCGCGGCGGCGCTGCGTTGACAGGCAGCGGGCAGCTTGCCTGGCCGAGCGAAGGCTTCGCAATGGCCCTTGATGTGGTCGCCGAGAACCTCAGGGCCGACCCCATCACGCGATCGCTCATTCCCGCCGGCGGGAGGAGCTGGTACGACGATCTTCGCCCTGAGGGTTATGGTGATGTCGCCGTCCAATACCGCATCGCTCCCCGCGAGGCGCCGGACGACGATGACGAGTTCACCATCCGCATCCGCCCTCGCGACCTCACATTCCATCCCCACAGCTTTCCGTGGAAGATGCTCTGGGAGGCCGGCCAGCTCGAAGTCTCTCACGAGCAGGTGTCTATCGCCCATTCGGTTCTTAGACACGGTGACTCCGCCATTGAGTTGGCCGGCCATGGAAACGTCAGTGGTCCTCTCAACTGGAACCTGCGCCTCAGGGGCCGGGAGGTCGCTGTCGATGAGGAGCTTCGCGAAGCTCTTCCCGAGGGCATCGCCGCGTTCTTCAACGCGATTGACCTGAGCGGGCGTTTGTCCTTCGATGCCCCTGACCTCACGTGCCGGGCTGTTCCCCTGGAGACGCCCATTCCCGCCACCGCCACCCGGCCGGCGCGCACCACTGCCGTCGACGTTCAATTCAAGAGCGATGTGACGTTGCGGGATGGCGGCATGGATGTCGGCCTTGACCTGAGCGAAGTCCAAGGCAAGGCCGCTCTGGCGATCACCGTGCGCGATGGCAGCCTGCAATTGCTGGATGCCGTTGTCCATGCCGACTTGCTCCGGGCGGCCGGCCGGCCTGTCAAAGACCTGCGCTGCCATGTCGTCCGGAATAGCAATGAGCTCTCCTACCGTTTCCGAGACGTTGATGCCCGCTTCGGCGGTGGCAGGCTGGGCGGCAATATCGAGGTCCGCACACCCGAGGATGGTCCTTCGGGCTATCTGC
The DNA here is from genome assembly GCA_964570205.1 of uncultured Tepidisphaeraceae bacterium. Taxonomy (GTDB): domain Bacteria; phylum Planctomycetota; class Phycisphaerae; order Tepidisphaerales; family Tepidisphaeraceae; genus CAZMXI01. The sequence goes on from CAZMXI010000007.1 coordinate 34,506, forward strand.
TCAGTTGCGTGATGAAGGACATCGACCTCCGGGATTTGCTGGGTGACGACAGCCGCGACATCCGTGCGGCCGTCACCGCCAGCATCGATCTGGAGGGCAACTGGTCCGATGGCGCTTCTCGCTTCGGCAGGGGTGATGTTCACGTCACCGGCGAGAAGCTGGTCAGCGTGCCCGTCATCCTCGGTTGGCTTCAGATCGTTAACCTCGCCCTGCCCAGCCAGGAACCATTCGACCAGGCCGACCTGGCCTATGCCATCCGCGGCAACCGCATCACCTTCGAGGAGATCGTCCTGCGCGCTCCCAAGCTTGCCTTACACGGCAGCGGGTCGCTCGATTTCGCCACGCGGAAGGTGCTGATGAGCTTCGTCACCGAGAACCCCGATTGGCCCAGGGTGCCGGTCATCGGCGAATTCCTCTCCGGTGCCAAGAAAGAACTCTTCCAGATCCACGTCAGCGGCACCGTCCGTGATCCCAAGGTCGAGGGCAGGTCCATGAATCTCCTGACGACGACCATCGATGAGGTCATCAATGGCGAGCCTCGTCGCCCCGGGCGGCGCTCCAAGGCCTCGGACGAGCGATGATTCGGCCGAGGCGGATCACCCCTCCCTTCGGGGTGCGGCAAGGGACAGCGCGACGCCCGCCCCCAGCAGCAGCACCGCCTCGCTGGTGTAGATGATCATGGATTGCCCGTGGAGTTTCCTGAACTCTGGCGAGTTTGACCGCCCATCCTGCCGCAGCCGCTCCATTTGGTTGGTGATGAACGGCGAGGTGCCGGCCCCGACGCCCGCCAGGGCGATCAGGATCGCCGCCGCCAGCGCCGGCCGCGATCGCAGTGATGCCCACAATCCCGCCGCTGCCAGCAGCGCTGCCGCGCCCACCACGAGCTGGTACTTCTCGAATGTCAGGAACAGAAACGGAGCTGCCTGCGTCGCCAGGTCCCGGCGACGCGCAAATAATGCCTGCACAAACAGGAACAGGACAATGAGGCCGCCCAGCCACAATGCCCAGCCAAGGAGAACCGCCAATCGGAAAACGTTGCGCATATCATCCGCCTGTCGCATGCCCGGAGAGGCACGCAATGTAAATTGTAGTACACAGCTCCGGATCCGTGATACCCGGTGAAGCGTGTAAACGTCTGTGCCGCAAGGGGCGTCTGCTTGACTGTATTCCGTACTGCTCTTATTCTCATCGCCCAATACCGTCTTTGAGGCTCTCACCTTTGGAGGCCAGCATCATGACGCCTCGGTTGCTCCCGTCGTTGGCACTGGGTTGTGTCCTGTCAGTGCCGTTTGGCTCGGTCTATGCGCAGGATGCCGCCGCGCCCGCCGCACCGGCGGCCCCGCCTGCGGCTGCTCCACAGCTCCCCGTCGACCCCTTGGCCGATCTGCCCAAGGAACTCGTTTCTGATTGCGAAGACTTCTTTCACTTTGCCACGGTCGGGCGGTTCGACCAGGCCAAGGCCACGGGCGAGAAGATTCTTGCCGCCAGCCACAAGCCTCTCGATGTCATGAATGCCTTTGAGGGCATCATCGACCAGCGCAACCGCCATCTGGCCTTCGACCGTCGCCTCGATCTCTATGAGCGCATGCTCGCCTGGCAGGGTGTCCCGGAACTGCGAGAGCCCGTGGCGAAACTTCTGGCCATCTTCCGCCAGGCGAAGCTGGAAAAGCGAGCTGACATGGCCTTTATCGAGGCCAATGTCATGCGGCTCGGCAGCGGCCACCGTGCATATCAGCTTGCCGTCGACAGCCTCAAGGAAAGCGGCGAACTCGCGGTCCCGGTGCTTCTGATGCACCTTCAGAACCCCTCCGACAAGGCACTCCATCCCTACATCCGCACCGCCATCCGCGACATGGGCATCCGCGCCCTCAATCCCCTCGTTGCCGCCGCCGAGCTCACCGGCAAGGACCAGGATGACCTGCTCGGCTGGGTCATCAGCTCCCTGGGCGACCTGGGCTACGACAATGCCGTCCCCTGCATCGCCCGCATCTACAGAGCCAGGCTTGCAAATCCCAACGATCCGATTGCCAAGGTCGCCTACGAGAATCTCATCCGCCTGGGCGTGAAGCAGCCCCAGGATCTCAATCCGGCTCAGGCGTACTTCGAACTTGCCCAGAAGTTCTATTACGAGAAAGCCGCCATCGCGGCCGACCGGGCCCTTCCGATCGCTTTCGTCTGGACCTGGACCGACGGCCGGTTGACCAAGAAGGATGTTCCCACGCCGGTGTTCAACGAACATATGGCCCTTCGCGCCGCCAAGGCCGCCGTCGAGCTCGATGCCGCTCGTGGCGACGCCATCAGCCTATTGCTCGCCGCAGCCTACCGCCGCGAAATCGACATGCCCGCGAATGCCACCGATCCGATCTGGACCGACAAGACGCCGAGTGCTCATTTCTTCGCCGTGGCAGCCGGCGTCCAGCACCTGAATCCCGTCCTCGCCCGCGCGGTCGAGGATGGCGATGCCGCCCTTGCCCTCAAGGCCGTTCAGTCGCTCGACAAGATCGTCGGCGAAAACAGTGTCCAATCGTCGCAGGCCATCGCGCCGCTCATGGCTGCCCTGCATTATCCCGACCGCTCCGTCCGTTTTGAGGCCGCCATCGCATTGGCCAAGTCGGTCGCTCGCAAGCCCTTTGTCGGACAGGAGCAGGTTGTCGCCATTCTGGCCGAGGCGCTGGGCCAGACCGGCAAGCCCGGCGTCCTGGTGATGGCTTCCTCCCAGGATGAGCTCAACGCGCGGATCGAGTCGATCACCGCCGCCGGCGCATACAACGCCCGTGGTGGTGTTGGGGCGGAACAGGCGGTTGCCGCCGCCGGCGGTTTGCCCAGCGTCGATGTCATCCTCATGGATGAAAAGGATGCAGCCCAAACCGACCGCCTCCAGGTTCTTGTTCGCGGCAACGTCAGGCTCGAACCTGCCGCCCGCCTCGTCTTTGTCGAGTCCGCCGTTGCTTCGCCGTATGCGAAGATCGCTCAGACCAACCGACGGTACACCCCGGCCACCCGACCCAGCAATGATTCAGCCCTTGTAGCGGCCATCGAGGCCGCTCGACATCGCTCGCAGGGCCTGCCGATCGACGAAGCGGCCGCTACCGTTTACGCACTTCGCGCTTCCGCCCAGCTAGCCGAGCTGGCTGCTCTTCGCATCGAGCTTGGCATCGCCCAACCCGCGCTGTTGACCGCCCTGGACGATCAGCGTCCCGAGCTGGCCAAAGCCGCCGGCAATGTGCTGTCTCTCGTCAGTACCCGCGCCGCCCAGCAGGCGCTGGCTTCCAAGGCCGTCGATGAGAAGGTGGCCGAAGATCTTCGGATTTCCTTCCTGAACAACCTGGCCGCCAACGCCAAGGCTTTCAGGAACGAGCTGGAGCCAGTTCAGATTGACGCTCTGGTGAAGGTGGTCCAGTCCGGTCCGACGCCTGAAGTGCGTTCTGCCGCCGCGGAGGCGCACGGTGCGTTGAATCTGCCGTCCGAGCGACTCCGAGGGCTCTTCTTGAGCGAAATCCCGACCAGGTAACTTTGTGCCCGATTAGAATGATCCGATCGCTATCGGACCGCGGCCGACCCCGCGGTCCGATTCGATTGCGCAGGTCGGCCGAGATGGCGGAAGGAAGTGCCGTGTGGTTTGAATGCCGCGTCTTGATGCAACACGGCAATGACCCCGTTGGCACTTGGGCTTCCAACCGTCTACCATTCCCAAACGCATGACCGACGCCGCGCATACCAGTCCGATCGCTCTGAATTGTACGCGCGACGAGGCCGCCTACCGGCCGCTCCTGCGCCGGCTTGTCTGGCTCTGGTTGCCGGTCCTGGGGGAGAACATCCTCCACATCTTTGTCGGCCTGACCGACTCCTGGATATCGAACCACATCCCGGATGAAGGTCCCGCCTCTGCGGCGGCCGTCGGAACGATTGCCTACTTTCTCTGGTTCATCAACCTGATCGTCTCCTCTATCGCCACCGGTTCCACGGCCATTATCGCTCGCGCCAAAGGGGCGCGCCATCGCTCGCTGGCCAACAGCGTCACCGGTCAGTCGGCCACCAGCGCGGTGATCATGGGCATCGCCATCGGAGTTCTCCTCTATGGCCTGGCGGAACCGATTATCCGCATCGCTCATCTGGAGGGGAAAGCGGCCCTGTTCGCGCTGCAATATCTTCGCTGGCTCGCCTTTTCGCTGCCGTTCAGCGCCTTTCTGTTTGTCGCCAACGCATGCCTTCGTGGCGCGGGAGACACGGTGTCGCCGGCGGTCACGATGCTGGTGGTGGATGTCATCAACATAGTGGTGAGTTACGGGCTGACTTTCGGCAAGCTGGGGATGCCCTGCTGGGGCTTCAGCGGCATTG
>CAZMXI010000007.1:38853-49309 GCA_964570205.1 uncultured Tepidisphaeraceae bacterium
CCGTGCTGGCCTACACCATCGGCGGCATCGTCCAGTTTTGCATTCTGATCTCGGGCGCCGGCGGCATCCGGCTGCACCTCCACCGAATGCGGCCGCACTGGGTCACCCTGAAGCGCATTTTCCGCATCGGGCTTCCGTTTGGACTGGAGGGTCTGCTGGCCTGGGGCGCCAATTTCGGGATTGTGATCATCATCAATGGTCTTGATCCCAGCAGCTTCGACCAGGCCGCGGCGCATTTCAACGCCATCCGGATCGAAGCGATCAGCTACATGGCCGGCTTTGCCATGGCCACCGCCGCCGCGACCATGGTGGGGCAGTCCCTCGGGATGAAGAACCCCCGACGCGCCGCGCGCTCGGCCTATCTGGCCTTTCTGGTGGGTGGGGGGATCATGGGTCTCTGGGGGCTGTTCTTCATCTTCTTCAGCCACATTCCCGCGCGATACTGGTCGGCCAATGAGAACATTGCCGATCTGACGAGCCGGTGTCTCTTCTTCGCGGGTTTTATCCAGGTGTTCTTTGCCGGGTCGGCCATATTCTCGGGCAGCCTTCGTGGCGCGGGCGACACGCGTTCGGTCATGTACATCAATCTGGCCAGCATTCTCGGGATTCGCCTCCTTGGGGTGCTGTTCGTGGGGCTGTACCTCCGCTGGAATGTGGTGGCTATCTGGGGGGTGCTGTGCGCCGAGCTGTTCTTCCGTGGCGTCTTCATGTACCTGCGATTCCTGCACGGCGGATGGAAGCATGCGAAGGTGTAGTAGACGGGTGTAGAAATTGCATTGACCCGGGGTGGAAAATCGATCAAAGGGGGTACGGATGCTGGGTTCGTTTTGCACATTTCTCGGGGTGTGGCGGGGAGAAAATGGCGTTTTTGGCAGCGACAGAAGGGTTCTGGGGTGGGTCCGTTTGGGTTCGTTCTGGAGTTGGTCCGTGGTCAAGAGCATCGGTCCACCCTTTTGGCTGCTCGGCCGGGGCCAAGTCGCACCGACGCGGTACGAGATGGCGTACGGGCGAGCTTGTCTGTGGTACAATACGCCTGAGGGATGGAAAAGTTCACACGAAAATAAGAAATATTTTCGGTTTATATACGAATATCGAGAGCCCGTTATTGGCGGATGATGAGGCGTGGCGCGAGAATTCGTGAGTGTGGTGGAAACAGGACTAGGCGGGTGCGAATAATAGGGGGTGTGGGTGGCGGCGTGGCCGCCTCAACCAATTCTTTGGCGTCGCGTCGGGCGGCGCCAGGCTCTTTAAGTTGCCCCATCTGGTTTTGTGTCGGCCGCGGCTCGCGGCGACGGCGTTGCGCGAGCGATGGAGGCCGGCCATTTTGCCCGGGAGGTGGACGATGCGCAGAGTGTGCTTGGCTGCCAGAGTTCTCAGCGGCGCTGCGTTGGTCACGGTCGCGTGGGCGGGGGATGCTGCGCGGGCCGATTTCCCGACACTGCAAGTGGAGGTGGTGTCATCCGGGGAACTGGTGTCGCCGATCGGGATGGCGACGGCGGGTGATGGGTCGGGGCGGCTGTTTGTCGTGGACCAACGAGGGCGAATTGAGATTCTGAAGGATGGGGTGGTGTCGGAGACACCTTTTCTGGATCTGGAGCCGCTGTTGACGCCACCGCGGACGAACACATCGGGCCAGCCGGCGTTTGACGAGCGAGGGCTGCTCGGTTTGGCGTTTCACCCGGACTATGGCAAGGCGGGTACGTCGGGGGAGGGCCGGTTCTATGTGTACTACAGCGCGCCGACGTCAGTGACGGGATTCGACCACCTGGATGTGCTGGCGGAGTACCGGGTGTCGGCGGGGAATCCGAACCTGGCCGATCCATCATCCGGGCGCATCCTGCTGACGAACGTGCATCCGCAGTTCAACCACAATGCGGGGCAACTGGCGTTCGGGCCGGACCGGATGCTGTATCTGTCTATTGGCGACGGGGGCAGCGGCGGAGACAACGCGGCGGGGCACACGGGGGGCAGCGACGCCCGGCCGAACGGCGTACTGGGCAACGCGCAGGACAAGACGAAGCTTATGGGGAAGATCCTGCGGATCGATGTGGCGGGGAACAACGCGCCGGGCGGGCAATACGGGATTCCGGCGGACAACCCGTTCGTTGGCGAGGGTGGGGGCGTGCGAGAGGAGATATGGGCGTACGGGCTGCGGAACACGTGGCGATTCTCGTTTGATGATGGGCCGGGCGGAACGGGCCGGTTGTTTGCCGCGGATGTGGGGCAGGGCAATTACGAGGAAGTGAACATCATCGAGAAGGGCGGGAATTACGGGTGGCGAATCCGCGAGGGGTTGCATGCGTTCGATCCGACAGCGCCGGACCCCGGGGTGCCGCTGATCGATCCGATCAGCGAGTATTCGCATGCCGAGGTCGGGTTGTCGGTAACGGGAGGGTATGTGTATCGGGGCAGCGCGATTCCGGAACTGGAAGGCAAGTACGTCTTTGCCGATTGGAGCAACACCTTTGCGCCAGGGAACGGAACACTGCTTGGGCTGGAAGAAGTCAGCCCGGGCGAGTGGCAGCGGACGGTGCTGGATGTGGAGGGAGGCAATCCGATCGGGCTGTACATCACGGCGATGGGGCGGGATGAGGCGGGAGAGCTGTATGTGATCGCAAAGAGCGCAACGCTGCCGGGGGTGGACCCGGTTACGGGGCAGCCGACCGGCGTGATCTATCGGATCGTTCCCGAGCCGGGCAGCGCACTGACGCTGCTGGCGGCGGGGGCGCTGGGGCTGATGCGGCAGCGACGGCGTTAGTGTGAGTTGATCTGACGAGTTCAAGGAAAGAAGGAGAGATGAGATGAAACGAGTAACTCTGTGCGTTGGCGTGATCGTCGTCCTGGGCGTTGCGAGCGCTGCGCCGGCGGCGATAGTGTGGTTCAGCGATCATTTCGAGGAGTTTACGAATGGGTGGGGCGGCGGCACGCCCGTGAGCAATCCGGGCGCTGGGGGCGTCGACGGCGAGATGGATGGTTACCTGCTGCTGTCCGACGGCGCATCGGGTAACTTCGGGGCGAGGAACATGAGCGGAGACTATGCCGGGAACTGGGTGGCGGCGGGGATTGGCGGTGTGAGTTTCTGGATGAACGATGTGGGAGAGGATGATGCGTTCGCGATGCACCTTCTGATTTCAAACGGAACGCAGGCGACGACATGGCAATATGACTTGGCGATTTCGCCGCCGAGTGGCGAATGGGCGAGGTACTACGTGCCGGTGACGGACAGCGCTGGCTGGACGCGCACGCGCGGATCAGACTCGTTCGCGGCGGTTCTGGCGAACGTTGAGGTGGTGACGTTTCGGCACGACCTGGCGCCGTACTCGTCGTCGCCGGACGGCATTGCGGGCGACTTGGGGATTGACAACATCAGCCTGGTGCCCGAGCCGGCAGCGCTGATGGGCGCTGCGTTGGCGGGGTTGGCGCTGGCGAGAAGACGGCGATGAACCGCCGGCGGGCGGGAATCAGAACTCCCAGCCTTTGCGGTATTCGCGGCGGATGTAATGCGCGATCTCCGGTGCGTTGACAGCGCGGAGGTTGGCGGCATCCCATTGGATCTTTTTGCTCGCGGCGATGGCGAGGTTGCCGAGGAGGACGCACTCGGCGAGCGGGCCGCCGAAATCGGCGAAATCGGAGCCGCACCTGCCCTGGCCCTTGCAGGCCAGCAGCCATTCCGCCTTATGGCCGGGCGAGCGGGGGATGGACTTCGCGGGCCGCTTGAAGTCTTTCATTTTCGCTTCAGGGATGATGCGCGGGCTGCTGGCGTCGTTGACGAGGATCTTGCCCTTGTCGCCGACAAAGAGGGAACCATTGGAGGGGAGCTTGCGGGTGGGTTCGAGTTCTTCAGGGCGCGGCGGGAGTTTCTTGCCGTCGTACCATTTAGCGGTGACGGGGGGCAGCTTGCCGCGAGCGGGAAACTGGTAGGTGATGATGGACCAGTTAGGGAGGGTCTCCCTGCTGTTGCCCTGGTGCTCGGCCTCGACTGAGACCGGCTGGCCGAGGTCGAGGGCCCAGAATGCGCTATCCCAGAAATGGCAGCCCATGTCGCCGAGCGCGCCACAGCCGAAATCCCACCAGCCGCGCCAGGCGAAGGGGTGGAGGTGGTCATGGTAGTCGCGGTAGGGCGCTGGACCGATCCAGAGATCCCATTCCAGGTGTTCTGGGGTGGGCTTGCTGGCGGGGCGGCTGGCGAGGCCCTGGGGCCAGATGGGCCGGTCGGACCAGATGTGGACTTCCTTGATGGCGCCGATGGCGCCGCTCTTGACCCATTCGACAAGGGTCCGCAGGCCGTCGGAGGCGTGGTTTTCGTGGTCATGCTGGGTGGCGACCTTGCACTGTCTGGCGGTGAGGGCGAGCTGGCGGGCCTCCCAGACGCTGTGGCAGAGGGGTTTCTCGGTGCAGACGTGCTTGCCGAGCTTCATGGCGAGCATGGAGGCGGGGAAATGGGTGTGGTCGGGGGTGGCGATCATCACCGCGTCGATTTCCTTCTGTTTCTGGAGCATCTCGCGATAGTCCACCCACGCCTGGGCCTTGGGATGGTCGTTGCGGGATTGATCGAGGCGCTGGCGATCGACATCGCAGAGGCCGACGATGTTGGCGCCGAGCTGGGCGAGTTCTTTGCGATCGACCTCGCCCATGCCGCCGGCGCCGATGCAGGCAACGTTGACTTTTTCATTGGCCGCGAAGCCGCGAACGAGTCCGGAGGGGATGATGGTGAAGGCGGCGAAGGCGGCGGATGAGCGAATGAACGAGCGGCGTGTGGTGGAGTTGTGGGGCATAGGGTGTGGTCTCCTGTCCAGCAAGGTGGCTGTCATGTTTGGATACCGTGCGCGGAGAGGGAACGTTGAGCGGAGAAGGGATGGGGACGGGCGATTGGCACGACAGACATCCGCCGTCGAAATCGCTGGGAATCGATGCCTGAATACGTGCAACGCAACAGGTGTTTGGGTAGTATCAGCGGGAAACAGGCTGGTCTTTTCAACGAGGTACATTTCCTATGAATCGCATCACGCGCAGACGTTTCCTGGCTGGGTCGGCGGCGACTTCCGCGGCCCTGATGTTCGCATCGTCGCGAGTCCTCGGCGCCAACGAGGAGATCCGCGCCGCTGTTGTTGGTCTGAACGGCCGCGGAGGATCGCTGCTGAATGACCTTCGCAGGATTGCGGGCGTCCGTGTCGCCGCGGTTTGCGATGCCGACCAGGCCGTCCTGGACAAGACCACTGCGAGTCTGAGCAAGGCCAACGTGAAGGTCGCGGCCTACCAGGATGTTCGTAAGCTTTACGAAGACAAAAACATAGACGTTGTTGCCATTGCGTCGCCCAATCACTGGCACTCGCTGATGACTGTCTGGGCCTGCCAGGCGGGCAAGGATGTGTATTGCGAGAAGCCTGTTTCTCACAACATATTCGAGGGCCGCAAGTGCCACGAGGCGGCCCTGAAGTACAATCGCGTCGTCCAGACGGGCACGCAGCGCCGGTCTGATCGCAGTTTCCAGAACCTGTTTAAGTTCATACAGGCCGGCAACTTAGGCAAGATCCTCTACGCCCGCGGCTTCTGCTACAAGCGGAGGGCCTCCATCGGCAAGACCGAAGGTCCTCAGCCCGTGCCGCCCACCCTCGACTACAACCTCTGGTGCGGCCCATCGCCCATGATTCCTCTCCGTCGCAAGAACCTCCATTACGATTGGCACTGGGTCTGGGAAACCGGCAACGGCGACATCGGCAACCAGGGTATCCACGAGATGGACCTGTGCCGCTGGGCGCTGGGTGAACAGGAACTGGCGCCGAGGGTGTACAGTTTCGGTGGTCGGTTCGGGTACGACGACGACGCCACCACGCCGAACACGCTGGTGTCGATTTTCGATTACAAGACTGCTCCGCTGATCTTTGAGGTGCGCGGGTTGCCGATGAAGACCGGGAGCAACACGATGGACAACTATAGAGGTGTGCGAATTGGGGTGGTGATCCAGTGCGAGGGCGGGTACTACGCGGGCGGCGAGGGTGGCGGTTGGGTTTACGACAAGGACGGCAAGCGGATGAAGCAGTACCCGCAGGATGGCCCCGGCGAGCACATGGCCAACTTCATCAAGGCGGTGCGTTCCCGCAAGCCCGAGGACAACGTGGCTCCGATCCTGGGCGGGCACATCTCCAGCGCCTTGTGCCATATGGGCAACTGCTCGTACCGCGTGGGCAAGGAAATGGCCTATGGCCAGCTCATGGAGCGTGTGAAGGCGGGCAAGGAAGACATGGACAGCCTGGAGCGGATGAAGGCGCACCTGGCGGCGAACGATGTGGATGTCGAGAAGACGCTGGCGACCATGGGACCGGTGCTGGCCATGGACCCCAAGAGCGAGCGGTTCACCGGCGAGTTCTCGGCCGAGGCCAACAAGTATGTTTCTCGCGACTATCGCGCCCCGTTCGTTGTGCCCGAGCAGGTGTGATCCGTAGGTTGAAAAACGACCCGAGCCACCTGCGCGCCGCGCGGGTGGCTCGGTTTTTTGTGGGGCGGCGTTTCAGGGGCGTTTGGCCGTGGCGACGCCTTAAACCTGCCGACGGCGGCCAGGATGTGCGGGATAGTTGCGGATGGAGGGGCCTTAAGGCTGGCGACCGGCCTGGAGTTCATCTTTGAGCCTGGAAACGGCCTCTTCGAGCTTCCTGACCTGGACGACGAGGTCCGGCAGTCGCCGGATGGCCGCCTGTTCGCGAAGGCTCTGACGATGAGGCAGGGCGGGCATGCCGCTGACGATGGCCTTGGGTGGGATATCCTCGGCGATGGCGCTGCAAGCGGCCGTCATGGCGCCGTCGCCGATGGTGATGTGGTCGCGGATGGCGGTCTGTCCACCCAGCACCACGCCGGTGCCGAGCCGGACCGAGCCGGCCAGGCCGGCCTGCCCGACGATGATGCAATGGGGGCCAATCTGCACGTTATGTCCGATCTGGACGAGGTTGTCGATTTTGCTGCCGCGGCCGACGCGTGTGCTGCTGAATCGGGCGCGGTCGATGCAGACGCCGGAGCCGATCTCGACGTCATCCTCGATGATGACAGTTCCGATCTGGGGGATTTTGACATGTTGCTGCCCATCCCACCTGTAGCCGAAGCCATCGGTGCCCAGAACGCTGGATGCGTGGATGACGACACGATTCCCGATGGTGATGCGCTCGCGCACGACGACGTTGGGGAAGAACTCGCAGCCGTCGCCGACGACGACGTCGTCGGCGAGGACCACGCCGGCGTGCAGCGATGTTCCATGACCGACGCGGCAGCGCCGGCCGATGACAACGTTAGGGCCGATCGCCGCGCCTTCGCCGATCTGGGTATCGAGGCCGATGCGAGCCGACGCATCGACGCCCACGGGTGGCCGCGGAACTGGCGGGGCGAACGCCTCGGCGGTCCTGGCGAGGGCGAGGTCGGCATTATCGACGATCAGGACGAGGCGTCCGTGCGCTTCAGGGAGCTTGACGCGTTTCTGCACCACCACCGCGGCGGCGCGGGTCTGCTGGAACTGGGGCAACCAGGCATCCGTGCCGAGAAAGGAGAGGTCGGTTTCGGTCGCCTCATCGAGCGTCGCCAGCCCGGTGATAGGCCGGTCGCCGCCAGAGGGAAGGTCGATCCCCAGCATTGCCGCGATTTGGGAGAGCATGATCGGTTGCATGGTCGATCCGGGCACGTGGACCTGTCAGAGCCGGGCGAAAACCGGAATGGCGAATCCACGTTTGGGAATTCGCCATTCGCGCTTGGGCGGAGAAAGCATCAAGGCAGTGGCCGCCTATTTCCTCTCGGGCTGGGCAGCGCCGGCGGCGGCGTACTTCTTGTTCATCCGCAAAACGACTTCGTCCGTGATGTCGACCTTGCTGTTGGAGAACAACACATCGGTCTGGAGCAGGAGGGCGCGCAGGTCATCGGGCTTGAGTTTCTCGATATTGCTCACGTCGGGGCGCCGCTCGGTGAGGACAAGGTCCACCTTCTTTTCTTCGGCAATCTCCTTGACCGCGTCGCGAACCTTCTCGAACTGGGACTTGAGGTACTCCTTCTCGGTCCGCATGATTTGAAGCTCGGTGCTGCGGGCCCAGACTTCGAACTGGACAACGGCTTCGGTGAGCTGTTTGTTGGTGTCGATCCAGGCGGTGCTGCCGGGCTTGTATTGGGTCAGTCGTTTCTGGATCTCCTTGATCTCGGCATCCTTGCGCTGGCTGTCAAGCCTGATCTTCTCCAACTCGGATTTGAGTCGGGTCTGGATGTCCTTGGATTCGTCGAGGTCCTGGAAGACCTTGACCACGTTGCACACCGCGACCCGAATGGGAGCATCCTGCGCCATCGCGGCCGGCGCGAGGATCAAACCGATCAGGCCACATGCGATCCAGCCCATAAGCTTCATGACAACATCCTTTCTTAGCAGACGGTGGAACCCGGCTTCACCCGTGTCGGTCTGCTGCACCATGCCTAACGGGTCGTCCCCAGCGAGAAGCTGAAGAGCCGGGTGTCATCTTCGTCATCCTTGTTGATCGGGAAACCGAAATCGAGTGCGATGGGCAACTGGCCAAACACCGGCAGCGTCAGCCGGAAGCCGAAGCCCACGCTGGCCCGCAGCGTATCGATCTCGACATCCCGCTCCACGGCGCCGACGTCGGTAAAGAGCACGCCGCGCAGCACGTCGCCGGCGAGCGGGAAGCTCAGTTCGGCGGTGCCTGTGACGCTGAAATCGCCGCCGACGGGGTCATCATCCCGGCCGGCCCGGGGGCTGATGCCGCGGTAGCGGAAGCCGCGGACGCTGTTGTGCCCGCCGGCGTAAAACCGCTCAAAGAAGGGCGCATCGCCGTTAATGTACCCTACGTCGGTACTGAGCGACAGGATCGTCTTGCGCTCAAGCAGGTCTTCATTGAGCGTGATGAATCCATTCCATCCGGCCGTCCAGCGGTCGAAGTCGAAATCGCCGCCGAGCAGGCCGAACCTCTCATAGCGGACCGTGGTGATGGTGCCCCGAGAGGGGAGCAGGCGGCTGTCGGTGGTGTCGCGCGTAAGGCTGGGGCCGATGCCGGTGAGGAAGCTGTGTCCCTCCAGGTCGAGGATCTCCGGAGCGCGCATTCGCGGCTCGTCGATGTCGTCAATCTGGACATCCTCGACCCGCAGGGTGATTCGGCCCGACCATGTGTCGGTGAAGCGGTGCCCGATGAATGTTGAAGCACCGATGCGGGTCTCATCCCAGTCTCGCCGCAATCGCTGCGACAGGTATGCGCTCAGACCGAAGCTGTAAGGCTGGTCGAACAGCCAGGGCTCGACGAACTCGACGCGAGCCTGGGAGTACTCGGTGCCGGGTTCAAGCGAAACCCGGAACAACTGGCCGGCGCCGACGAAAGTGTGCTCAGGCCAATCGAACAGATTGGGCGGCGGATTGCCGATGTCAAAGTTGCGCTGCTCGTATGTTATGTTGCCGAGCAGGCCGAGGTTGCTGTTGACGCCGGCGCCGAACATCAGCCGGCCGGTCTCGGCCTCCTTGACCTCCACGAGCACATCGCGGACGCCCAGGTTGCCCTCGGCCACCTCGTCACTGACGCCCGGCGGGGTGATGGGCGTCATGGTGACACCCGCGAAGAGCCCCGTCGAGCGAATCCGGTCCTGCGCCCGCTGGATCTCGTAGGAGTTGTACAACTGCCCCGACGTCAGGCCCCGCATCTCGCGGAGGACGATCTTGTCCTTGGTTTTCTCGTTGCCGCGGACGATGATCCGGCCCAGCCGGAAGGGCTTGCCCTCGTAAATCTCGTAGACCACCTCGACCTTGCCAGGCTCGCGTGCAAAGAATCGCTGTTCGGTGATGCGCATGTATTGCGGATCGGGCTGCATCTCCTGGGGCAGGTAGATGAAACCGAGGGGCCCGTAGGTGCGGACAATCTGCTTGGTGTCGCGGCGGACCTTCTCCTGGCTGTAGAACTCGCCCTCCCTTAGCGTGAGATCCTTGCGAAGCTCGACTTCCGGCAGGCTGGCATTGCCCTTGAAGGTGACACGATCGACCACGTAACGGGGTCCTTCGTCGATGACGAAGCTGACCATGACCTCTTTCTGATCGGGAGAGACGACGACCTTGCGACCGACGCGCGCGTCGAAGAAGCCATGGTCCTGGTAGAAGGCGCGAAGGGAGGCGACGTCGGCCTCAATCTGCTCTGGGTCGTATCGCCCGGACTGGAAGAGCGGGAACCAGCTCTTGGTCTTGACCTCGCCGCGGAGTTTCCAGTTGCTGAATGCCTGATTGCCGAGCATCTGTACTTTTCGGATGCGGACGCGCGGACCCTCGACGATGTTGAAGACCAGGATGCCCGATTTGGCGAGCTGGTCTCGATCCACATCGACGTGGGCGTGAGGAAAGTTCTTGGTGTTGTAGAGCCGCTCGATCGACTCCTTGGCCAGGGCGATACGGAAGTTGTCGATGGACTCGCCCGGACGGATGTTCACGACGTTCTGTATGTCG
>CAZMXI010000008.1:0-48729 GCA_964570205.1 uncultured Tepidisphaeraceae bacterium
CCGGCACGCGTGTGATCGCAGTCAAGGCAGATGGCTTCGGCCGCGCCGACCTGTTCAGCAAGGAGAAGATGTGCCCTGTCTTTTCCACCTATGCCTACGACACCTTCAAGGAAGCCGTCGTCCAGCCGATCTACCCCCTCCTGCTCGTCGTCGGCGCCGGCATCCTGCTCGTCTTCAGCATGCTCCCGTTCTTCACGTTCAACGAAGACACGGTCATGTACAAGTCCGTGGCCCTCGACATCGTCATGCTGTTCGTCCTGATCGCCACGCTCTTCGCCACCAGCAAGTCCATCTTCGAGGAAATCGAAGACCGCACCATGCTCACCCTCATGAGCAAGCCGCTCACCCGCTGGGAGGTGCTCCTGGGCAAGTACCTTGGGATCATCCTCTCCGCCCTGCTCGCCGTCGCCGTCCTCGGCGCGGTCATGGCCCTCTGCACCGCATGGCGCATCCCTGACGACTACCGCATCAGCACCCGCTCCCTCGATGATCGCGAAATCCAGCGGCTCTTGGCCCTGCGGCTCATGCACGTGTCCGGGCTCATCCCCGCCCTGCTGCTCAAGTGGCTCCAGATCAGCGTTCTGGCCGCCGTTGGCGTCGCTATCTCCACCCGTGTGCCGCTGGTGGTCAACCTGCCGGTCGTCATCCTCGTTTACATCGCCGGCAACCTGACCCGGTTCCTCTTCCCGCTCGAAGGCCAGTCCTTCCTGACCCAGACCCTGGCGGTCGTCTCCGCCACACTCCTGCCCTACCTCGAGCTCTTCGACCTCAACCGCGTGACCCTCTTCCAGAAGATCGCCGTTTCCACCGTCGCCGACGATCCCACGGCCGTGCGGCTCAGCACGATCTGGGGCTACGTTGCCGTTGCGGTCGGCTATGCCGCGGCTTACGCCTTTTTTGCCCTCAGCGCCGGCCTGTGGCTTTTCCAGAACCGCGAACTCGGCGGCGCCGAGGGGTAATCGGGCCTACATGGCCACGCTCCGGCCCGCCTGGCTGCTCTTGTAGACCGCCTCGACCATCGCCATCAACATCGCCGCCTCGGGCGCCCCAGGCATCGGCGTCGCCTTGCCCTGGATGCACTCGCGGAAGTGTCGGCACAGCGCCGCGTGGTGAACCAGCCTGGGCGGCTTGAGCGGGTTCTCCTTGCAGGCACCGTCGGCCTTGAAATCGCGATACAGCGTCGCCCCCTTGGGCGTATACACCTCGATCCCCCCGGCCGTCCCGTAGACGCGGCAGACCGCCCCGTTCTGGTGCGGCGGCTGGTTGATGGCCCAGCTTGCCGCAAGTTCGAGCGACTTGCCATTGTTGAATCGCACCAGCGCAAAGGCCACATCCTCGACATCGCATGCCATGTCCGGCGGCAGCAGGTCGCGGAACGCCGAGTACGTCACCCCGAACGCGCTCGCGGGCGCTGGCTGGCCAAGCAGATGCCACGCCAGGTCCAGCATGTGGACCCCGATGTCGACGAGCGCCCCGCCGCCGGACTTCTCGCGCTCGGTGAACCAACCCGTGCCCAGTGGGATGCCGCGGGTGCGAGTCCACGTGGCGCGGACATGATAGACGTCGCCCGCGAATCCCTTGACGATGGCCGCCCGGGCGGCCTGCTCATGCGGGCCGAACCGCCGCTGCAACGCAAACAACAGCGCCTTGCCCGCCTTGGCGGCCGCCGCCTGCATGCGGTTGACCTCCCTGGCCGCCAGCGCTGGCGGCGTCTCGCAGATCACATGCTTGCCCGCCCGCAGCGCCGACAGTGTCACGGGCAGGTGAAGGTGATTGGGCAGACATACGCTCACGGCGTCGATCTCGCGATCGGCGATCAGGTCGGCCGCTTCCGCGTATTCACGCGGGATGCTGAATTCGGCCATCATCTTCCGCCGGCGGTCGGGTATGAGGTCGGCAACCGCGACAAGCTTGAACGCTCCGGCCGCCAGGTAGCCACGGGCGTGCGCCGCGCCCGGCCAGCCGCCCCCGATGATTCCAACACGAGTGCTCTCGGCCATAAGCCGCTGAGTTATACATCAGCCCGTCACAGAAGGCACGCGGTCGCCGGCGCCCGGCGCCGGCGGGGGTGCATTCTCCCAGACGGACGAACCAGCCAAGACAACGGGCACACGACGGGATACGATGGAAACCATGGACGATGCCGCACGGAACCGGTTCGTGGACGAGGTGACTCGGATCGTCGTCAAGCGATTCCCGCTGGCGACAGTCAGCCCCGGCGACACCGAGTTCTCATTGTGTATCAATGGCCAGCTCGTAAGGCTGGAGAACCTCTATCGCCTGGTGTCGCAGTATCCGGACGACCGACAACATCAGATCGAACGGTGGGTGGTCGAACTGATCCGTGCCGCCGAAGGCGCGTCCGAGCAGGCCATGCGCTTCGATGACATCAAGGAGCGTGTGCTTCCGATGGTCATGTCGGATGCGCCAAGGGATGTGTCCGGCCCGCCGATGGTCACACAGGAGCTCGTGCCAGGACTGATCGTCGCCTATGCCCTGGACAGCGACCGAACCATCGCATACATCCCGCGCCATGTGTTTGATGCCTGGGATGTCGAGCTTGATCTGCTCCACGAGACCGCGATCGACAACCTCGCCAGACGCAGCGAAGCACTGGCCGCCCACGCCGCCCAGGATGAGCAGACCGGGGAAATCAACATGATCCTCATCCAGACGATGGATGGCTATGACGCCAGCCGCATCCTGCTGCCCGGGCTGCACGATCGTCTGCGTGAATACCTGGGAAGCCCCTTCCTGGCGGCCGTGCCCAATCGCGACATTCTCGTCTGCTGCCGAATTGACTCGACGACGCGCCATCGCATGCAGCAGCAGGCCCAGGAGGACTTCCGCACCATGCCGCATCAGGTGTCTGCCCACCTCTACCTGGTGACGCCCGACGGCATCGCGCCGTTCGAGGAGGAGTTGTAGGAGCATGAAGGCGTGGTTGATCGACGATCTGACGGGGATCGACAGGCTCCGACTGGCCGAGGCCCCGGACCCCGTCGCCGGGCCGGGGCAGGTTCTGGTTGAAGTGCGCTACGCCGGCCTGAATCCGGCCGACCGTTACCTGGCGGAGCGCCAGTATCCGGCCAATCCCCCCCTGCCGCACATTCTCGGCCGCGATGCCATGGGCACCGTCGCGTCTGTTGGCGACGGCGTTGCGGGATTGCGCATCGGCGATCGGGTTGCCGTGCTGCGGGGCGAAGCCGGCGTGAACGAGCCGGGCACTTTCGCCGAGCGCGTGGCCGTGCCGGCCGACTATGTCGTGCCCGTACCGCAGGGGTGGAGCGACGAGCAGGCGGCCGGGGCGACGCTGGTCTACCTGACGGCCTGGCAGGCGCTGACCCAATGGGGTGAGCTGCCGCCGGGCATCGTGCTGATCAGCGGCGCATCGGGCGGCGTGGGCGTGGCGGCGGTGCAACTGGCGAAGGCGATGGGCCACACCGTCGTCGGGCTCTCCCGCGACCCGAATAAGCAGGAGGCGGTCCGCCAGATCGGCGCGGCCGCCATGTTCGACCCTTACGATGCCCAATGGCGCAAGGCGCTGAAGCGGTTCCTGGAAGACAGGCGCGTGGATCTGGCGATCGACAACATCGGCGGAACGGTCCTGCCGCAGATGATCGATGTGCTGGGCATGAACGGGAAGGTGAGCATCATCGGCCGGCTGGCCGGGCCGGTGCCGGAGTTCAACACCGCAGCGCTGTTCTTCCGCCGGATTCGCCTCGGCGGGGTGGCCGTCGGCACGTACACCAACGCCGAAAGCCGCGCTGCGTGGCAGGATGTCCTTGGCACCCTGGGAACCACTGGCGCGCGGCCGATGGTCGATCGGGTCTTCCCATTTGAACAGCTTCCCCAGGCCTTCGCGCGCCTGGCGGAAGGGCCGCTGGGGAAGGTGCTGGTTCGGGTCGGGCAAGGCTGATCGGATCTGCCTTCACCCCATCCGTGCCTACTTCTTCTCCGTGCTCTTCTGGCCGGACGCGGGCAGGATAACGCTGTCCAGGTCCGTTGCGGGCGCTGTGCCGGGCTCGCTGGCGGCGGGACGTTGCTGCACGGGCCTTTGTTTATCATCCAGCCGCGTGGCAGCGCGGGTGTAGATGTTGTCGCGGTCAGCGCCGATGAACGGCGTTGTGCTCCACTCTACGTGGCCATCATTGAACAGCACGTTCTGGCCTTCGCCATTGTGGTTCCGGCTGTTGCCCTTGCGCATTTCGGCGGCCGGAGAGTCCGATTTCAGCTTCAGGATCTCATCGCCGCCCGGTCCCTGGTCAGCGGCGATGGCCCAATCGGCCGGGACGTTGGGCGACCATTTGTAGCCGACGCTGATCGATGCCGTCGGCGGATAGGGATTGCTGATGCCGTAGTTCAAATCTCCCGGGCCGGGGAAGTTGGAGAGCCGCAGGTAGAGCGACCCGTTGTTCTGTTCCTTGGCAGCCATTTCCGTCAGGCTCGGCTGCGTCGTCGGCCACCAGGCCTGAGGAGTAGCCGATCCAGTCGCCTTCTGACTTTTTGCCAGCCCGACAAGCTCTTGCTGAGACGGGCACAGAAACACTTCGTGGGACAGATCCACCGTGCGGAGGAGCATGTAGAGCACCGCCGACACATCATTTGCCACTGGTCCGTTCTTCTCGAATGGCTCTTGAGCCCGCACTCCCGTGAAGAAATTGAGCGATTCCGACTTCTCGTCGAATCGCGTGCGCGGGTAGCACTTCTGGTCCAGGGCGTAAAGGAATAGCGATTGCCCGATCTGGCGCAGATTGCTCGCGCACTTCACCCGATTGGCGCGTTCGCGGGCCCCAAAGATGGCCCCGAACTGCATCGCGCCGATGCATCCGAGCAGGCACAGCACCACAAGCACGTCGATGTACGTCAAGCCACGGCTTCGAGAATGCACTGCACGCATCGCGGACCTCCCTCTGGTTTGAGGATGACAAGCCTCTATGACAGGCGCTGTGCAAACAGCGCCCGGGATTCATCGGTGATTCGCTTCAGATCCTGCGCTTCAAGCCGCAGGTCGCCGGCGGCGGCGTTATCTCTCGCCTGCTCGGGCGTGCGGGCGCCGCAGAGCACGTGCGCGATGCCGGACTGCTCGGCGGTGGCGGCAATGACAAGCTGCGCCATGGAGCAGCGATATTTAGCCGCCAGGGGCTTCCATCCATCCAGCATGTCGATCACGCGCTGGCGATTGGCCGGCTGGAACCACGGATTCCAGCCCTCGTGGGCGCGGATGTCGCCTGGGTTGTACCGCGTCTGCATCGTCACTTTGCCGGTCAGCAGGCCCTGCTCCAGCGGCTGGTAGGTCAGCGCTGCCAGACCCTGCTTCTGGCACACGGGCAAGACATCCTTCTCGGCATCCCGCCAGAGCAGGCTGTAACGAAGCTGGTTGCTGGAAAGCGCGCCGGCCGCCGCGTATTGCTTGACCTCTTCGGCCGACATGTTGCACACGCCGATCGCCCGGATCTTCCCCTGCTGCTTGAGCTGCATGAGGCAGGCCATGGTATCGGCGATGGGCGTGGTTTCGGGCGGCATGGCCGGCCAATGCACCTGATACAGGTCCACGCAATCGACCTTCAGCCGGCGCAGGCTGCCATCGATCTCGCCGCGGATGCTCTTGGGGCTGAGGTTGCGGCGGAGCATCTTGCCATCGAGGAAGAAATGATCGACCCCCGGCGCATCCCACACCAGGCCGCATTTCGTCGCCAGCACTACCTTGTCCCGGCGGCCGGCGATGGCGGTGCCGATGACTTCCTCGGCCCGGCCGTATCCATAGGCGGGAGCGGTGTCAATCAGGGTGATGCCGGCATCGAGGGCGGCGTGAACGGTGCGGATCGAATCCGCATCCTGCACATCCTGGCCCCAGACGGTGCCGCCGCCGGTCACCCAGGTGCCCAGCGCGACGATGGATGCCTCGATGCCCGATCCCCCGAGCTTGCGAAAACGCATGGTGTTTCCTCCACGGGAAGGCATCGCCCCAATCGGCGGTGCGGCTCAATGCGAGCCATCTTACACAGCCGTGGAATGGGCATCCAGCATCCGGCGGCGGAGCGTCGCCGGCCAGCGGCCGGCCGTCGAGGATGAGGGCGCTGTTGACCGGCCTCCGAGGCGGGCGTAGATTCCCTCAGGACTGCGACTTCCATGACAGTCTGCCATTCATCTTCGCAAGAACGATGCTGACGTGGCAGGTGCAGCGCAACAGGCCGCAGCGAGGTGTGGATGGAGGAACGGCCGCCGGGCAAACAAAACAATGGGTTCAGGCATCGGGCCATTCTCGCTGGAAAGGATCGTCAACGCCGTGGAGAAGGTGCGCCAACGTCTTCTGCGGGCCTCGGCCGCGCTCCGGGCCGCCAACGTCCCCTACGCCGTTGCTGGCGACAATGCCGTAGCGCTGTGGGTCTCGCGCATCGATGAAGCGGCCGTGCGCAACACGCAGGATGTTGATGTCCTGATCCGCCGCGAGGACTTCGAGGCCGCTCGGGCCGCCCTTGAAGCCGCCGGGTTCGTTCATCGCCACCTGGCCGGAATTGACGTGTTTCTGGATGGTCCCGCGGCCAGGCCCCGCGAGGCCGTCCACATCGTGTTCGCCAACGAGAAGGTACGCCCCCATGAACCCCTGGTCAACCCCGATGTCAGCGAGTCGGAAGACGCCGGGCTGTTCCACGTCATCTCCCTGGATGCCCTGGTGCGCATCAAGCTCACCGCCTTCCGCGACAAGGACCGCACCCATCTCCGCGACCTGATCGACATCGGCCTGCTCGACGCCGATTGGCTGACCCGGCTGCCGCCCATCCTCGCCGACCGTCTGCGCGAGCTTCTGGACAACCCCGAAGGGTGAGAGCACCATCGAACCGGCTCTGATGTACGGGCAAAGGGAATCAAGCAGATTGCGCAGAACCTGCCGCAGCAGGTCGAGCCGTCGAGGCGGTCCGACCTCTTCGCCGTGCGCCGGGCCGGCCGGCTGTCTAGGGCTTCGCTCTGCTACTCCGACGTCTTCGGCATCGCCCCATGCTGCGGGCGGCATTCCGCACTGACATGGAACTCACCTGTCGTCGGTCTCCGGCTGAACCAGAGGGCAGTTGAGCCATCGTCACAGGGAACGCATGAAGACGGAACGACCAAGAAGGCCGACCATAGCACTACTGCTTCGCCGATGCCGTGAACTCTTGCCAGGACCTCCAATTGGTAAGCTCCGGTCCCGAATCGAAACGCCTCGCCCGGCAATGCGACGAGGTGATGCCAAGCCGGTACGCCATCTTGCCCGACGAAAAGTCCTCCGCCACGACTCAAGATCGATCCGTCTTTGGCCAACCCCCAAGTATCGAGGTCAAGCACAGTGTTGGCGTACCGAAGTCGCGCAAACAAGGTCTCGACCACATTTCCTCGACGTCCGGTGCTAAACAATAGGCACCGCACCATTACCTTCGGTTCGAGCCTGCCTGACGAATGCTGGTCGTACGCGAAGACGACCATGGAAGGCACCGTCATTCGGAGTCGCCCTTGGTGAATCACCGTTAGGTATGCCGTGATGGCGGAGATCAGAATCGCCACGACCGCGACAATCAGTGAGATGATTTGCATCCAGCGTTCCTCATTTCCCCGAGCGGCGATACAGTGCCTGCGATTGCCCTGTGGTCACGGCTCAGAACCGAACCAGACCATGTCCGGCGGTTCCGCTGCTCCGAACACAGCGCATCTCATGAAAGGCATCTTACACAGCCGTCGAATGCGCATCCAGCGCGCTGGCCGGCTGGCCGGTTGCGCTTGCCTCGATCGGCAGGTGAATCGTAAACCGCGCCCCCTGGCCTTCGCGGCTTTCCACCTGGATGGAGCCCCCGAGCTTCTGAACCAGGCTGTAGCTGATGGACAACCCCAGGCCGGTGCCCTTGCCCACGGGCTTGGTGGTGAAGAACGGCTCGAAGAGCCGGCGCCGGGCGGCCGGCGGGATGCCGTGGCCGTTGTCGATGACCTCGACCTGCACGTGGCCGCCATCGTGGCCCGTGCGGATCACGAGCCTGGGATCGGCGACGGCTTCCATCGCATCCAGCGCGTTGATGACCAGGTTGATGATGACCTGATGCAGCGACTCGGCGATGATGCGGATGCGCGGGGAATCGGGCGAGAATTGCCGTTGCAGGTCGACGCGCTTCAGGCGCGGGTCAAACCGCAACATCTCCAGGCACTTGTCCACGAGATCGTTGAGGGATATGACCTGCCACTGCCCATCGCCGGGGTGGGCGAACTCGGTCATCCGGCGGACGATCTGGTTGATGCGGGAGATCTGCTCGCGAAGGGTGCCGACGGCATCCGGACGGGCCTTGTCCGGCCGCCGTTCCATGAGCTGGAGCAGGCCATCCATGCTCGCCAGGGGGTTGGCGACCTCATGGGCGACGCCGGCGGCCATCCTGCCGGCGGCGGCCATCTTCTCCTGCTGGATCATACCCTCCTGCTGGTCCCGCAGCTTCTGCGACATGGCGCGAATCCGCCGGTTCTGGATGATCAGCCGGCGCCGATGCTGCCGCAGGCTGCGCGTCATGCGGTTGGCCAGCCAGACGGTCGCGAGGATGGTGATGACCCACCCCAGGAGGATGCCGGCCTGCTGAGGCAGCACGGGCCAGCGGCCGGTCAGCCAAAGCCCCTCCGCCATCATGAGCATCGCCGCCGCCGCCCCGGCATAGGCCATTTTTCGTGGCAGCAGGAGGCTGGCGAAGACCATGTGGAAGATGAAGAACCCGAGCAGCGGGCTGGAAACGCCCCCGGTCCAGAGGGAGAGCAGGGTCAGGCAGCCGAAATCCAGAAGCAGTTGCAGCCACGCCAGCAGCAGCGGGAGTGAGCGTCGGCCGGTGTGAGCCATCTCACGCCGCAGCACCGCCCACAGAATGGTGTTGTAGGCAATGATGGCGAGGCCGACCAGCGCGATCTGCCCGGCATGGTGAAACCAGTGCAGCCAGCGATGCTCGACGGCAGCCCCGATCAGAACCGCGCCCCCCGCCAGCCATCGCAAACCGATAAACCACTGCAACTGAAGCAGCAAAGGGCGTGGAGCTTTTTCCTGCTCGCGGAGCGTCATACCAATTGCGTACCAATAAGGTCCGGGATGCAGACGGACATGCAGGACGTCATCCTGGCGATGGCGTTTCCCGAAGCCATATGCAGTATCGTCCAATTATCTGCCCGGGACAAGCTCGTGTGGATCCGGCGATTCGGGACGCTCCTGGACCGAACGCTCCAGATCCAGCATCTTGACGCCTGAGACGTAGTCCGTCAGGACAATCCGTCGAACTCGCTTGAGTAGTTCCACCGTGCGCGTCATCCGTTCCAGGCTGTCGTGAATCTGGCGGGCGCACTTCTCCAACTGAAGGTTGCCCGGCGCCTGGCGGCTGAGGAGCTGCAACTGCAACTCGATGATCGCCGCCGCATTATTCAGCTCGTGGTTCAGCGTCAGAGCGACCTGTCCGAGCATCTCCAGCTTCCGCCGCTCGTTGGCTTGAAGCTGGCCTGCGAGATTGTTGTAAGCCTGGGCCAGTTCGTCAAACTCATCCTTCTGGTCCAGTTCGACCCGATAATCGAACCTTTCATGGCCCAATTCGCGTGTCGCGGCGATGAGCTTATCGACGGGTCGGAGAATCATGCCTGCCATCCTCAGCAGCACGATGATCGAGACATTGAGCATGAGCAGGAAGATGACCGTCAGTCCAAGCACCAGCCAGCGAAAACGCGCGGTCAGGGTGTGTTGCTCATCCTCCGCATGGGAACGGACGCTGGCCGACAAGGCGAGAATGTCCTGCCGGAGGTCCACAGCCAGCCGCATCGCCTCCCTGCGGTGCCGGGATGCCCAGGCGGTGTCCTGAGTGGTGCCGATGATCGCAACCTGCTCTCGGAAGACGGAAAGGCGGGCGCGAATGCGATCCAGCACGGTGCGGTTTTCGCTCAGTTGAGTGACATACGAGCGGCCGACATTGACGGCATGCGCCTCCATGGATTCGACCAGGTCCATAAGCGCATTAAGATGGCGCTGACGGGAAAGCTCCAGGCCGTACAACTCGATCTCGATCAGCGAAATATCGGTGACGAGCTCGTTGGATTCCTCCACGACGACAAGTGCCTCGCTGTCGATATGATGAAGGTCGCTGAGGATATGCTGCAGGACCCACACCGCTCCCACTGCTGTCGCCAGCAGCAGCAGGACCAGCGAACCGAAAACGATGAACAGCTTTCGCCGCAGCATGAGCGTTCGTCCTGCAGTTAAACGGGCCTTACCGTCGTTGAGGCGCTGCGCCGGTCACACCCACGAGGTTCCACGTCCAGTCCGCAGTGCGGATCAAGTCGTAAATGGGGTCGAATTCGCTCGCCGCGCATCTGATAAAACGAACCGTGCCAAGTTCTTTCAGCGCCGGCTGCGCGGCGGGATCCTCGTGCATTTCCAGGAGGATTTTCGTCAACGCCGGACCGGTCTTCTCGGCGACGTCAGCTCTGGCTACCAGCGCCAGGTTAGGGACCGCCGGGCCCGTCGCCAGACAACGGACTCTATTCCCTGGATGCGACTGAAGATACGCATCAAGGCGAAGATCCTTGGCCGCCCCTGCGTCCACTTGGCCCTGTACGACCGCCGACACGACCTGGTCGTGGGTACCCAGCCAGACAATCTGAGGCTGGTTTGGCCCGGAATCCATCCAGTGGCGACGGTTGAACTCGGCCAGCGGAAAAAGGCTGCCTGCGGTTGTGCTCTTCAACATCGCGATGGACTTGCCGCGCAGATCGTCCACAGAATGGATGGGCGACTCGTCGCGAACGAAAATAACGCCCCGATAGGTACTTACGGCTCCGGGGAACTCCGGCCGGGCCAACGGACGGGCATCAAGGCAGTCGATCGCGATCAAGGCTACGAGCGATCCGAGAAACGCCGCGTCGAGACTGCGATCCTTGAAGTCGTCAAGAACCGCCTCATAACTGCTCAGCATGACGATTTCGACCGGGCGGCCGAGCTTGCCGGAGAGGCACGCGGCCCAGGCTCGATACCGATCACGCATGGCGAAGATGTTGTGCTCGGGAACAAGGCCGATCCGCAATGGTTCGCCCCGCATGCCCGCCGGCTCCGCCGGAGGAGTGCCGGATGCCTCGTGAGTGGACTGGCTGGACCAGATGGCGAGCCCCAGGACACTCGCGATGGTCACGATCATCAGAATGATCCAAGAAACGCGCAACGCCATCCCTTCGTCCGATCCATGAACTCATCTACAAACCGCGGGCCACACGACTTACGGTTGATCCTGGCATAGAATCAGCACTAGATTAATCTCGGATGCAGCCATGAGCATCGATAGACAACTCGCCCGCGACCTCAAGACACTGGCGCTATTCATCCGGCTTTACTGCGACCAGAAACACGCGGACGCCACAAAGAGCAAGATCGAACTAAAGTCGCATGACCTTGAGGCAATTGCGGGGCATAGCATTGAGCTGTGCCCTGAATGCGCGAAACTCCTGATGCACTCATTTGTTAAGCGCACCCAATGCCCAATGGACCCCAAGCCAGCCTGTAAGCACTGCCCAAGACACTGTTATCATCCTGATTACCGCGCGAGAATCCGTGAGGTTATGAAGTACTCTGGAATGAAGATGGTACTGGGCGGACGTCTGGACTACCTGTTTCATTTGCTCTTTTGATTCTAATTTGGTACGGATTTCTCGGTTATGGGAAGCTCATCCTTGCGGATGGGATTCGAAACGGAGTCCGGCAGGAGACATCAATGACCTCAGACCTGGCCTCATCTCACTCAGACAAAGCTCTGGCCGGTGAGCCCGTGGCACCGCCGCTTCGGTTGCTGTTCTGGGAGACCACCGCTGGATGCAACCTGGCGTGCGTTCACTGTCGCCGCCTGGATGTATCGCGGGAGTTGTGCAGGGACGACCTGAGCACCGACCAGGCATTGTCGCTGATCCGCTCGCTGCCTGAGACAGGGAAGCCCATCCTGGTCTTTTCCGGCGGCGAGCCGTTGATGCGGCCGGATGTTTTCGATCTGGCTGCGGAAGCGGCGCGGCTCGGGCTGCCGACCGCGCTGGCGACGAACGGCACGATCATGGACGAACACGTGGCACAGAAAGTTCATGATGTGGGCTTTCGCCGTGTGTCCATCAGCTTCGACGGTCCCGACCCGCAGACGCACGATCGCTTTCGTGGCATCGATGGGGCATTCGCGTCTTCAGTGCGTGGGTTCACGCTGCTGCGGGAGCGCGGGCTGTCGATGCAGATCAACACGACCATCGCCAAGCACAACTACCAGAAACTCGATCAGATGTACGAACTGGCGCTGAGCCTGGGCGCTGATGCGCTGCACATCTTCATGCTGGTGCCAGTCGGGTGCGGCATGTCCCTCAGCCAGGACATCATGCTCGACGAGGCGGAATACGAGAAAGCGCTGAACTGGATCTATGACCGGAGCCTGGAGGGCAGGCTGCATCTCAAGGCAACGTGCGCCCCCCACTACTTCCGGGTAATGCGGCAGCGAGCCAAGGCCGAAGGGCGGCAGATGCCCGCCACAGCGCATCCGCACCGCGGCATGGCGCCGCAGGGGCATCCGGGCGGGCACGGCGGCGGCCATCCGGGCGGTGCGGACATGACGGCGATGACCAAGGGATGCCTGGCGGGCCAGGCCGTCTGCTTCGTGTCGCACCAGGGCGACGTGTTTCCATGCGGCTACCTGCCCCTCAGCTCGGGCAACGTCAAGGAAGTCGCATTCCCGAAGATCTGGCGGGAGAGCCAGATCTTTGCCAAGCTGCGGGATGATTCCAACCTCGAAGGCAAGTGTGGTTTGTGTGAATACAAGAAGGTTTGCATGGGTTGCCGGGCGCGCGCCTATGGCATGACCGGCGACTTCCTGGCCGAGGAGCCTAACTGCGGGTACACGCCCATTCGCATGCAGCGGCACGCGTCGCAGCCATGAGCGTAACCCTTGGACGGACGTCCGGACGGTCGTGTTCGTCCGGGCGTTGTCTGTGCGCCAGGATCTGGCCCTTTGAATGAACGGTTTGGCACCCGGTTTGAGTCGGTCTTTTGCAGCGTATTGGGGCGCAGTCCCGGCCGAAGCCGGGCGCGCGTCAGGAGCTTGAACACGGGCACAGCCTTATTGCGAGGTTTTGCATGACCAGGAGGCTTGCCACGCTTCTTGCGGTGGCCGCAGCGATGGCGATGATCACCGGTTGCAAATCGACGCCGGAGACGCCCGAGGAGAAGCAGGTTCTGCACGACCAGGCACAGGCGATGCTGGCCGAGATGAAACGGAAAGACCCGACCCTGGGTCCGCTGCTCGACAGCAGTTATGGTTACGCGATCTTTCCCGAGGTCGGCGAGGGCGCGTTCATCCTGGGCGGCTCCTATGGCCACGGCGAGGTTTACGAGACGGGCAGGTTCATAGGGCATGCCGACATCTCGGGCGCATCGGTGGGCCTGCAAGCCGGCGGCGCCCAGTTCGCCGAACTGCTGATCTTCCAGAACAACCAGGCGATGCAGCAGTTCAAGAAGGGAGGCTTCTCATTTGAAGCCGGCGCTTCGGCCGTAGCGCTCAAAGCTGGCGCCTCGGCCGAGACCAACTTCCGCAACGGCGTCGCCGCGCTGACGCTGCCGAAGGGCGGGCTGATGGCGTCCGCCGCGATCGGAGGTCAGCGGTTCACGTTTACCCCAATCGGTCAGGAGCAGTGACTGCCAGCAAGCCACCGCACACCGCATGCGTCGGATGACCGGGGCTCATCCACCAGCGTGGGGCCCCGCTGTCACGCTACGGAGCCGGCGGAACGCGAAGCTGCATGATGGTGAACGGAGAGATTTCCACCGCCAGCGCACTACCCTTGATCTGGCTGGTGGCCGGGGCGACCCTCCGGGGTTGTTCCAAAGTGTTGGCCGCCCAGGGCACATCGGCCGTCAGCTCCCAGACATTCACCGGCGCAGCAGACTTGAAGCCGTTCAGCTCGATCTTCAACCTGACCGGCCCTTCGGTTCCCCTGTGCACCAGCGAGATCAACAACGAGCCATCCATCGCGATCGCCGCCAGAGCGGCGACCCGGCCGTAGGTGATTGCCGGCCCGGCACCGCGGATGTCGGGCAACACCACTGGGTTCCTTTCTTCCGGGCACTGGAGTTGAACCGACACGGGCGTCGCCCCGGCGAAGGCGGCGAAGGCCGCCTGGGCGTAGTGGCATGGATTGGCGTAGACTCGCTCGCGATCCTTGCGCAGGCCGCCGCCATGGTTGACGGTGGCGGACTGGGTGACCATCTCGACGAAGGGGGCCAAACGAATCGCGGTGTGATATATCAGGATGTCGTAGAGTGCCTCGGCCTGCGTACCGGGATTCACCAGATTGCGGCGGGTCAGGCGCACCGGCTCCGATCGATTCTGGGCCTCGGCGATGTGGGCGAACAGTTGGAGTTCAGTGACGGCCAGTTTCGGGTCCTTAATGCCGGCCGCCAGCATGTCCTTGCGCAGCTCGGCCCACTTGCGCTCGAGGATCAATGGCACGGCCATGAAGTCGCGGTGGACATCCAGCGGATCGACGGACGGCGAAACATTGCCGCCGATCAGCGGGTGATCGGTCGTGCAACGGACCATCTCGCCGGCTTCGCGGAAGAGAGCCAGGTTCCAGTCGCGGCCCCAGAGGACCGGAGCGCCGCAGGCATAGAGCTTGATCGTCGGATCGGCCTTGAGCATGGCCGGGACAAATCGGCGATAGCGGTCGGCGTTGCCTCGGGGGGTCGTCCAATAGACCTGCCATCGGCCCCACAGTTCATTGCCGACTTCCCAGTGGCGCACGTTGAAAGGCTCCGGGTGGCCATTGGCGGCGCGCCGGGCCCCCATGGGCGTATCCTTCGATCCATTGCAGTATTCGATCCACCGGGCGGCCTCCTCCGGGGTGCCGTCGCCGCCATTGACGCAGATCATCGGCTCGCACCCAACTGAGCGGCAGAACGCGATGAACTCATCTGTGCCGAAAAGGTTGGGCTCGACGGAGCCCCACGCCTCATTGCGGCGGGTGGGGCGCTGTTCGATCGGGCCGACGCCATCCTCCCAGTGGTAGCCGCTGACGAAATTGCCCCCCGGCCAGCGCAGGATCGGCAACTTCGATTCCTTTAACTGGGCAATCACGTCCGGATCGGACCGATGGATATGGTCGGCCGGCCAGAGCATGAAGCGATCGATGACCAACATGCCCCCGGCCGGAGCGGTGATGGCCAGGCGATGCAGGGCATCCGCCGTGGCGGTGGCCGGAAGGTCCAACGTGCCGTGGATGACGCGCCATGCCGGCCCGATACCGTCGGCAGCGGATGCAACGCCGTCGGCCAGCGACACGCTCAGCGATGTGAGGTCCGGCGACCGCACGACCATTTGATATTCGTACTTGCGTACGCGATGCAGGGGCAGGTACATCCATTGGGCGATGCCCTGCCCGGCTTTCTTCACCTCGATGCGCTGGGCGCGGCCGCCATGGGGGCCGGTATCGGGGCTGACGCGCACTTCGCCACGATTGCCGATTCGCACCCACCAGTGAGCCAGGCCGTCCGCGCGAGCCTCGATCATCTTCTGAATCTCGGCCTGGGGCCAGTTCAGGCGCGCGCCATTGCGGCGGATTTCGGCGAGGATTCTGTCCTCATCGCTGAGAATTCTCGGCCGGCCATCGGGATCCTGTCCGCTGGTCCAGAACGGGAACTCGGCGAAAGTGCAATTCCGCACAACCTGGGCACACATGCCGTTATAGATATTGCTGCCCAGGTGCTCGGCGAACTTGCCGGTGATGTACGTTGGAATCGGGTGGGGCGACTGTTCGCCAACCATGATCCGCAGGGTCGCCGAAGCGGTCGGCGTGTCGGCCGCCAAGCCCTCAATGCCCGGCAACGCAATCGCACCGATCACCGCACCCATCATCTCGCGCCGCGAAAGTTTCATGCCCGCTCCCGGCTTAGTTCGACTGGTTTCCCATCACCCTGACAAGTTCGCGACTGAGCGGCATCTGCTACTTGCCCATGGCCAGCAGCTCCTGAGCCTGCCCGGTCACGGTTTCGTTGATCTTCGCGTCGATGACCTTGCCCAACGCCGCCTTGGCGGCGACGGCATCGCTGCCGATCACATTCCGTGCGATCTTGATGACGGCCATCGCCGCATCGGCTCTCACCTGCTCATCGGCGAGTTGAGCCAACGCCAAGTCCAATGCCGCCGCATGCTTCACATCGCCAAGCCCCCCAAGCACAGTGCGCTTTTCATTGGCGCCCGGCGCAACAGCGAGCATCTGCCTGTACGCCGCCACTGCCTCCGCCCCGGCAGGGCCGCCAGGCAACGCCATCACCCGCACCAAGCCGCGCAACGACAGAATCTTGAGCGTGCGGTCATCGGACCGGGTCAGTGCCAGCATGTCTTCGATCGCAGCCGCATCCGGCCATTCCGCGATCGCCCTGCCCGCCGCTTGCCGCACCGCAGCGCTGTCAGATTCCAGCAGCATTCTAACAGCATTCAGCGACCTGGTGCCATTGACGCGAGGCAGAACGCGAACCAGCGCCGCCCTGCCCGCATCATCCTTCATCGCCGCCCACAGAATGTCGGCGGCGCCATCCCTGCTGGTCATGCGGGCGCCCGCCGTCGAGAGAGCGTCGCGGACGGCTTCCTTCTCGCCGTCGGTCCTGGCTTCGTTGTACAGGGCAGCCAGGGCAGGGTAGTCCTTCTCCTCAGAAAGCGTGCCGAGCGCTTCAATCGACGCGATGCGAATGCCTTCCTGACCCGTTCTGGCCAGGGCGAACAGCGGCTGCACGGCGGCGGAAGTCCGACGAGCCGTCACAGCGCGGACCAATTCGACCTGCGCCGCGACATCGTCCTTGCCCAGACCGGCCACGACGGCGGCATCCACGTCCGCGCCCCGCAATCTCGCCAAGGCATCCCGCGCCGCGGCCTTCTCCTGCCCGCTGGACTTGGCCGCGACGTTCACCAGAACCGGCACCGTCGACGCATCGCCCACAACGGCCGCAGCCCGCAACGCCGCCAGCCGAACCTCGGGAACGGCGCTGCCAACCGCGGCCAGCACGGCAATTCTCGCAGAAGCGCCGCGATCGCCCAGAACGCCCAGGAGCAAGACCTGACCATTGGTCTTCAGTTTCGGCATGGCCGCAGCCAGCGTGTTGGTCGCCTGGTCGCCCGGCAACTGTCGTGCCACGCCGGCCGCCAGCGCCTGCATGGCCGCATCTTCCTCATTGGCCAGGAGATCAACGATCATGGCCATGGCCCTGTCCGGAGCTGCCGATGCCAGGCCGCGCAAGGCGGCGATGCGCACCCGAGCAGGCTGCCTGTCGGCGCTCAATTCAACGTAAACCGCGGTCGCGTCGGCCTTGCGATCACGCCTAAGCAGATCGTCGGCACAGAGCAGGCAGGAATCGATGACTGCCGCCCGCAATTCCGGCGAAACCTGCCCCTTCTTCGCAACGAGGGCTCTGAGAGCGTCATCGCCACCAATCTTGCCGAGCGCCCCTGCAGAGGCGACCGCTGATGCGGCCTCGTCGCCGTTAAGGATGCCCACCAGCGCCGCGACGGATTTGATGTCTCTACGCGCGCCGAGCGAATTGATGATCCCGACCTGAACCTTGCCCTTGGTCTTGCCGAGCGCTTCACGCATGGCCGCGTCGGCATCGGGATCGGCCATCGCCTCGAGCACATAGCGTGCCATATGTGAAAGCTGCTCATCCGCCAACAGCTTGGCCACTTCGGGGATCTCAGCCTTGCCGCCAATCAGGTAGAGCTGACGGCAGATGAAGTCCTTGCATTCATAGGTGCCTTCCTGCCCCAGAAGGCCGGCCAGCCTGGCCGCAACCGGCGCCCGCAAAGCCTGATCCGGCTGCACCTTGACGACGATCTCAGCAATGCGCTCCAAGGATCGCCGGCTGTCGCCGGTCTTGTAGCGCGGCAGGTCCTTGAGAAGTTCATCGAGGGATGCTTGTTGAGCTGACGCCCACTGTGCGAACCCCCACACGCCCCAAATCATCGCCGCGGTTGCCACTAACCTGCGAAGTGCCATTGAGTTGCTCCTGTTATGCTGCGGGCTGGTTGTAATCCCAAGAAAACACCTTGTAAAGGGTTGGCGAATCGCGTTATCGCATGGCGGGCCCCCGCGGAATTGCAGGACGGGCACGAACGCACGACCGCTCCGAGGCGGCCAGCGCATGCGGCCACCCGTGAAGGGTCTCGCGGCATCGGTCCCGACAAGCCGGGCATCTCTTCCGTGGTGACCGCTGACTGCTCGACTTCGATCAAGTGCGCGGGCTACTGGCAACCTGGGGCAGATTCGGATAGTATTCGCGATTCGCCCAAAGAGGGCGTTGCGTTGACGCTGGATAACCTGGCGCCCGGAGCGATAAAGCTCGCGCCCCGCGTCACCGACAAACATGCATGTCATGGACGTACAATGGTCCTGGCGGGCATGGAGCCGGCCGCGCTGCGGTAGCCGTCGGTCGTTTGACAGGTTTGCGTTGAGAGACAGCCATGCACTACCCTCATAAGAAGAGCAAGCTCAAGCGCGTCCGCAAAATCGGCTTCCGCGCGCGGATGAAGACAACCGGCGGGCGGAAGACGATCAACCGCAAGCGCAGCGCCGGCCGCAAGGTGCAGGTCGTCTGAGTGCGCGGCAGGAGTGCCGCGGACCCGTATCGCGGCTGATCCCAGACGCTCCCCTTGTGCTGCCGGATGTGATTCGCAATGCACATTGGAATCCGCGGCAAAATCGCTGCGACGCTGATTGTCGCCGGCCTTCTTCCGCTGGCATTGTCACTGGTGATCGGGCTTCTGGGCTATCGCCAGGGCCGCCGTGAGCTTGTTGGCCAGTCATTCGTGGCGCTGGCACGACAGCAGGCCGACTTGGTCAGCGCGCTGCTCGGGGCCGAGGTGGAGTTCTTTCAGTCCATCAACCAGCTTCCGGGCACGGCGGCGTACATCGACCGCATGGGCGATCGGCCGCCATTGTCTGAAAACGAGCTGGCCGCAATCGAACTCCGATGGCCGACCGCGCGCACCGAGGACCTGCTGCTTGGCGAAGTGCTGAACAACGACTTGGCGCAGCGGTGGCAGTCGATCCAGCGCACGCACCCGCGCATCAGCGAGGTGCTCATCACGGATCGGACGGGGCGGCTGGTGGCAGCCACCAACCGCACGACGGACTATTTCCAGGCGGATGAGAGCTGGTGGATGGAGGCTTGGGCGGAGGGCCGGGGTCGCACCCATCTGGAGGGGATCACCTTCGACACTTCCGCCATCTCGGAGACCGGCAATGTGGGGTGCATGGTCGTGAGCATCAGCCTGCCGATATACCGCACGCGACGGCCGGGCTCGAACGATCAGCCCGCTGGCATCATGAAGGTGCTGATGGATGCAACCTGGCTGCTGTCGCGCCTGCGGGAGATTCCCATGACGACCTGGGATCCATCCCACCGCGGCATCTGGCTTATCCGTCGTGACGGCCGACCCATCGAAGCATCCGAGAGCTCGGGCATGCCCGAGCTGCCGCCTCAGGTGCTGCGGCGCGTCCTTGCGGAGAGCTACGGCTACCTTATCAGCGATGACCTGCCTCAACACGAGGTGATCGGCTATTCACGCGTCGCTCTCAAGGGCAATTGGTTCGGCGAGACGGCCGACTGGCATGTGATCGTCACCGCGTCTCGCACGGAGACGTTCGCATCGATGCGATCGCTACTGTGGACCATGACGCTAGCCGGCGCGGGCACGATCATAGTCTTCTTCCTGGTCGGGCTGCACATCGCACATCGAGAGGTGTTGCAGCCCATCAGCGCGCTGGAACGCGGCGCCCGCGAGCTCGAGAGAAGTCGCCTTGATTACCGCCTGCCGGAGCCGGACTCGCCCGGTTCGGTTTTTCGCCGCGATGAGTTGGGCCAGCTCGCCGCCGATTTCAACCGCATGGCCGTGAGGCTCGAACAGAACCTCGCCGAGCTGGACCGCGCCAACCGCGTCAAGCAGCAGTTTATCGACGTGGCCAGCCATGAGCTGCGCACGCCGATCACCTATATCCTGGGCGTCTCGGAACTGGCGAAGCGTCAGTCGCCGGAACTGTCGCAACTGCTGACGAAGATATCGACCAAGGCGCAGCGACTCAATCGCATCGTCGAGAACATGTTCAAGCTCCTGCGGACCGGCAGTTATGAATCGGTGATCCATGCAGAGGATGTGGACATTGCCGCTCTTGTCTCAACCGCGGCGGCCGAAGTCGAGCCGTATGTGCAGGCCCGCCATCAGAATCTCGATCTCAAGCTGCCGGAGCGGCCGGTCGTCATCTCGGCTGACGATGAAATGCTGCGCGATGTTATCGGCAATCTCCTGAGCAACGCGATCCGCTTTTCCCCAGATCGCACCACGATCGGAGTCCAGGTGATCCCCGATGACGAGAACGTTGAATTGCGGGTCTGCGACCAGGGCAGCGGCATCCCAACCGAGCACCTCGCTCATGTGTTCGAGCCGTTCTACACCGACGGCATGGATGTCCCGCACCACAGCAGCGGTGAATACCAGTACATGACTCACGGCATCGGGCTTGGGCTCAGCATCGTCAAGCGTTTCGTGGATCTGCACAAGGGCAACGTTCGCATCGAATCCTCCAGCCACGGCACATGCGTATACGTCACCCTTCCCAGCCGTGTTGGATCGCCATCCTGATCGCAGCGCATGGCCCGGCGCCGGTCATTCATTCCTCGCCCAGACAGAAGAAGTGGAAGTTCATCGATCCCACATAGAGCCGGCCATTGACGATGGCGGGAGAGGACATCACCCGGGCGTCGGGATTGAAGATCGCCCGCGAGGTGTCGTATTTCCACATGGGCCGGCCGGTCGCCGCGTCGAGGCAGTAGACGTGGGCGTCATCGCAGCCGAAATAGACTCGGCCATCGCCGACGGCCGGCGATGAGACCACGGCGTCGGGCGCGGGATGGGTCCAGATCACCCGCCCGGTGTCAGCCTCCAGGCAGTGAACCACGCCGTCGCGGCTGGCGAAAAACGTCCGGCCCTGCCACAGCGCAATGCTCGTCAGCACGGTGTCCTTCACGTGAGCGGCCTTCCAGAGAACCTGCCCATCCGCCGCCGACAGGCATGCGACCATCCCTTCGGGCTGGGCGTGGCTCATGTCGAACGTGCCGTTACCCATGCCGAAATAGATGCGCTGGCCGTCCGTCGAGGGGCTGCCGCACACGCCCTGCGGCGCGGGGCGCTTCCAACGGATCGAGCCATCGTCAAGCTTCAGGCAGTAGAATGCCGCCTCGCCGTAGCTGGTGCCGAAGAACACGCCTTCAGCGGTGACCGCCGGGGACAGGTCTACATGGAGGCCGCGTGCGTGCCAGATCGCCTGCCCCGTCGCGGCGTCCAGGCAATACACGCCATCCGGCCCGGCCGGAACATACAGCCGGCCGCGAAAATACGTGGGGCTGAATTCGATATGCCCGGCCGTGGCGAATTCCCATTGCTTCTTGCCAGTCGAGGCGTCAAGGCAGTAGAGCCTCGCATCCTCGTGCTCATGCAGACCTTCGCCTAGGTACACGCGGCCTTCGGCCACCACCGGCGCTGCGAACAGCTCGTGCCTCGCCTGGAATTTCCAGAGCACATCCCCCGTATCGGCGTGGAAACAGTGAAGCTGCTGGTTGTCGCAGCCGACGAACACCCGGCCGCCAACCACGGCAGCCGACCCGGAAAACGGCGCTCGATCCAATCCGCCGATGTAAGACCACACTTTGCGGGCCGATTTCGGCCCGACCGCACCGGGCGCGTGCCCCGCCCGGCTCGAATCGTTCATGAACGTAAGCCAACTGTCGTAAAGATCCACCTCGGGCGGATTCGGATGGGTATGGCTCATCCGCTGACCCATCACGGCCAGCCCGATCGCGCCGGCCCCCAGCAGCAGAATGGCCATCAGGCCCCCCGTCGCCGCCGCCAGGCCAAGCCGGCGCTTCATGAGCCAGAACGCCACGATCGCGCCCGCGATGATGAACGCGATGGCCACCAGGTATGGCCAGAACGACAGCAGCCATTGGGTGCCGCCCGGCCGGCGGCCGATCGGCACCACCGCAAGCGACACCATCCAGTCAGTCATCTGCGCCTCCGCCTACTGGCCGGCGTGAAAGAGCGCACGCGCGGGAACCGGCTCCATCACGCGCGTCTGCGAGCTCCAATAGAGCTTCAAGCCGGGCGTGCCCCATTGCCCTTTGGCCTGCGGGCCCTGGTATTGAATCTGAAATGGCACCAGGCCCATCTTCAGCTCCACCGGCAGGCTGTAATCGATGCGCGTCAGCACTTGGCCATCGTAGCCGTTCTGAACGGTGAACAGAAGCTGCCTGTCGTTGCGAGGCGAGATGATCGGGCCAAGTGCGGAATCGCCCAGCCGCAAGGTGGCGCGATTGACAGAATCGGTCTTGATGTAGAACCGATAGCTGCCGTCCTCCGGCACTTCGATCATCCCGCCAAGCTTCACCAGGAACGGCCCCGAAGCGTTGGGCGGCACAACGTCATCGGCATCCCACATGGCGCGATAGACGTTGCTGAACCGCTCGTTGCCGCGGAATCCAATCTCGACGGCGGGAAGAACCCGGCCGGCCACCGGCCTGGTCTGGCCGGGATCGGTGTAGTACTCCGCGAGCGCTCCGGGCAAATGGCCCGACAGCACGCGCGGGGCGAGGGCCGCGCGCGCGGTCTGGCGCACCAGCGCATCGGCGTCGTCGGCAAGCGATGCCAGCGCGCTTGGCTGGCCGAGATCGATCAGCGCGGCGGCCGCGGCGTACCGGGCCTCGGCGAGTTCAGATGCCAGGGCGCTCTTCAGAAGCGCAATCACCTCAGCGCGCGATAGCCGCTTGTGAACATCCTCCTGCCGCTGCGAAATCAGCCGATCCCCATTGGCCCGGTGAAACTGCCGCATGGCCTCGGCCTCGAACCACTCGCTCTTGCGCTGGTACGCCTGGGCGAGCGCGTCTTGCCCTTTCTGCCTCATTTCCGCCGACATGGCCGTGTAGTACGGCACGCAGACGCGCATCTCGTACTGCCCCGTGAGGCGCCGGCGGTAGGATGCATCCCAGAACAGGCCATGCCGCTCCAGCAGCCAGGCCTTGCGCTGGAGATAGAAGTTGCCCATTTCATCGAATTCGGGCGAAAGGTGATCCTCGACGTAGATGCGCACACGCTCGTCGAGCCGATCGAGCTGCGCGTGGGTCAGATTCGATTTCTTCAGCAGCGCATCGATAGGGCCCGTTTGGCCATGCACCATGTTCCAGTAGCGGCGATCAACCCGTGTCTCGAAAAACGGCTTGTCCATGGCCGGGTCAAACGCCACCCCGGACCAGGGAATGTGAATCGCGAGCATCACATCCCGCGTGGACTGGCGATAGAACAACACCTCGTCGAACCGCCCCATCTGTTCCAGCCGGCCGATGTCCCGGCGCATGTTGCCGCGCACAGCCAGCGCTGGCGAGCTGTACACGCACACCACGACGATCAGCAGCCCAATCTCCGGTCTACGCATGATCTCGCCTCTCATTGGCCCAGTTCATTCCACGCCGCCAGAAGCGCCTTGGCGCTGCTGGCCACCGTGGCATCCGAAAGCTGCGCGAGCCGCTCCAGCACCTGCCTGCCGGCCGGCGTCCGGCGCATGACCTGGTCTTCCTGCATCCTGAGTCTCGCCAGCGCATCATTTCGCAGATGGGCGAACACCGGCTTGAGCTGACCTTCCAAACCCGGCTGCTTCCGCACCGCCGCCCAGAAGGCCGCCTTCGTCTGGATCAGTTCGGTCGCCTCATCCACGCCCTCGACAAGCATGTTGGAGATGAACCCGCCGAAACCGACGCCCCGAGGAATCTTGGTCTTGAATTCGCTCAAGGCGGGCAGGGCCGAAGGATCGCCGATCATCGCCAAGGCTTCGACGTGCCGCAGGTAGCACGTGCTCGGCTGCGACTCCTTGGGCTGGTTGCCGACATCATCAATCGCGCGGGGGCCAATGGTCTTCAGCCACGCGATGAGGATCGGCACAGCGCGATCTTCCCTGGCATAACCCAGTTGAATGCAGAGCTGGTTCCTGACCGCCAGGTGCTTCTCTGCTGTAAGATGATCCAGCAAAGCATCCACGGCCGGCCGTGTGCCGATCTTTCCCAGCAACTCCACGGCGATCAGGCGAGTGGTCAGTTTCGGTGCGGATCTGGCGGCCCGCGCCAGTTCCACCACCGCCCCATCGCCTTTCTCGACCAGCCGCCGCATCGCCCGACACCTGGCGATGCACGGCCGTGAGCTGCTCGGCCACTGCGTCCGCCCCGCCCAACTCATCGACAAGCCTGCCGGCATCCTCTCCCGCCCCAGCCAGCAGCAGCAGGGCCAGCCATCCCGCGCATCGACATCGCGTCATGCATCCTCCCATGTTCGTGCATGCATCGATATGCATTACCGCTTGCCGGCCAACGCGTTTGAGGCATGATAGCGGATCATGCGAACATTCCTGGCTGCCCTGCTCATCCTGCCTCTGCTCGCCGCCGCTTCGACGCCAGGCCTGCGCGTGGATGCCCAGGGCCAGCTATGCCGTGACGGCAAGCCCTATCGCGGCATCGGCGTCAACTAGTTCGACTGCTTCAATCGCACCCTCAAGAATGCCGGCGATGCCTCATACGATGCCGGCTTCGCCGTCCTGGCAGAATATGGAGTTCCCTTCGTGCGGTTTGCGGCGTGCGCCTACTGGCCGGCGGAGATGAAGCTCTATCAGGCTGACAAGCCGGCCTATTTCAAGCTGCTCGACGGCGTGGTGCGGTCGGCCGAGAAACACCACGTCGGGCTCATTCCCTCGCTGTTCTGGGCCCATCACACCGTGCCAGACCTGGTGGGCGAGAGCTGCGATCAATGGGGGAACGCCGACAGCAAGACCCGTCAGTTCATGCGCACCTATGCCCGCGAGGTGGTGCTGCGCTATCGCGAGTCGCCGGCCATCTGGGCGTGGGAGTTCGGAAACGAGTACAACCTGGCGGCCGACCTGCCCAACGCCGCCCAGCATCGCCCGCCGGTGGTCGTCCGCTTAGGTACGCCGCCTTCCCGCACCAAGCGAGACGAGATGACCAGCGCCATGGTCCGCGCCGCCCTGGCCGAGTTCGCGAAAGAAGTGCGCGGGCACGACCCGAGTCGGATGATCTGCTCCGGCAACGCCACCCCTCGCTCAAGCGCCTGGCACCAGCAGCACGAGCGATCATGGAAGAAGGACACGCCCGAGCAATTGGCGTGGGTCCTTCAGGCCGACAATCCCGACCCGATCGACTCGATCACGCTCCGGCTCTATCCAGGGGTGGACAATTTCGACCAGGCCCTCGCCGTCGTCGCGAAGGCGCGCAAACCCGTCTTCGTCGGCGAATTTGGGTCCCCGGAGCAGGATCCACCCACGCGGCAGGCTTTCGAGCGCATGCTGAGCCGGATTGAGGCCGCGGCGATTCCGCTCGCCGCCGTGTGGGTGTTTGATTTCGCCGTGCAGGAGGAATGGTCGATCACCGCCACCAACACCCGTTCATATCAGCTCAACGCGATCCGCGATGCCAATCGCAGGCTTGCCGCCGGCAGGTGAAGGGCGATGGCTCAGCGTGACAGCTTCGCCAGTTCCGCGTACAGCGATACGGCCGTCTTCGTTCCGCTGAACAAGGCATCGAGGTCGAACTTTTCATTGGGAGAGTGGATTCGGTCATCCGGGAGGCCAAAGCCCACAAGCAGAGTGTCCATCCCGAGGATGCGTTTGATATGGCCCACGACCGGAATCGAACCGCCCTCGCGCATGAAGACCGGATCACGCCCGAAGCCCGCCCTCATGGCGTTGCCCGCCAGTATCATGGCCGGGCTGTCCAGCGGAACCATGCTGGCCGGCGAGCCGCCATGCTGTGCGAACTTGATGCGAATCCCCGCCGGGCAGTGATCGCACATCATCTTCTCGAACGCCGCCTGGATCTTCACGGGATCCTGCCGCGGCACCAGGCGCATGGAAACCTTGGCGCTGGCCTGCGCGGGAATGATCGTCTTCGCTCCCTGGCCCTGATAGCCGCTGGTCAGGCCGTTGATGTCGCATGTGGGTCTGGCCCACTTCCGCTCGATGGCGGTATAGCCCGCCTCGCCCTGCAACCCATCAACACCGAGCTCCGCGGCGAACTCCCGCTCATCAAACGGCAGGCCTGCCCACGCCTGTCTTTCGGCCGGCGTCAGCGGCAGGACGTCATCATAAAATCCCGGAATCGTCACTCGGCCGTTCGCATCATGCAGCGACCCCAGCATCTCCGCCAGCACGTTGGCGGGGTTGGCCACAGCGCCGCCGTAAATGCCCGAATGCAGGTCATGCGAAGGACCGTTCAGGAAGACTTCCATGTAGACCAGCCCACGCAGCCCATACGTGATGGCCGGCACGCCGCGGGCGAACTGCCCCGTGTCGCTGATGACGGCGATGTCGCCGGCCAGCTCATCCTTGTGCTGCTCCATAAACGCGGACAGGTGGTCCGAGCCGATCTCCTCTTCGCCCTCGATCAGGCAGATGAGATTCACCGGCAGGCCGCCCTGCTGCTGCCACGCCCGCACCGCCTCGACATGGGCCCAGATCTGACCCTTGTCGTCGGCCGCCCCTCGGGCGCATATGGCTCCATTCCGGACGGTCGGATCGAATGGCGGGCTGGTCCACTGCTCCAACGGCTCCGGCGGCTGGACGTCATAGTGGCCATACAACAGCACCGTTGGCCGGCCGGCCTTCCGCTCCGTGCCGGCCATCACCACCGGATGCCCCGGCGTCGGCTCGACCTTCGCCCACAGGCCCAGTTCCCGAAACCGTTCCGCCAGCCAGTCCGCGCAACGCGCCACATCGCCCGCATGCGCGGGCTGGGCGCTCACGCTGGGGATGCGCAGGAACTGCACCAGCCCCGCGATGGATTGCTCACGCCGATCATCAATGAACTTGAACGCTTCCTGGAGCATCTGTGTGTACCTTCCGGACTATCTGGACGCGGGTTCAGGACGGAACTTCGCCAGAGCCGCGCGCAGCTCAGCAACTTCCCCAAAGATGGGCTTCAGCTTTGGATCGGACAGGATTCGACTAAGGTTCTGCACCAGCCTGGCGCGCTGCCGGTCGATCTGCGGGTCAAGCTCAGCCATCTTCTTCTGCTGCTCGGGCGTCGGCGGCGGCATGTTTTGCACGCGCTGGGCGACCGAGGCAAGATCCCGGGTGATGTCGTCCAGCTTCGGAATCGCCTTCGATGCATCGGGGCCGGTCTTCACGTCTTCCAAGGCGTCGTTAAGCCGCTCAATAGTGGCAATGTACTCTCTGGTCACCTTCTGATACCCATCGTCCGACTTGCAGGCGGACAGAACCAATAGGCAGCATATCCCGACGACAAACAATCTGATCATGAGCGTTGTTCTCCGAGGGGTCCGATTGTACCGAGGTCTCCTCGACCGCGATACGGCCATTGAAGCCGACCGCAATGACCAGAGCCACCGCAAGAGGCATTCTTGCGGGGGCCGTAGTCATTCATAGTACGACTCGATCAGAAGTCCTCGACGTTGAGCGTCGTGCCATCCATCCAACCGGCAGCGATTTGGGTGGCGTTCTGGAAGGCCGCCCGCACATTGGTGCCCGCCCGCCAGGCAAACCCCGCCAAGGCGGTCTCGTTGCCCTGGGCCACGCGAACGCCGCCGGCTTGCTCATCGACGTAGAACAGCGAGGCCACGTTGTTGGCGCGATCGTAGACCATATCGCCGAGCAATCCCTGCACGCCATCGGCCGGCACTCGGGCCGTGGCCCATCTCTTCCCTCCCGGAGCAGTGAAAGCCGGATCGGTGTTCAGGACATCGAAGTAACCAGCCACCGGAAGGCCGCCGGCATTGTGGTCAAGGGCCACCCGGCCGGCGGCGGCAACCTGTTTCGCGACCAGCGGCCTGATCTTCCACGCTGTCTTGTAAGGCTCGGCATAACGGTACGATTTCT
The DNA here is from genome assembly GCA_964570205.1 of uncultured Tepidisphaeraceae bacterium. GTDB lineage: Bacteria > Planctomycetota > Phycisphaerae > Tepidisphaerales > Tepidisphaeraceae > CAZMXI01. The sequence continues at coordinate 27,979 of CAZMXI010000008.1, forward strand.
TCGAAGGGCTGAAGAAGGCAATGCGCGGCGTGTCATCGGCCGAAATCGCCAGGCTCGGGTTGCGACCGGTGTCGCCGCGCGAATCAACGACCGCAACCTGCCAGGCGCCCTGCGCATCCGCCTGGGCCGCTTTCAGGTCCAGATTGGTCGCATCGAAGTACGCGATCATCGGCCGGCCATCCGCGAAGAACGCCAGCGAAGACTGGTTGCCCACATCGGCCGCATCGTCCACGGTGACGACCGACCACTCCATCCCGTCGAAAGCGGCGTACTTGAGCGCTCCATCCACCGTGTCGTAGTACGACATGGCCGGGTTCCCGTCGGGCGCGACGGCAAGGCTGATGTCGCTCAGGGCATGGCCGGAGTTGTCTACGACCGCGTCCGCGCCCCACGCCCCCGCCTCATCGCGCGTGGCCACCTTCAAGGCGTTGGCCGCAGTGTCGAAGAAGCCGACATGGAGCACGCCAGCCTCGCTGTAGGCCAGGTCATACGCACCCGTGTCGGCGAACTGCCGCGGCGCTGCGGCGATCGTAACCGGGCTGTCCGCGACGCCCAGGTTGTTATTGTCGTCAGCCTCCATGATCGCATCGCCGGAATCCAGGCGCGACATCACATGATACTGTGCTCCAACGGCCAAGCCGACCGGAATGGCGGCGCTGAAGATGCCACTGTGCGCGCCCACCGACCTGTCGGCAGAGATGTTGATGTTCTCGCTGCCCAGGAGCAGGTCATCTCCGTCGCCCCAGACGTCGTTGACCGACAGCCGATACTCGATTGTGAAGTTCTCGCCCAGGGGCATGTCGTGGACGATATAGGAGCGGCTGATCGCCAGCGTATCCGGGCTCTGCACGTTGTAGTGCGTTGGGGCAATCGACTGCCACGACAGCTCGGGCTGGGCCACGTGATACGATGGCGTCCTGAGCGTAAGCGTATAGGGCTGCTCGGTATTCTTCGCCAGCTTCGCGCCGGGCTTGATGAACAGAAGGATCGGCTCGGTCGTATTCGCCGGGATCTGGAAGACCGTGTCGCCGCTGGCATCCAGCGATCCCTTGCCCATGCTTTTGCCCTTGCTGTTATAGACCACCAACGATGGAGCCTTCACCATCGAGCTGGAGACCCGGATCAGCCCATCGCCGTCATTGGTGACGCTGGACAGCGGCACGGTGAACCAATCACCCTTCGTCCCCACCGAAAGGCCCGTAAAGGGCACCGCAACGCCAGGCGTGATGTTCAGCGACGCCGGCGACTGCTTCGCCGTGTTGCCAGCCCAGTCGCCAACACTGGCCGCAGCGTCGGGAGCGGGCAGATCGATCGCCAGTTCATAGCCACCCGAGTGGGCTGGGTCGTTGGTGCAAATCCGCAGATAATAAAGTCCCGCTTCTCGCCCGTTGAGACTGAAGGTCTCGGCCTGCCCGGTGGTGTCGATCAGGCCCAGGAGCTTGCCCGATCGATCGAAAAGCGCCAGGGCCGGGTCCAGCCCCTCTCCATCGCTCTGGATGGTGATGACTGATTGGGCGTTGCCCTTCGCGGGCATCTGGAACTGGAACCAGTCGACATCGGACGGCGAACCGATCTCAAGCTCTCCAAGATGCAACTGCCCGCCTGCGGTTGGGGACAACGCAAATGCCGTGGCGAGCGTGTCGTTGGGTTCTTCCCAATTGACCGGATTCGACTGAACCGCGCCGTGATCGCCCAGAGCCGACAGAAACCCATCCCACCCGGTCGCGGCCACGAAATCCGGCGCCAGCGACGCGTAGCCGTAGGCCGGTGTGGTAGTCAGCACCACGGCCAAGCCGTCGGCCCTGTAGCCGTTGTCGTAATTGGAATACACCGCGATCCGCAGCGCATCCAGAACACCCAGCGCTGCGTCGCGGATGCTCTGCGGCAGCAGCGCATCCCGGTTGACGGTCTTCATGAACCGGCCGAGATCCTTGCCGCCATCCATGAAAGCCGGCGCGCCATTCGCCGCAGCGATGAGGCGGGCCCAGTCCGCGGCGTCGGCGTCGGCCAGCGCCGCCTGAACGAACTGTCCCATGGCCAAATTCAAGCCGTTCATTTCCACAAGGTCCAGAACCGACTGGTTCGTCTGGAAGCTCTTGCCGCCATCCTCGAACTCAGCAAAGGTGCGCTCCGCTGCCAGATACGCCATCTCGTCGGCGACTTGCGCGGTTGCGTACATCGACAGCGACTCCATGGCCTTGAGCCGGGCAGCCATCAGCCCAGCCGGGCTGAGGCCCTCGCTGGCCAGCATGTAGTCGGCGTAAGGCGACATCGCAGTGCCGATCTCGGCAAGCTGGTTCAGTCCCGTGTTGAACTCGACCAAGTCGAAATGCACGCCGCCGGCGGCCAGCGCGCCGGCGATCTCGGCCGGCTGTAGGCTGGCACCGCCACTGGTGTCATCCCACGCAGCGCCTCGGATGCCGCCGCCGGGACCGGAAATGTTCAGGAAATAGCGATCCGCCGGGAAGTGCGCCTTCGCCCAGTCAATGAAGCTCGTCAGCGTCGCCGCCGACCCCATGTTCATCTCACCCAGGCTGGTCATCGGGCTGCCGATGATCCCCGACTTGCCATCCTTCACCAGCACGCCGCGCCGGGTGTCCGACCAGTCATCCTTGATGCCGTCGTTGCCGGGGGCGCGATCGAACAGGAACACAACATTGACGTCCGACGGCAGGTTCAGCGCCTCCATCTGGTCCAGCTCGCGATAGAACGAGCCGTCGAGGTAGTTGTCGCCGTCGACGTAGTACATCATGGTCCAGGAATCATCGCTCTGTGGAAGCTGCGGCGCCTGGAGCGTCAACGTGTAGTCGGGATTCGCCGCGCCGGCGATGCGTACATAATAAAGGTCGGCCGGCAGGCCCTCCAGCGAAACGACTTCCTGGTCGGTCTTGCCCCGCGACGAGGCAAGCAGCCCGCCGTCGCCGTCGTAGAGGTACAGGTCGAGATTGCCGGCGGCATTGGCGAAATCGATGAACACCCGATCCTTCACCGTTCCCACGTCGTCCGTGAAGAAGCAGAACCAGTCGTCATCCCCGGCCGCACTCATGTTCAGCTCGGTCAATTGAGCGGCGCCGCCGTAGATCTCGATCATCCGGGCATATTCCCAGGAATCGTTGTCTTCATACGCGTCCGGCGCCAGAAGGAACGAGCCGCGGGATGTCTTCCATGTCCCTACGAAATCGCCGCCCGACCGGTAGTCACGGTCGCCGTCCAGGATATTGCCCGCACGATCGGTGAAATCGGTCCGGTCCTGGCCGCGCAGAGTGATCGTCCAGCTTTGGCTTTTCGTCGGCGGGATCGCCGGAGACCACACCATCTGATGCGCGCCGTTCACCCACTCGAAGTAGAACGTCCCGGCAACGGGCGTTTTGCCCGACATCACCGCCACGTCCATCGGGCCGATCGCGCGCTCGTTGATCTCCTCGCTGAACTCGATAATCACTGTGCCGTCCGGCCGGCCGTCGAAGCTCATCACGCGCGGCGGGCGGATGTCGTCCACGCCCACGCGCCAGCGATGAACAAAATCGCCGCCGGCGACGCTGTCGTTATCGCCGTCGAGCGCATTGCCGGCAAGGTCGGTGACGTAGGCGGAATCAATACGGATCGTCCAGTCCTGAAAGCCGGTCGCTGCGATATCCGGCGACCACACCAGCACGGTGTCATCCTCTTCCCACCAGACCTCGCCGGGCACTTCCTGCCCGGCGTCGTTGATCACCCATACATCATGTGTCGGACTGGCCCAGCCGGCGTCCATCGCCTCGCTGAACTCGATGCGGATGCTGCCGTCACGAACCGGATCGCCGATCTCATCCACCAACACCGGAACGGCCGTGGGCGCCACCACGTCGTCGCTCGCGCCGACATTCCATGAAAAGGCCCACTCGTCATCCACGACAGTCCACGCCCCACCGGGTTCACCCGTGAGCACGTTGAACCCCAGGTCGGTGAAGTCGGTGCTGTCCTGCCCCATCAGGTGAATTGTCCAAGTATCGGCCTGATCAGGAAGGTAATCCGAATACCAGTACAGCACGTCGCCGTCGGCGTTCCATTCGATGAATCCGGTTACCTCGTCGCCATTAGAGTCCTCGACCCATACATCGTAGAAGTTGTCCACGTTGCGGGTGTCCATCGGTTCGCTGAACCAAACCTCGACGCTGCCGTTGGCGCGGCCGGTCTGGTCTATGATCGACGGCGATTCAACGTCTTCGATGGCAAGCACTTCCCACTCGGCGACGAAAGAACCTCCCGGCCGGCCATCGCCGTTGCCATCCAATGCGTTCCAGGCAAAATCCACAAAACCCGCCTGGTCACTCGACCAGAGCACGATCGTCCAGACGTCGTCCACCGCCGGAAACAGGTCCGACAGCCATGTCATGCGATCAAAACCAAGGTCATCGAATTCAATAAAGCCCGGCACGAGCTGCCCCTGCGAATCATAGACGCGCACGTCAAAAAGCTCGTCAACCCGGTCCCAATCCATGGCCTCGCTGAAGGTGATCTCCGCGATGCCGTCGTCCGTGCCGAAGAAATCCACGACCGTCGGCGGCGTCGTGTCGGCCTGATTGCCGCCCGCATTCACCGCTGCCACAGCCCAAGTGCACTCGTAATCCCCGCCGGCCTGCCCGTTCCCATCGCCATCCAGAATGTTCCCCGCCATGTCCTTGACGAAGCTGTCATCGCCGCCGTTGATCCACAGCGTCCAGTTCTCCGCCCAGCGAGGCTCTTCATAGGAGGCCCACGTCAGCACAGTGTCGAGCTCCGACCATTCCAGATACCCCCCCACGATCTCGCCGTAGGCATCCGTGACCATCAGGTCGAAGCTTTCGATGATCAGGTCCGAGCGCATGGGCTCGCTGAACGTCAAGGTCGCCGTGCCGTCAGCGGTGCTCTGGATCTGCGAGACGACCGCGGGACCCGGAAGGTCGCCAGGGCCGCCGCCGTTATCCGGCAGAACGGACCATATCCGCACGCAGTCGCCTCCGGGCATGCCATCGCCGTCACCGTCCAACAGATTGCCACTGGTATCCTGAATCAACGATGTTTCCTGCCCGCTGAGCCACACCGTCCAGATGTCATCCAGGACCGGCACCGGCTCAGCGCCCGCCTCTGGGGTCCATGTCAGCACCGTCCCGCCAGGATTCCACGCAATGGTGCCCGGCACCAGATCGTCTGTGGAGTTGAACACGCGGACATCCACCCCGCTCGCGATCAGAGCTTGATGATCAATCGTGTCGGAGAATTCGATCTCGACCACCCCCTGTTCATTCCCCGTCAGAGCGAGGACCTGCGGCGGATCGAAATCCACCACCAGCATCGTGCGGCTCTCCAGAACGTCCATGGAGGCGGCAAATCGCTTCACGATCCGTCCACCTCGGCTTTTCCACAAACCAACCGACTTCACCGCTCGATGTAAGGCCCGCTGCGCACGAAAGATCCGATCCAGAACCATGTTGTCTCCTCAGAAAGCCGCCACCTCAGGCAATCCCCGCGATCCAGCCCGATAACTGACCTGATCATTCATCATGACGCAAAGACGACAAGACCCGGCAAGGCTCTACCATAAGCGAGCCCAGCCGGTTCCTTCAAGCTGATCGGCACCGTGTTTGTCAAATTCCAACCACCTGCCGGTCCGGGAAAGTCGTGCCATCCCCGTCCCAAGAGACGGCATGTAAGTGCCGATCATTACCATATAATCGCCTCTTTCGCCCGCTTGAACTGGCAGCAGCGACCGCATAACCTTGTCCGTTGGATGAACCGCGCCCGCCGACTGATCATGGTGACCATGGTGGTCTCGGCCCTTGCCGCCGACCGCCTTGCCGTCGCCGCGCCATCCGTCAGACCGCAGATTACGGAGAATGCCCGACGGTTTGCCAGTCGCCTGGTCGTCAGCCTCCGACGGATCGTCCCCGCCACCCTGCTGAGTATCGAACAGAACGGCCGACCCGCTGCGTTGGCCGTTGGGGCGGTCATCCCTGAGTCGCCATCGACAGTTCATCCGGTCGAGTTTTCGCCCTTCTATTTCCGGTTGCCGCCTCCGTTGGCATAGGGATTCATCCTGCGGCGTAGACACGACACACGCCGATCGCTGTGCGCCGGTGCCGCCACAGCAGCGCTCTATTCGAAGACCACTGACAACGGAAAAGCTATATGTCTTTCGTACAGAAGACCCTGACCGTCCTGTTCGGCAGCCGAAACGAACGACTTCTCAAACGCTACCGCGCCATCGTGCAGCGGGTAAACACTCTGGAATCCAAGATGCAGGAGTTGACGGACCAGCAACTCGCTGCGTGCACCGCCGAGTTGCGGTCCGGCATTCGGTCCGGACAGCTCAAGAACGCCGACGTGCTTCCCGAAGCGCTGGCCATCATGCGCGAGTCGATGGATCGCCATATCGGCATCCGCTCCATCTTCAATCCGGAAGAGAATTTCGACCCTGATCAGTTCGATGACCACCATCTCGATCTCTATGACTCGGTCCAGCGGCAGATGATCCAGACCGGTGAGAGCTGGCAGCGGGTGCCTATTCCGCACGAGCTTTATGCCGCCGTCCGCAAGCTCTTCCCAGACAGCCGCCCCCCCTACCGTGCCCGCTGCTTCGATGTGCAGATCATCGGCGGCTTGGTCCTTTACGAGGGCAAGATCGCTGAGATGGCCACGGGTGAAGGCAAGACCTTCGTCGCGCCCCTGGCATGCTTCATGCGCGTCCTCGAAGGCATGCACTGCCACGTCGTTACGGTCAACGACTACCTGGTCCGCCGCGATGCCAACTGGGTCCGCCCGGCATTCGAGAACCTCGGCATGACCGTCGGGTTCATCCAATCCGACATGGAACCGGGCGGCGAGATTCGTAAACGCATGTACGAGTGCGACGTCACCTACGGCACCAACAGCGAGTTCGGATTCGACTACCTCCGCGACAACATGAAGGAGCGCGTCGACCTCCAGGTCCAGGGCAAGCTGGACTTTGCGATCGTCGATGAGGTGGATTCCATTCTCATCGACGAGGCCCGCACGCCGCTGATCATCAGCGGCGCCGCTCACGACGATGCCCCCAAGTACCGCGACGCAGATCGCGTCGCCCGGAAGATCATCGAGCTCGGCAAGGCATGGGCCGATGTCGAGCGGGAGGTTAACTCGGCCAAGCGCGGCATCAAGGCCGCGGAGGGCGACATCGACAAGGCCGACGGCGACCAGCAGCAGATCGACGCCGCCCAGCAGCGCCGCGTCGATAGCGAGAAGAAACTCATCAGCGCTCTCAGCCGCATGTTCGTTGGCGCCACCGGCGACCGCGTTCACGAGCTTGCCAAGGCCCATTCTCTCCCGGAAGACATAATCCGTCCCGCCGCCGAGGAAGCCGGCGAGCGCCAGGACCGCGGCGAGAAGCCTCTCGTCCAGTACTACGAAGTGGAGTACGACCGCAAGAGCGTCCACCTCACCCATGAAGGCATCAGCGCCGCCCAGGACGAAGCAGGCGTCGGCTCCTTCTATGCCGGCAACAACATGGAATGGCCTCACCTCATGGAACAGGCCCTCCGCGCCCATGTCGTCTATGAGCGTGATAAGGACTATGTTGTCGATCGCGGCCAGCGCGGCGAGATGGAGATCGTCATCGTCGATGAGTACACGGGCCGGAAGATGGTCGGCCGCCAGTGGTCTGAGGGCCTCCACCAGGCCATCGAGGCCAAGGAACGCGTCCCCATCAAGCAGGAGACGCAGACCATGGCCACGATCACCCTCCAGAACTTCTTCAAGCTCTACAAGGCCCTGGCCGGCATGACCGGCACCGCTCAGACCGAGTCCGAAGAGTTCATGAAGATTTACCGGCTGGAGGTCGTCACGATCCCCACCAACCGCGCATGCATTCGCCAAGACAAGGACGACTTTGTCTACCGCACCGCCCGCGAGAAATGGGAATCGATCCTTGAAGAGATCAAGCGGTTCTCGGACGCAGGCATGCCTGTTCTTGTCGGCACCACCAGCGTCGAGAAGAGCGAAATGCTATCCACGATGCTGAAGCGCAAATACGGCATCAAGCACGAAGTGCTGAACGCCAAGCATCACGAGCGTGAGGCGCAGATCGTCGCCCTTGCCGGACAGCAGCACGTCAATGCCCACGGCGAGCTCGTCGGCAACGTCACCATCGCCACCAACATGGCCGGCCGGGGCACAGACATCAAGCTCGCGCCGTCCACCATCTTTGACATCGAGGATGATCCGGGCGATGCCGCAGGCCAGAAGAAGATCGCCGTTCAGCGCGGGACGGGCAAACGCACGCCTTTTGACAGCGCCAACGGCTCCGTTTACGAAACCACAGCCGGCATTCGAGTCAGCGGCGGCCTGCACGTTATCGGCACCGAGCGACACACCGCCAGGCGCATTGACAACCAGCTTCGCGGCCGTTCCGGGCGACAGGGCGATCCCGGATCCAGCCGCTTCTACGTCTCCCTGGAAGACGAGCTTATGCAGATGTTCGCCGGCGAGTGGACCATCAAGGTCCTCGGCTGGCTTGGAATGAAGGAAGGGGAGGCCATTGAGGACCGCCGCATCAGCAAGGGCATTCTTCGAGCCCAGAAGAAGGTGGAAGAGCGCAACTTCCTTGCCCGCAAGAACCTCCTCGACTACGACGAAGTCATGGATTACCAGCGGACACAGTTCTACGGTATGCGCCAGAAGGTTCTGGAAGGGCGAGAAATCGATCGGATCATCTGGCGCATGATCGGCGAGTCGATCGAGGATGCGGTCCGCAAGTACATCGAGGACGATTACGTCGCGGCATGCGTCGCCGAATGGGCCAGAAGCAATTTCGATTTGACCAACCTCGACGCTGAGGATTACAAGGGGCTTCGCTCCATCATCGATCTCGAAAACTTCATCAAGAACCAGGCAAAAGATGAAGTTGCCAATGTCGTCGGCGTCTCTCTCGGCGAATACATGGGCGAGGACCAGGAAGAACACGAGTGGGACACCAAGGGTCTGTCGAGCTGGGCCATGAGCAAGTTCCACATCAACCTTTCGCAGGCCCAGATTCGAAAAATGGCGCCCGACGAGGTGCATGACATGATCGTCGAGGCCGCGGTCGAGCACATCGAGAAGCGCGATTGCTCGCCACTGGTCAAATTCCTGGAGCCGCTCTATGCGGAGCGTTCTCTGGCTGAATGGGCCCAGGAGAAGTTCGAGATCAGCATCGATCCGAGGAGTATGCTGGCCGACGAGGGCCGCCGGATTCGCAAGCAGCCGCGCGAAATCGTCGCCCTGATCGAAACTCGGGCCCGCGAGGCTTATTTCCGCCGCGAGGTTGAGTACCCGATCGACCATGTGCTGGCGTTCACCTTCGGCGGAGAGGAAGGCGCCATTGAGAATCCCTACGCCGCCGAGTACATCCGCCAGTGGGCGATGATGAAATATCGCACCGAGCTGCCCCTGGATGAAATCCGCTCCGGATCGGTGCGCACGCTGCGCGACCGCCTGATCGGCCTTCAGGAGCAGTTCCTTGCCGACGGCATGCTGGAGAAACAGGTTGACGAGCTGGTCGCTGCCCACTCCGACCCGGAGGCGCTGGCGCGGGCGTTCAACGAGCGGTTCAATGCGTCTCTCACTGCGCAGGATGTCGTCCCGGCCGCCGTCGGCGACGGCCGGCCCGCGCGCGATGGCCACGACCGTGCTGCCAAGGATCAACTCCAGGAAGCGAGCGAAGACCTCCGATCCCGCCTTCTCCGGAATGCGCGGCTGTTTATGCGCCGTGAGCTCACCGATCTGGAACAGTTCGTGCTCATTTCGATCTTCGACAGCACATGGAAGGACCATCTCTACGCGATGGACATGCTCCGCACGGGTATCGGCCTCCAAGCCTTTGCCGAGCGAGATCCTCGCATCGTCTTCAAGCGGGAGGGTTACCGCTTCTTCCAGGAGATGATGGAAGGCATTCGCGGGAAGGTCACAGATCTGATCTTCCGGGCCCGGATTTCTGGTGGAGTGCGCGCACGCAATGCCTACAACGTCACCGCCGCCAGCCATCAACAGGTGGAGAGTTACGGCGTAGGCGAAACGGTGCAGCCGGTCGAGCGTTCCGAGGCGGCCGACGCCGCGGAGAACACGTCTGTTGTCGTCAAGCCCATCGTTCGCGAGACGCCCAAGGTCGGCCGAAATGACCCCTGCCCTTGCGGCAGCGGCAAGAAGTACAAGAAATGCTGTGGAGCGCACCTCTAACACAGTATCCTATTGCGAGTGACGGGCACCGAATGCCGGGCGGATCACGGATCCGCCCGGCGCCTTTCTGATCAGAGAACAGGCACCAACGCCCGGGCGCATATCCAGCCTCGTAACTTGGCCAAGGCGTCCGCGGCAGCGGCTGTTCTCCGCAATCGCTCGTTCAGCCGCAGTCCGCTCACCTCGTACTTCTCTCTCAGCCGATCTACAATTCTGGTGCCCGATATGGAATGGATGGACCAGGACGGAGGCCTTCATGAGTAAGCTCACCGTTGAAAGCGTTGGCACGTTCGAGATTCCCACCGGCAAGCGTCTGGTTCTGGCCTTAACGGACGAAGCCGGGATCGACCAGCTTCATGCCTGCGGCGGCATGGCCCGATGCACGACCTGCCGGGTTCAGTTTGTCAGCGGTGAACCGGAGAATATGACCGAGGCGGAAAGACGAGCGATCGAACAGAAAGGCCTTGCCGCCCAACCAGGATTGAGATTGAGCTGCCAAATCCTCTGCGACCGCGACATGACGGTGCGCGCCATCAGTCGCTTGGCAGGCAGCGGCCGACGTGATGCCGGAACTCAACCTGCAGTGGCATTGCAGCCAGAGCCAGTCATTTGGGTCAATCGCTGAATGCCCCGTGGTCAAGCCTTCACCGATTCTTAACACATCGCCGAGCCTCGTGGGGAATCTGCCGCTATAGACACCGGAATACTGCGGGCTTGCCCACTCTTCGCAACAATCTCCGCACCTTATCCAAATCCGCGTTCTCGCCCGCCCGCCCCAAGGCAGGACTTAATGCCAGGTTAATCCAAGTTTAACGGGTCGGACCTAGCCTCCCTCCTATTGTTAAGGCGAAGGAAGACGGCACTCTGACTGGAGAACTCAAATGATGGCATGGATGAAGTATCTTGTAGCGATGGCGGCAATGCTGACCTGTGGCGCGGCCATGGCCGATGTCCGTCTGCAAGGCGCGGGCGCTACTTTCCCCAATCCTCTTTACCAGAAATGGGTAACGGAGTTTCAGAAGCTGCACCCGGACATGAAGATCGACTACCAGTCGATCGGCTCTGGCGGCGGCATAAAGGGGATCACCGAGAAGACGATCGATTTTGCCGGCTCGGATGCGCCGATGAGCAAGAAGGAACTCGCCGCCGCCGGCGCCCCGGTGGTGCATATCCCGACCGTCGCCGGGTCCGTGGTTCCTGCCTATAACCTGCCCGGCTTCAGCGGCGCGTTGAACCTCTCCGGCCCGGTCATCGCCGACATCTACTTGGGGAAGATCAACCGCTGGAATGACGCCGCCATCGCCCAGCTTAACCCCGGCGTCAATCTGCCGAACCTGCCCATCACCCCCGTCTGGCGCACTGACGGCAGCGGCACCACGTTCGTCTTCACCAACTACATGATCACCCAGAGCGACGAGTTCAAGGGCAGCATCGGCGCGGGCAAGCAGGTGCAGTGGCCAGTCGGACAGGGCGGCAAGGGCAATGAAGGCGTGGCCGCCGCAACGCAGGCCACCCCCGGCGCAATCGGCTACATGGAAGTGAACTACGCCAACCAGAACAATATCCCTCACGCCCTGGTTCAGAACAAGGATGGTAAGTTTGTCAAGGCGACTCCGGAATCCGTGGCCGCCGCCGGCGAGGGCGCGTTGAAGGCGATGGAAAGCAGCCTCGCCGTGGATATCTGGAACCAGCCCGGCGAGAAGGCTTACCCCATCTCCGCCTTCACCTACATCATCGTCTACAACGACCTGGGCCATCTGAAAGATGCCAACAAGGCCAAGGCACTGGTGCAGTTCCTGAGCTGGGCGACTAGCGAGGTCGGCGGCCAGAAGATGGCCGGCGCGATGGACTATGCCCCGCTGAGCGCGGGCGTCCAGAAGAGAGTGCATGAAGTACTCGGGACGCTGGTCTGTGAAGGCCAGCCGGTCATGGCTTCCAATTAAGTGCTTGACTGACAATGCGTTAATGAGAACCGACTCATGAGTCAGGCAGCCCAGCAAGACCTGATGGCGACCGCGGCGGGCGCTTTGAAGCGCCCGCCGCGTAAGCCCCTTGTCCGGGCCAGGCGCGTTCAGTTCGGCGCGGATATGCTGATGCTGGTCCTGACGCGAGGGGCGGCGCTGGCGATCATCCTCATGCTCGCCTCGCTGATCGTCGTGCTGGCCAAGGCCGCGATGCCCAGCATGAAGGCGTTTGGCTGGTCCTTCATCACCGCCAGCGAGTGGCGCGCGAACGAATTGCAGCGTCCGGCCAAGGGTCCCGATGGCAAGGTGCTGATCGAAGATGGCGAAATCGTGATGGAGACTCTGACGCCGGAGTTCGGCGCCCTGCCGGTTATTTACGGCACCGCCGTTTCTTCCACCCTGGCGCTGGTTTTCGCGATCCCGCTGAGCTTCGCGGCGGCCATCTTCCTTGTGCGCATCGCCCCGAAGCTCAGGATCGGCGGGCCCATCTCCTTCCTGATCGAATTCCTCGCCGCCATCCCCAGCATCGCCTACGGCATCTGGGGACTGTTTGTCCTGGCGCCGTTCCTGATGAAGCGGGTGGAGATGCCGCTCATCGACTCGTTTCTGGCCCGGGTTCCGGGTCTGCACTGGCTGTTCTTCGAGAGTGTGAAGCTGGGCAGCGGGACGATTGAGCGGCCGATCGCGCCCACCGGCCGCGACATGCTGGCCGGCGGCTTGATCCTCGGCATCATGGTTCTGCCGATCATCACGGCTGTCGCCCGCGATGTGCTCCGGGCGGTGCCGCGCGCTCAGATCGAAGGCACGCAGGCGTTGGGCGCTACGTGGTGGCAAAGTTCATGGGAGATGCTGCGGTACAGCCGCAGCGGACTGTTCGGCGCTGTTATGCTCGGCCTGGCCCGTGCCGCCGGCGAGACCATGGCCGTCGCGATGGTCATCGGCAATAAGATCCAGGTCGTACCCTCGATCTTCGCTCCGGCACAAACCATGTCGAGCCTGCTGGCGAATGAGTTTGCCGAAGCCAACGGGGAACTGCACCGCGCAGCGCTGATCGAGGTGGCACTGATCCTGCTGATCATGTCGCTGGCCTTCAATGTCGTCGCCCGGTATCTCGTCGTTGGATCGCAATCGCGAACAGCCGCAGCCCATTAGAACATCCAACATGCACGCGACACACGGCCTGTACAACTTCTACACACGAGCCCAGAGCAAGGCGATGTTCTCCGTTTGCATCCTCTTCACGCTCGCCATCGTCGGCATCCTGGGGCTGGTCACCGGATACCTGGTCTACATCGGTGCGGATTCGTTGACCTGGGACTTCTTCACGCAACTGCCCTCTGGGGACGTGGTGGATCCCGGCGGGATGAAGCATGCCCTGTGGGGCACGATCGTCCTGGTCGGCCTGGCGGGACTCGCGGGCGTGCCCTTGGGGATGCTGGCCGGCATCTACCTGTCCGAATACGCCCATGACTGGTGGCTGGCGAGCCCAGTGCGATTCATCTCCGACGTTCTGGCGGGCGTGCCGAGCATCGTGGTCGGCATCCTGGGCTACGAACTCCTGGTGGTGCCATTAGGGGGGTATAACGGCTGGGCCGGGGCGATGGCGCTGGCGTTCATCATCGTCCCAATCGTTGCCCGCACCACCGAGGAGATGCTGCGGCTGGTACCCAACAGCTACCGTGAAGCTTCCATCGCCCTCGGGGCGACCAAGGCGGGCACGATCTTCCGCGTCGTGGTTCCGGCCGCCACGGGCAGCATCATCACTGGCATTATGCTCGCGTTGGCGCGGGTGGCCGGCGAGACCGCCCCACTGCTGTTCACCGCGCTCGGCAGCCGTTTCATGCCGTTCGTGATCGAGGGCGGCATTCCCAGGCAGTTTACCGTAAGCGAACCGTTTCCATCGCTTACGGTGCAGATCTACACGTACGCCACCGGGCCCTATCCCGAGCAGAAGCGACTGGCGTGGGCAGGGATTCTGGTGCTGATTTCGTTGATTTTCGTATTGAACCTGGCGATCCGGTATTTCGTCCGGACAAAGCGGCCGAGGTAGCCCATGCTTTATCCAAGCAACGGGGTGAGGCAGAGCGAATCCCAGGTGACTGCTGGCCCTCGGCCCGCGTCGCCCAACGGAGAGACCATGACACAAGCCACCGCTGAGGAACCGATTGTCCGACGGAGCGCCGGGCCGCCGTTGTCGATCACCCCTGTTATCGCTGAAACGCCCGCCCAGGAAGCTCCCGAACGCGGCGAGCCACCACTTTCACCCGCAGCGCACGGGACAGTCACGCACGAGCAGGTCGCCAGCGAGCAACACATTTTTGAAGTGGCCGACTTCAACCTCTGGTACGGCAGGCAGCAGGCCCTGCACGGCATCAACATGAAGGTGCCGGCGGGCAGGATCACCGCCCTGATCGGTCCGTCCGGATGCGGCAAAAGCACGCTGCTCCGGTCGATGAATCGGCTCAATGACCTGATCGAGGGTGTCCGAATCCGCGGAAACATGACTCTCGAGGGTCAATCGATCTACGGCAGGAACATCGATGTGATCGAGGTGCGCAAGCGATTGGGCATGGTCTTCCAGAAGTCCAATCCATTCCCGATGAGCATCTTTGAGAATGTCGTCTACTCGCTGCGAATCGCCGGCGTACGCCGGAAGGGCAGGCTTATGGAGGTCTGCGAGCGATCGCTGAAAGGCGCAGCGCTGTGGGATGAGGTCAAGGATCGGCTCCATTCCAGTGCCCTCTCCCTGTCGGGTGGGCAGCAGCAGCGCCTTTGCATCGCGCGTGCCATTGCGGCAGACCCGGAAATCCTCCTGATGGATGAGCCCTGCTCGGCGCTCGATCCGATTGCGACCGGCAAGGTCGAGGAACTGATGCACCAGCTCCGGGGCAACTACACGATCGTAATTGTGACGCACAACATGCAGCAGGCCGCCCGTGTCAGCGATTACACGGCCTTTATGTATCTCGGCCGCCTGGTCGAATACGGGCCGACAAATACGCTCTTCGTCACGCCGCGGCGTCGCGAGACGGAGGCATATGTCACCGGCCGGTTTGGTTGATACAATGCCGTGATGCGACATTTCGACGAACAGCTTCAGGAACTCCTGCATAAGATCGTATTGATGGCCTCGATCGCTGAGAGCATGATCCAGATGGCCGTCCGATCCCTGGTCGACCGCAATGACTCATGTTCAGGCGATCTGTTCGCCAAGGAGCACGAAGTCAACCAGCTTCAGATGGACGTGGATGACCGCGCGGTCAAACTCACGGCGCTGCAGCAGCCGATGGCGGCGGATGTGCGGTTCCTGTTCATGGCGTCTCGCATCGCCAGCGAGATCGAGCGGTGTGCCGACCAGGCAGTCAATGTCTTCCAGAACGTCCGCCACCTGCTGGAGCAGCCGCCGGTAAAGCCGATCGTTGACATCCCGATCATGGCGGAGGTGGCTCAGAAGATGGTTCGCGACGCCCTGACGGCGATGATCGACCGCAACGTAGCGCTCGCCGAACAGGTGCTGGAAGAAGAGCGAAAGGTCGATGCGTTCAAGGACCAGATTTTTCGGACGTTGCTGACGTACATGATGGGCGACCCGGCGAAGATCCAGGGCGCGCTGTCGCTGATCCTGGTCTCGCGGAACCTGGAGCGTATCGGCGATCACGCGACGAACATTGCCGAGGAAGTGATTTTCATGGTACAGGGCCGTGACATTCGTCACACGGCGGATGCGGCGGACCCGCTGCGCGACCGTTACAGGGTGCCGGAATGACCCCTGTAAAACGGACTATGGAGCACGAGCGATGAGCAAGGGAACAATCCTGGTGATTGACGATGAACGAGACCTTCTGGAGTTGGTCCGCTACAACCTGGAGAAGGAACACCTTGATGTCATCTGCGCCTCCGATGGACGCAGCGGGCTCGAAATCGCCACCAAGCACCGCCCGGACTTGATCGTCCTGGACCTGATGATGCCCGGCACCGACGGACTTGAGGTCTGCCGCCAGCTTCGCGGCGACGCGCGCACCGCACGCATCCCCCTGATCATGCTGACGGCCCGTGCCACCGAGGCCGACCGTGTTGTCGGCCTGGAACTCGGTGCGGACGATTACGTGACCAAGCCCTTCAGCCCTCGCGAGTTGGCCGCCCGCGTCAAGGCGGTGCTGCGCCGCAGCGCAATGCAGGAAGAGCCGCCCGAGGTGATTCGCGCCGGCTCGTTGATCATCGACGTCCGCCGCCATGAGGTCACCTGCGACGGGCACGCCGTGCACCTGACCGCCACCGAGTTCAAGATTCTGCAGTTTTTGGCTGGCCGGCCTGGACGTGTCAGCTCACGTGACGAGATCATTGACGCCGCCCTGGGGCAGGACACCGCCGTATTTGACAGGACCATCGACGTCCATATCACCGCTATCCGCCGCAAGCTCGGAAAAGCGGGCGACTATATCGAAACCATTCGCGGCTTCGGGTATAAGTTCCGTGACGCCAGCAGCATCGAACAGCCGGTCGGGAAAGACTCGTAGCCAACGGTTGGCGACAGACAGACGATGCGCGGCCGCCGACAGCCGAGCCCGGGCATGGTGTTTCGTAGCGTCTTCTTTCGCCGTCTGTTCCTGCCCTACATGCTGCTCATCTGCATGACGGCCGGCACGGTTGGTTTCTTCTCGGCCGTGCGCCTGCGCGAGACATACATCGAGTCGCGGCGGCATGCTCTGCGCGATGATCTGCTGTTGATCTGGCAGTTGATCCGGGATGATGTTGTGCTCGGGCGGCTGGAGGCGGTGCAAGACCGGATTGAGGGCCTCGGCCGGACCGCCGACTGTCGCATTACGGTTGTCGCCGGCCATGGCGCCGTCCTGGCCGACAACTGGGCCGATCCCGCCGCGATGGATAATCACCTGCTTCGCCCGGAATTCCAGGGGGCGCTGACGGAGGGTACCGGCGAAAGCCAGCGCCTCAGCGACACCATCGACCAGCAGATGCTGTACATGGCAGGACGCTTTCAGGAAGCCGGCCTCACCTATTTCCTTCGCGTTGCCGTGCCGTTGCGGGCCGTTCGGGAGCAGCTCGTCGCTCTCTACGCCGGGCTGGCGGTCGTTGGAACCGTGGCAGTGCTGTTGTCCGGGCTGATTTGTTACCATTTCGCCCGGCGCCATGCCACGCCCGTGGTCGAGCTGACCGACTTGGCCAGAAGCCTCTCGCTGGGGGATTTGGAGCGCCGCACCGCGGTTTCGGGGCGAGGCGAGATCGGCACCCTGGGAGCCGCCCTGAACACCATGGCCGGTTCGATGGAGGATTTGCGCGCCCAGGCGGCTTCGGATCGGTCGGAACTGCTGACCATTCTCTCGACCATGTCGGAGGGCGTCATCGCCACCGACGTCGAACAACGCATCCTGGTCGTGAACAACGCCGCCGCCACGCTGCTGAATTTCGACGCCGGACAGGCCCTCGGCAAGCCCCTGTGGCAGGTGATCCGCATCGACCGCATCATCAAGGCTGCCGCAGAGACCCTCGCCACGGGCCAGCGCGTCCTGTTTGAGCTCAGCCTTTCAGGCGGACGTCACCTGGAAGTGTGCCTGTGCATCTACCGCTCCGCGATGAACCAGAATGGTCTGGTTCTGGTTGCGCACGACACCACCCAGTCGGTCCGATATCAGGAACTGCGGAAGGAATTCGTCGCCAATGTTTCGCATGAGTTGCGCACGCCCCTCACCGTGATCAGCGGTTTCGTTGAAACCCTCAAAGGCGGGGCCCTGAATGACCCCGTCAAGGGCCCGCAGTACATCGCCACGATTGAGCGGCATACCCATCAACTGACCAACCTCGTCAACGATCTTCTGGAGCTTTCCAGGCTGGAAAGCCAGCCCGATCTGCCGCGGCGGCAAGCGGTTGATATCGCCATGCTGGCCCGCAAAGCCATTGAGATGCTCCTTCCGGCCGCACAGCGCAAGAACCAGAGCATTGTTCAGGAAATCGAGCACGTGCCGATGGTCGCGGGCAATCCCGATTACCTTGAACGAGCCATCACTAATCTCTTGGACAACGCTATCAAATACACGCCGGATGGCGGAAACATCGAGGTTGCGACCCGCGCCGAGGATCACGCCGTGATCGTCGAGGTGCGCGACAATGGCCTTGGCATTCCCAAGGCCGACCTCCCGCGCATTTTCGAGCGGTTCTACCGCGTCGATCGGTCCCGCTCACGGGACATGGGCGGCACCGGACTGGGGCTGTCGATCGTCAAGCACATTGTCCAAGCCCACAACGGCGCTGTGGAGGTTGATTCCGCCCCCGGACAAGGCTCGATGTTCCGGTTCCGCATACCCGTCAGCGACACCCCGATCTAATGCCTACTTGGCGGCCGGGTCGCCGGCCCCGGCCTCCGCCGCCTTGGGTCGTTTCGGCATCACCGCCTGCGGCACGATGATCACCACGTCCTCGTACTGCTCGGTCTCCGCATTGCGCACCAGAAACGCCTGCCCCAGACTCATCTTGTTCTGTGCCTCCGGTGAAGGAGCGATGATCAGGAAGCTATCGAGTGGAGCATCGGCTTTCAGGTTCAGTTCGTATAGCCTTTCGTCGGCTCGCCACTGAATCTCCTTCACCGAGTCGTCTCCCACGGCCACGAGCCGTTTGCGCTGCGATCGCACCATCGGGCACAACGCTATCCGCACATCGCCCGACTTCCGCGGCGCCGCCTGGAACTCCACCAGCAGCACGTTGTCGCAGTCGTCATAGGTCCGAATCGTCATTTCGTTGCGAGAGTTGAAATCGTAGATGGTCTGGGACGGCACGCCCCGTTTCATCGGCAGCTCAACCACCTTCACCCCCGCCGTGGCAAACATCGTGGGCCTCGCCCTGACCGGGTTGCGGTCCAGAATCTCCAGAAAATGGTCGATTTCCGAGAGCGGCGCAACCCCGATGCGCACGCCATTCTTGTAGAGAACATCATAGGTCGCCACATCGAGCGCCCGCTCGTCCACTCGCTTCCAGAACTCATCGCTGCGGCTGACCGAGCCTGCCGGCACCCCGATCTGATAGATAGACAGGTGGACCATGGGCCTGAAGACCGCATTCGGATCCGCCCGCGGTGGCACCACCGTCGCCGAAGGCATCAACTCCGTCGGCATGGTCTGTGGGGGCTTCTTCGTCACATCGCAGCCCCAGAGCATCCCAAACAGCGCGATCAACAGTGTCTGTCTCATTTCCATCCTGTCAGACGCCCCTCGCCGGCCTTTACTTCAGGCCTTTGATCAAATCAATGACCCCTTCCAATCCTTCTTGCCAGAGTCCCTTCGAGATGTTCAGCGCCGGCGACAACCGGATCACCTTCCCGGCAGTCAGGTTCATAACGATTCCACGTTCCAACGCCCTCTCAACCAGCCTGTCGGGCGGCTGCTTCAACTCGACTCCGAGCATCAGGCCCCTCCCGCGAACCTCATGCACCTTGTCCTTCAGGCCCGTGTCGCCCTCCAGCCGCTGAACCGCATATTCGCCCATGGCACGCGCATGTTCAAGCAGATTCTCCTGTTCAATCACATCCAGAACTGCGCGACAGGCGGCCATACACAGGGCATTGGCGCCCAATGTATTGCCATGCGTTCCCGGAACGAGCAGCTTCGCCACGTGCGGCTTGGCGAACATGACCCCCACCGGCAAGCCCCCACCGGCCGCCTTGGCCATGGTAAAGACGTCTGGCTCCACAACCAGCCCATCGCCCACCTGGAAGTGCTGGTAACCCAACCACTTACCCGTCCGACCGCAGCCGGTCCAGACCTCGTCAAAAATCAGCGTCAGACCGTGTCTGTCACATAACTGCCGCACTCCCTGGACATAGTCAATCCGGTGCAAATTGACCCCGCCCTCGCCCTGAATCGGCTCCAAGATGATCCCGGCCGTCTCGGCATCCACCGCCCGCTCTAACGCCTCAAGGTCCCCTGCCTCCACCTGCGTAAAACCGGGAACCACCGGCTCGAAACCCATCCGGGTCTTCGGATTGCCCGTCGCCGCGATCATGGCCAACGAGCGCCCATGGAAGCTGCTATGCAGCGAGATGATCTTCCAACGCCTCGGGCTGGTGTCCTTTTGCCGCAGGCGAGCCAGTTTACAGGCCGCCTCGTTGGCCTCCAGCCCGCTGTGGCAGAAGAAGGCCTGTCCTTGAAATGCGATCCGATTCAGCCGGTCGGCCACCTCGATCTGCGGCTCCGTCCAGAACGTGTTGCCAACGTGCCATAGTGTCCTCGCCTGCCGGGCCACCGCATCGACCAGGGCCGGATGACAATGGCCCAGGATCGCCCCGCCGAAACCTGCAAACAGGTCGATGTACCGCTTGCCCTCGACATCCCACAGATACGACCCTTCTCCACGATTCATGACCACCGGCAGTCGCGCGTAATTCCCGATCAAGACTTGTGATGCGTGCTCCACGATCTCTTGAGTTCTGGACATTGATCTCCTCTTGCCTGAAACAAAGAGCGAAGATGATAGCAATTTCCGCTCACCGAGCGAAGGCGGAGCCAGAAGATTGCGCATCAGGGCGTGCCCAAATTTCCGGGCATGGGCATAATATGGGGAGACAGGGGGTTAC
>CAZMXI010000009.1:0-6674 GCA_964570205.1 uncultured Tepidisphaeraceae bacterium
CCATGCTCGACCTGTACACATTCGACCCCTGCGACGCCGAATTGTACCAGCGTCTGCGGGCGGTGGAGCGGCATCCGAAGTTCCAGATGGAGTTGAAGGAAGACTACCAGCGGCGCGGCCAGGTGATTCAGCCGGCGGTCGTGCTGCGGTGAACAAACAAGGAAAGGAGCAAGCACATGTCATTCAGTCCAACGCTCGGGCGGTTCCTGGAGCGCGATCCGATGGAGTACAAGGACGGACCGAACTTGTATCAGTACTGCCGCAGCAATCCTGCCAGCCTCACTGATCCGATGGGCACCTATCCCAAGGGATTTCAGGGGCCCCGGCCCATCCACAACGATCCAGGAGATGACGGGAGGACGCAGGAGCAGTACAAGGCAGGTCTGGACCATCGAAACCGGAGACGGCCGCAGGGCGCTGAGTTGGAGAATCTCAAGACAGCAGTTTGTCTGCTCAAGAACAATACAAAGTATGCCAAGTTCGGTGATCTGATGGAGCAGATGCTCGCAGATGGCAAGATTCTGGTTGCCGATTTGGGGTTCAAGAGTGGTGGGGCCGCGTTTGGGCAAACCCGTGTCTGGACCAATGATGGGGCCATTGAAATCGACAAGGATTTTGCCGCTATCGCTGACTGCAAGAACCGAAGCGGGCTCGCGACTCTCGCCGAAACCCTCGTTCATGAGTGGTCACACCTCACGACATATGAGGGCAATCCAACTGGCCTGAATACGATCGGCAAGATTGTGGGGGGCGGTATTTTGCGGATCATACCGTGGTGGTGGGACGACGATGGGAGCTTCCGGACTGTGGGCGAGTATGGCCCTCACAACCTGGGTGCGGATGTGCGCAACCAAATCCTGAATGACCTAAAGAACTGTAGCCCTTGCTGCGGGTCCCCCACGACCAAACCGTCAACCACGCAGCCTGCTGGGGGCTGAGGCGTCGGTCGAGGTGCCAAACCGGAATGTCGCACCGTCTTGACTATCAGCGAAGCGTGGAGAGGCTCAGGGCACCCCGGTTGCCGTTCTTCATCAGCCATCTGGCGGTGACATTGATGCCATGCGCACTGTCATTCCTGCCTAGAGACGTAACCACCGAGACAGTAGCGCCGATGGTGGCTCTTGGTGTTGGATCTGGCGTGAGTTACTTCCTGCTAAAGCGCAGCCCATACAAACGCTGGAGTGTCGTTCTCCTAGCTCTATATGGCGGCGCGACAGCATGGTTGATCATCGCCAGTGCTGTGCATGCGCTCTTGCGTTGAGCAACTTGCCAACGCGGCATATCAAGACGAGCAACACTGCATCACGATGAATGCTGGATCTGTATGTTGACCGCTCCAGTTTGCTCAGTGGTTGAGCCAGCCGCGAAGACCTCGCCCCGCCACCAAGTGAACGCGAACGCGTGCACTCGCGCTGCGCTCGGGTCCTGTAGCGCCACGCCAAAGAAGACGTGCTATCCCCGCATTTGAACGCCCAACATACAGAAGTCCGCCTCTGCCGTTACGATCGCCTGGCCCGGCCGCTATACTCGCATCGCCGAAAAGGAGGCCCTTCATGAAGCAGTTGACCTCCGATCCGCACGCCCGCGAGAAGCCTTGCCTCCGCTGCGGCTACAGCCTGCGGAAGCTCGAAGACTCGCGCAACTGCCCGGAGTGCGGCCTGGCCATCTGGATCACACTCTCCGGCAACGAATCCCTCGACCTGAGCAACCCCGCCTGGCTCCGGAAGCAGTCGCTTGGAACCACGCTCATCCTCGCCGCACAGATCGCCCTCCTGGCGATCCTGCTTTGCGCCTGGATGTCATGGCTCGTCGACGCGCTGATGCTCGTCGCCCTGGCCATCGTGGCCTATTTCATCCTGCATCACGCCGGCATGCTTGTCCTGAGCTGCCCCGAGCGCCGATATCCCGACCGGCTCCGTGCCATGCGAATCGCGCTGCGCATCTTCGCCGCGCTGGGTCTGGTCGCCATCGCGGTGCCGCTGCTCACGCTCCGGTGGCCTGACTGGACCATGGTTCTCACGATGGCCATCGTCTCGCTGCTCATTCCCGCCAGCAACATCGTCGCCTTCGCATACCTTCATCGCATCGGCCGCCGCATTCCCAGCCGCCGCGCCCGCGTTGTCGTCAGGGTGCTCTTCGTCGCTCCGTTCGCGTGGCCATTCTTCAGTTGCGCGCAGTTCGACGATGCCCATCGGTCGGCGGTGGTGATGGCCGCGGTCGCCATCTACGCCCTCACGGCCTTCGGGCTGCTGGCCTATCTGTTTCGCCGGCTCCGCCAGGCAGCGTGCGAGGCGGATGTGGCTTGGATCACCTTGCCCGACCCACACCCTTCCAATCGGCCGGAGAATATGGTCTGATGCCCCGGCCGACGATGCGAAGCCCAGCTTTGCCCATCTTCCTTGCCTTCGCCCTGGCGGCCCGTTGTGCCCTGGCCGGCGAGCCGGCGAATGACAAGGCCCTGCTGCCGCCCGAGCAGGCCATCGAACAGGGCCTGTTCTTCCTCCAGAAGCAGCAGAAAGGCGATGGATCGTTCGACGCCGGCGCAAACGCCAACGCCATGACCGGCCTGGCGATCCTGGCGTTCCTCTCCTCGGGCCATACGCCCGATGTCGGCAAATATGGCCTGACCGTGCGCAACGCCGTCGACTATCTGGTCAAGCTCAATCCCGAAGGGGGCTATTTCGGCCGGGATGGCGGGCGCATGTACTCGCATGCCATCGTTACCGTCGCCCTGGCCGAGGTCTACGGCAACGAGCTTGACGATGCCCAGCGCAAGCGCGTCCGCGCCACGCTGGATCAGGCCGTCAAGGTCCTGTTCGCCGCCCAGGATGTCCGCAAGGAAAAGGGCGCAGAGGGCGGTTGGCGTTACGAGCTGAACAGCTCTGACAGCGACCTGTCCGTCACCGCCTGGTGCATCCTGGCCCTGATGGCTGCCCGGGATGCCGGGCTGGAGGTGCCGCAAGAGCGTCTGGACCGCGCTGACCGTTACGTCAAGGCCTGCTACCGCCAGAGCAAGAAGGGCTATGCCTATACCCCCGGCGATGACCCCAGCGCTGCCATGAACGCCGCCGGCATGCTCACGCTGCTTCTGCTTGATGCTCGTCCGCAGGAGGATGCGCTCGATACTCTGGTCAAGAAACCCCCCAGAGATGGCGAACGCTTCTTCTACTACACGCTTTATTACTCCACCCGCCTGGCATTCCAGACAGGCGACCAGAAGGTCTGCCAGACGCTCTGGAAGAACGCATTCGACCAGTTGGTTCCCGCACAGCGCCGGGATGATGGAAGCTGGAACCACAAGTCCAGCGAGCCCGGCGGCGACAACAAGCCCGGGCGGTTCTATTCCACGGCCATGGCGGTCCTGACCCTTTCCGTGCCGATGAACCTGCTTCCCGTTTATCAGAAATAGCCCGGAGCCGAAGGGAGAACGGACAGTGAAGAAAGACGCCGCACCATCCAGATCCATTGGGGCTGTGCCGCTGGCCATCCTCCTCCTGCTCAGCGCTGTCGCCTCGGCACAGCAGACCCGGCCCGCCACGCAACCCGTCCCCCGCCCCGGTCAGCGCGTTGAGCGCCTTGGCGATGAAATCATGGTCTGCGGGCAGCTTTTCCATACCGGCGGCGCGCCCGTCATCCTCTGGACCGATCCCGGCGGGTATGACTCCTACCGCGTTGAGCGGCGTTTCTCCCCTTATGATGTCTCAGGCTGGGAAGCCACCCGCAAGGCCAGGCCGACCCTCAAGCTGCCCAATCGCTTCAACCTCCGCGAGAGCATGCTCACACCGGACCAGATCGAGCAGGTGCGCGGCGGCGGCTGGGACCTGAAGCTGCTCCAGGAGACCGTGGATCAGTTCGTGATCCATTACGATGCATGCGGCGTGTCGAAGGTGTGTTTCGATGTCCTGCACGACCACCGGGGGCTGTCGGTTCACTTCATGCTCGACCTCGATGGCGCCATCTACCAGTGCCTCGACCTCAAGGAGCGCGCCTGGCACGCCACCACATCCAACTCGCGCTGCGTCGGAATCGAAATCGCCCACATCGGCGCCTACAGCGACCCGGACCATGAGCGCTTCGGCCAGTGGTACGCCAAAGAGGATGATGGCCGGCTGCGCCTGACCATCCCCCAGCGCCTCGGCGATGGCGGCATCCGCACCGCCGGCTTCATCGGCCGGCCTGCCCGCGATGAGCTGATCGCCGGCGTCGTCCAGGGCCGCGTGCGCTATCAGTACGACTTCACCCCCCAGCAGTACGACTCCCTCGTGAAGCTCACTGCCACGCTCTGCACGGTCCTTCCCAAGATCAAGTGCGACTACCCGCGCGATGAACAGGGCAACCTGCTGCTGGAGAAGCTCTCCGACGACCGCTTGAAGGATTACGCCGGCATCCTCGGCCATCACCACATCCAGACGGACAAGATCGACCCCGGCCCGGCCTTTCAGTGGGATACGCTCATCACCCAGGCCCGATCGCTGATGACCGAACCTGGTCAATCAACTCCCGCGGACAGCCAATCCCCGAAACCGTGATCCGCCCAAGGAACGGCGCCGCCCCAGGGGCCGCGAATCCCGCCTTTTCGGCCAAGAATGTCACGGTCCTTGTCGCGCGAATGCACGGCCCCAGCGGCACCCCCGTGTCGCAGTCCAGCCCACTGGGCAGATCGACCGCCAGAACCGGCCTGCTGCTGGCCGCCACCGCCTCAGCCAGCGGCCCAAACGGCGGCCGCGGCGCCTGCGTCAGGCCCGTCCCGAAAATGGCGTCAACGATGATTCCCGCCTTGAATTGCACGATCATCTCCGGTGATGCGGCCCGGGTTGCCAGGCCCATCGCGCTGACGATCCTCCAGTTGATCGCGGCATCGCCCCTGTAGCCGGCCGGATCAACGCACAGGTCAATGCGCACATCCACCCCATGGTTGTGCAGGTGCCGCGCCACCGCCAGGCCGTCTCCGCCGTTGTTTCCGCCGCCGCACAGGATCAGCGCGCTGGGAGCCGACACGCCTTCGAGCATCTCCAGCGCGACGTTCGCAGCGCCAATCGCCGCGTTCTCCATCAACACGATGCCGGGGATGCCGTATTGCTCGATCGCCCGGCGATCCACTTCCCGTACCTGTTCTCGCGTCAGACGGACCATTGCTTCTTGCCTCCGGCACGATTCTACCCGTACAGTGTGCCCCGCGAACCATGCCAAATGACAAGATGATGATCTTGCTGACGAACGACGACGGCGTCATGGCCCCGGGCATCGTGGCCATGTACCGCGAGCTGGTGAAGCTCGGCGATGTCTATGTCGTGGCCCCCGAGACCGTCCAGAGCGGCACCGGCCACGGCATCACGCTCTCCGCCCCTTTGCTCACCAGCCGCGTCATCGTCGAAAACGGCTTCGAGGGCATCTCCGTCGGCGGCAGCCCGGCCGACTGTGTCAAGCTTGCCATTTCCCAGCTCCTGCCGCGCAGTCCCGACCTGTGCGTCAGCGGCATCAACGCCGGCGCCAACGTCGGCATCAACGTGCTCTACAGCGGCACCGTCGCCGCCGCCATCGAGGCCGCCTTCCTCGGTGTGCCCTCCATCGCGCTGTCGCTGTTCCTCAAACGCGACATCCCTGCCGACTTTGCCGCCACGGCGCAGCTCTCTCTTAAGGTCATCCGCCAGCTTCTCGAAGCCGGCTTGGCCGGCAGCCAGGTCGCCAACGTCAATCTCCCGCCGCTCCTACCCGGCCAGGCGCCGGCCGGCGTCAAGGTGGTCCGCCAATGCACGCGCCCCTGGCCCGACACCTACGACCGCCGCCAGGACCCCAAGGGCAGGGACTATTTCTGGAACACCAGCGTCTTCTCGCTCGGCCAGACCGACGCCGACACCGACGTCGCCGCCCTCCGCGATGACTGGATCACCATCACGCCCCTGCATTTCGACCTCACCGACCAGGAACGGCTCATCCACTGGAACAAAAAGCCGTGGAACCTCATGTAAGTCAGCCACAACCAAGCCCATCGCCGCTGGTATAAGACACTGGCGTTCAGCGGAACCTCTTTCGGTCATTTCAGGAGCAGTGCGCGATGGCACAACAGATCAATCGACGCGATTTCCTCAGGGCGGGTACCCTCGCCGCCGGCGCGGCGACGTTCCCGCAGATCCTGCGGGCACAGGCGGGCGGCGTGAAGCCGTCCGACAAGATCAACATCGCCTTCATCGGCGTGGGCGGCCGCGGCTGGCCCAATATCCAGGAAACCGTCAACTGCGGCGGCGTGAACGTCGTCGCTTTGTGTGATGTGGATACCCATCGTCTTGCCAACGCCGCCAAGACGTACCCCAATGCGAAGACCTACCAGGATTACCGCCAGCTCTTCGACAAGCAGAAGGACATCCAGGCGGTTCTCGTCGCCACGCCCGACCACCACCACTTCCCGGCATCCATGATGGCCATCCAGCGCGGCTACCACGTCTACTGCGAAAAGCCGCTGACGCACTCGATCTGGGAGGCCCGCGCCCTCGGCCAGGCTGCCGCCAAGGCCAAGGTCGCCACGCAGATGGGCACCCAGGGCCACTCCAGCGAGGGCATCCGCCTCCTGGTCGAGTACATCAAGGCCGGGGCCATCGGCACGGTCAAAGAGGTTCACCTCTGGACCGATCGGCCGAAGGGCTGGTGGCCCCAGGGCATCGGCCGGCCGGCCGGCC
>CAZMXI010000009.1:6684-45986 GCA_964570205.1 uncultured Tepidisphaeraceae bacterium
ACCCCGTGCCCGCAAACCTCAACTGGGACCTGTGGATCGGCGCTGCCCCGATGCGGCCGTTCAAGAACGGCGTCTACCACGACTTCAAATGGCGCGGCTGGTGGGATTTCGGTACCGGCGCCCTCGGCGACATCGGCTGCCACTCGATGGACTGGCCCTGGTGGGCCCTGAATCTCACCGCCCCGACCAGCGTCGAGGCGGTCACCTCCGAAAAGAAGGCCGAAACCGCGCCGCTCTGGTCAAATATCGTTTACGAATTCCCGGCCAATGGCGACCGCCCGCCCCTGAAGCTCTACTGGTATGACGGCCGGAACAAGGACACCCCCGCCACCGCCCCCGAGTACGAATCCGTCAAGAAGCTCAGCGAGATGACCGGCAAGCAGCGCGTCGGCGATAACGGGAACCTGTACGTTGGCGACAAGGGCATGATCATGGTCGAAGGCGGCGGGCCGATCATCATGCCCGCATCGCGCCGGGCCGAGTTCAAGCGCCCCGAGAAGACCATCCCGCGCATCACCACCACCGGCGAGGCGCAACACCAGGACTGGCTCAACGCCATCCGGTCCGGCAACCTGGCGGGATCGAACTTCCAGAACTACGCCGGCCCGCTGGCCGAAGCCGTGCTGCTGGGCAACCTTGCCGTGCGCCTCGGCAAGAAGATTCAGTGGGACAGCCAGAGCCTGAAGGCCACCAACGCCCCCGAGGCCGACAGCCTCATCCGCCGCGAATACCGCAAAGGCTGGGATGTGGCCTGACCGCCGCTCCCCGCATCACCGGCAGACGATCGACAGGGTGCGTCTTGGCCCACGCTGAAACGCACCCTGTTCTCTTGTGCTGACCTCAGTGCGCCAGTTCATACCGCGTCGCGTCGCCCTGGACGTCCAGAAGCTGGATTGTCGAGATGGTCTTCATCGTCTTGTGGTCGGCAAACGTCCACACCACCTCCTTGCGCGGCGTCACTTCAATGATGTGCGGCGCCTTGCCGAACTGCCCATGCCCCAGCCAGTTCGTGATCACCGTATTGCCATTGGGCAGGCGCTGCAGCCCCGTCATGAACTTCAGGCTGATGCCGGGCAGGTCGGCGCTGGTCACCTCCCACACCGTCTTGCCCGCGTGGTCAACCTCGAACACCCGCGCCCCATCCTTCACCTTGTCGCCGCACGCGACCAGCGTATGCCCGTTGGCCAGCCGCACCGCGCTGTGCGGACCTTCCTTTGCCGGGATCTCCATGACCACCTTGCCCTCGCCGTCATACTCCCGCACGCACCCCATCCCGTAGTGCGTGACAAGATAGTGCCCGTTCTCCAGCTTCCGGGCGTTGCGCATGTACATGTGCCCGCCATCCCTGCCCTCCGGCAGCAGCCGGATCTGCTTGACGATCTCGCCCTTCGGCGAAACCTCCAGCAATCGGCCCCCGTTGCACTCGCCGATGAACGTATTGCCATCCGCAAGGCGCTGGCAGGCATATATTTCGCTCTTGGATGAGTATTCAAAAACGACCTTCTTCTCGCTGGTCACTTCCTTCACCCCGTGCCCGGTGACGAACAGAAGGTTCCCGTTGGGCAGCACCCACAGGTCGTTGCAGTTGGGCGCTGTGTGCTCCCACTGCACCTTCCCGTCGGCCGCCACGATGAACACCTTCCCCTGGCTGTAGTCAGCGCAGGCGAACGGATGGGGCGTGCCTGTCTGGATCGGCGCTGGCGGCTCGGCCGCCACGCGCGAGAAAGCTATCGCCAGAATGATCAAACCAAACCTCACGAGCATGCGCCTCCTGGTCAGCTCGCGACATCGTACGGCGCGGCCGCGTCGCCGCAATGCCGCCACGACGGACCTATGCCCCGCTCTGTGATTGTGCCAACCGCTCTAAGGTGGGTGGGGCGGCCGGCCGTGACGCCGGCGCCTGCAGCAGCGGCGTCGTTCGAGACTTGATGCGATGCAGAAACTGGTTCATGGCCGTGTCGGCCGTCTCATATTGCCCGGCGTCAATCTCATTCGACACCTCGCGACAGCTCTTGCGGATCACCGGCAGTACCTTCAGCATGATGTCGCGTCGGTTGGGCACGCAAGACATCGAAATCACGCGCCATTCGCCGTCGATCCGCCTGAGCAGCAGGCCGTTGTCGAAGGAAGTGCCTGGCGGCATGGTGGCTTCTTCGCCGCTTGCATCGATTGGCTTCTCCAGGACCTGCCTGTACATATTGCGGAGGTTCGCATCCACCCCCACGTGCGCGATCCAGTCGCTGCGCCCATAGCGGTCGGCCAACGACTTACGCAACTCCTGCGACGCCAGAATGGCGTCCACATACGCCTCCATGAGTTGCTCATCGTCATCCTCGCCGGCGAACAGCCGCCGCGCCTGGTCGAATTGGCCCTCCGCCATCGCCAGGATGAATCGGCCGGCCACATCGCGAATCTGCGGTTGCTGATTCTGCGGCCGAAGGTCCTGCTGGGCCAGGCAGGCGATGCATAGCAGAAGAAGAACGCACAGACACAACCGGAAGCTCATAGCGGCACGGCTCCTCCAGGCCCGCAGTTCCAGGCCACAGTAACTTATGCGATACACCGTTAAGTTGGGCAAATTGATCGGTGCAGGACCAGGGTTATCGGCTGCGGGGGCCGCTCCTGTTGCCGCCACCCGGTGTCGCAGAGCCGCCAGCGCACAAAAGAAGCGAGGCGCCGGACTGGTTCCGAGGCCTCGCTCCAAACGCTCTCCTCTGCTGGTGATGAAAGCCTCCGCTAACCGTTGTTGCCGGTATCCTCAATCATCTTGCGCAACGAGGCGTTCTCACGCCGGGTCGCCTCCAGGTCAAACAGAAGATACTTGATGCTCAGACGAAGATAGTCCAGGCTTTCCTGGAGATTGCCCACCGTCGCGCGCAGCCGCTCGTGGCGCTTGCGCGTTTCGTCGGCCAGTTTCTCCAGCTTGGCCCGTTCCGCGGCGGGTAGCGTGCTGATTTCGATCATGAGCTCGGCCAGTTTCGATTGGAACTCCTGTTCGTTCATGGCTCTCCTTGCCCGCTCGTCATGGCAAAGGGCATTCCAGCCGCACGGTGAGCCGATGACATCTCCGGGCGCCGGAGGAATAGGCGTGAAAACGAACTGTCCCTCTTGCAGTTGTCCGGCCGTGGGCTCGTTCTGTTCGTGCCGGATGTTGCCCAAATGCAACATTGCATGGTGAGCCTAACCGACGACGACGGCGGCATACCCCACGCTGTTGACCGGCGGCTGCGGCGCTACCATCGCCAGAGTCTGATAGCTGCTGGTGTGCTGGAGAATATCGGCCGCGCTCGCCCCGCGCGCCCGGCAGGCTGCCAGCATCGCCGCGATTGCCCCCGCCCCGCACGCGCTGTGGTTCTTTCGCACGATCGGCACAATCTGGTCCGCCGCAAGCCCCTGAATCGCATTGAGCAACGGCCGATCGTTATCCATCGCCCATTGCATCGCCGCCTCGCCTGCGCCGGCCGGCGCAAACCGGTAGTTCGGGCCATAATGCGTCAGGTCGCTGCTGGCCAGGTAAACCGCCTTCAGTCCGGCCTCGCCGACCGCCTCGGCCGTCTTGCGCCCAACCAGTTCCGCCACGTCGAGGGCTGGCACCTCGATCGGCAGGATCAGCGCCTGCGGGAAAGCCAATTGCACCATCGGCACGAGAACCTCGACCGCATGCTCATACGCATGCAGCCGCGGATCGACCGCAAACAGATTGCCCTTTTCCTGGAGTCGCTTCTCCAGTTCCACGGGAAGGTGGCAATCGCCTGTGGGAAACGCCCAACTCGCGTGGGAATCCAGCGCTGCCGATCCGATCGGCACCGGCGTGTGAACCGCGCCGAAGACAACCACCAGGTCCACCGGCCCGGCCGACCGGGCCAGGTTCGTCAGCGCACGCCCTGCAACCGCGCCGCTGCAAATCCAACCGGCGTGCGGAACCACCGCGCCGAACCACGCCTTGCCAGACGATTCCGAAACCGGCGCCTGATCTAGGTATCCCTGCGCTTTGGCCCGACACGCCTTCGGATCGGCCGGATAGAACCGGCCCGCCACGACCGGCGGCCGAGGGGATGGGTCACTTGGCCAAACCATACAATCCACTATAATCCTCTCGACCGTTCCAGGAAACTCCGGAGCCATGGCGCCCGCGACCACAACCGAGGTCACTGATGTCCCAAGACAAGGATGAACTTGCGAGGCTGCTGGGAGCCATGTCGGATGGCGGGCAGGACCATTCCGGCCAGCCTTCCGACGATCCCTACGCCGAAGAAACCCATCCTCAGGAACTTGCGCAGGAGCCGACACCCCCGGTGACGCCTCCGGCCGCCGCTTCACGCCCGCCGGTGCCCGTCGCCCGCGCTGTCGTGGCCGCGCAGCCCGTGCCCAAGGCGGCGGTTCGCGCTGTCCACCGGAGCCACCTGGTCCATAGCCTGGCTTTCAAGCAGACCATCATCCCGATCCTGCTGACTGTTGGCGTGCTCTGCCCGATTCTCTGCATTATCGGCCGGGTCAGTGGCGACGATTCCGCCTTCGCGGCGCTCGGCAAGGCCTGGTTCGTCATCCCCACCATGCTGGTGGGCGTCGTGTTCCTCACACTTGCTGTAATTACGATCTTTCAGGTACGGAATGACCTGCTTCGGCGGCATCACGGTTCGCCCAGCTCGCCTGTGCGTTGACAGCGTGGGGCCCGACTCCTAACATCGCCAAAGACCCGAAAATCGACACGGGGGCGTTAGAGCGAAGGAGCGAACTGCATGGCCAGCGAAAATGTTAAAGAGTTCACGGACCAGAATTTCGATGCCGAGGTCCTGAAGGCGTCCGAGCCGGTGTTGGTGGATTTCTGGGCCGACTGGTGTCGTCCTTGCCAGATGCTTGCGCCCACGATCGAGAAGCTGGCGGCCGGCTATGTCGGCAAAGTGAAAGTGGGCAAACTCGACACCGACGCCAACCGCGAAGTCGCGATCAAATACGGAATCAGTGCGATTCCGACGGTGATCCTGTTCAAGAATGGACAGGTCGCCCAGAAGTTCGTGGGTCTGCGCGGCGAACGCGACTTCCGCGAGGCGATCGATGCCTCTCTGGTTGGCTGACGCCTCAACTGATCGTGTTACGAAGCACCAAGCCCGCTGTCCCGGCGGGCTTGTTCGTGCGCCCGGCCGGAGCATCGTTATGAAGTTCGCCGCCGCCGTTCTGCCGCTCGTTCTTATCGCATCCATCGCCCACGCCGAAGACTGGCCGCAGTGGCGCGGTCCCCGCCGCGATGGCATCTCCACCGAAACCGGTTGGCTGCGCGCCTGGCCGGCCGGCAAGAGCCCCCCGGTCGCCTGGCGCGCTGCCGTCGGCAAGGGCCACTCCGCCAACGGCCGGGCCTACACCATGGGCTGGGATGGCGAGCGCGACACCGTCTTCTGCCTCGACGCCGCCACCGGAAAGGTCCTCTGGAAACAGACCTACCCCTGTCTCGGCATCAAGCAGTGGCCCGGCCCGCGATCCACCCCCACCGTCCACGGCAATTCGCTCTACACGCTTGGCCAGCACGGCCAGCTCCGCGCCTGGAATGCCGCCACCGGCCAGCCGCTCTGGAAGCTCGACCTGCCCGAAACCTACATGCCCGATGAAGATTACGGCTTCGCCTGGTCGCCCCTCATCGTCGGCGATCTGCTCATCCTCCCCGCCGGCTCCAGGGGACTGGCCATCCGCACCCAAGATGGCTCCTACGCCTGGGGCAATGACGGCAAGCATGGCGCCTGCGCATCCCCGGTGCCTTATTCCTTCCATGGTCGCAGCGGCGTCATGGTCGTCATCACCAACCCCGGCCGCGACAACGTCTCGGTCATTGGCATCGACCCCGCCACCGGCAACGAGCAATGGCGTCTGGGCACATGGAACGAGAAGTGGGGCGCCTTCTGCATCGATCCCATCTTCGCCGGCGGCAGCTTCTTCATCGCCACCGCCGAGGAATACCGCCGCGGCGCACGCTTCTCCCTCCGCGATGGCAAGCCCGTCCAGGATTGGGCCAACCCCGGCCTCTCCTGCTACACCGGCCACGGCGTCGTGATCGACAACCACCTCTACATCGCCGCCGCCAACGGCATGCTCAAGTGCGCTGACTGGCGCACCGGCCGGGAAACCTGGAGCCAGCGCGGCTTCGACAACCACAGCTCCCTCATCGCCGCCGACGGCAAGCTCATCGTCCAGTCATCGCGCACAGGCGAGCTGGCCATCGTCGAAGCCAACTCCAAGGCCTATCGCGAGCTGCGCCGACTGAAAGTCTTCACCAGCAAGCTCGACACCTTCACCGCCCCCACCCTCGGCAACGCCCGCATCTACTCCCGCAGCTACGCCGGCGAAGTCGTCTGCATCGACCTCTCCGCCCCCTGACCACCTCTCATTCCACCACCATCGCATCTTGAAATGGGCACGTCACACCTCTGTAGCCATTCTGGAAATTCCATGTCCTGGTCGATAGACTGCCATCGTCTTACGGGGAAGCAATGGCGGGATTGGACTTGGCATCGTTAACGATCTGGAGACTCCTGGCCCTGCCCAGGGCGAGTTGGAGCCAAGTCGATCTCGTCGCCGCAGACCTCGCCGTTGCCCGAGAGATCCCCGCCCTTGCCGCTCAGGAGACCAAAGCACCATGGCCATCTATGAACTGACATCAGATCTCGTGCGAAGGATCGAGGAGACTTCGTTCGGTGCTGCTGGAATTCGTGAGCGGGCAGACCTCCAACGCCTGCTGCGGAGCCAAATCGACATCATCGCCCAGGATGTGCTGATCATCGCCGAAGAGTTCGGCGAATGGGAGGACTCCAAGCGGCGAATTGACCTGCTGGGACTGGATAAGGATGCCAATCTCGTCGTGATCGAGTTGAAGCGGTCAGAGGATGGCGGACACATGGAGCTTCAGGCCATTCGCTATGCCGCAATGGTTTCGGTTATGACGTTCGATAAGGCAGTTGAGCTATACGCCGAGCACCTTCACCGAAGATCAAGCGATGGCAAAGACGCCCGGACGGCCATCTTGGAGTTCCTCGACTGGGAAGAGGTCGACGAGGATCGTTTTGCGCAGGACGTCAGGATAATTCTCGTCTCGGCCGAGTTTTCCAGAGAATTGACGACCACCGTCATGTGGCTCAACGAGCGGGAATTGGATATCACCTGCGTGCGCATCAAGCCATATCAAGACGACGGACGCCTGCTGATTGATGTGCAGCAGGTTGTTCCGCTGCCGGAGGCGGCGGACTACATCATCAGGATCAAAGAAAAGGAGGTTCGCGAACGCACGGCGCGGCGGGAACAGTCGGCTCTTGGGGAGCAATTCGGACGGTTTTGGGCGGGCCTGCAGGAACGCGCGGCAGCCAGGACAGACATGCACCGCCACATCATGCCCACCCAAAAGAACTGGTTTGGCGGCCGTCACAACGCTCCGGGCATGAACTTCAACTACGTCATCGGGCCAAATGGAGCATTGCGGGTTGAAGCCTACATCTTCGGGACGAATGCGGCCTCAGCAAAGGTGATCTTCGAGCAATTGAATGCAAGCAGGACCGAAATTGAGCAGCGTTTCGGCGGACCGCTCGGCTGGGAACGGTTGGATCACCGTATCGCCTGCCGCATCAGGTTTAACCTTGATAGTCTTTCCTTCCGAGAAGAGGCGGGATGGCCCGAGGTTCAGGATGCCCTGATCGATGCAATGGTCCGGTTCGAGAAGGCCCTGCGCCCCGCAATTGATAAGCTGAGCATCTGATTCTCACCCCTCACTCCACCACCATCGCATCGCCATAGCTGAAGAACCGGTACCTCCGTTCGATCGCCTCCTGATAGATCCGCCGCTGCTCCTCCAGACCCACCAGGGCGGCCACCAGCGCAATCAGCGTGCTCCGCGGCAGATGAAAGTTCGTCACCAGCGCCCCCACGTGCTTCCACTCGTATGGCGGGTAGATAAAGATGCCCGTCTCGTCCATCTTCGCCCTGAAATCCACCCCCGCCGGCTGGCTTTCCAGCACCCGCGCCGCCGTCGTCCCCACCGCCACGATCCGCCGGCCTTGCGCCTTCGCCCGATTCAATGCCTCGGCCGCCTCCGGAGCGATCGAATACGCCTCCGTGTGCATCTCGTGCCCCTCCAGCGTGTCGCTCGCCACCGGCTTGAACGTTCCCAGCCCCACGTGCAGCGTCACGTGCGTCCGCTCGACCCCGCGCTGGCTCAATTCTGCCAATAAGCCTGGCGTGAAGTGCAGCCCCGCCGTCGGCGCGGCCACCGACCCCGCCACCCGCGCATATACCGTCTGGTACCGTTCCCGGTCGGCCTCATCCCGTGCATCGTGGTGCCGATCCCGCCTGATGTACGGCGGCAGCGGCATCCGACCCACCCGAGAAAGCAGTTCCAATGCCGGCCCGCCGCCTTCGACCCGCAGCCGATACTCTTCCCCAACCTTCGCCACCACCTCCACCGCCGCCCTCGGTTCATCCGCGAACGCCAGCCGCTTGCCCTCGGCCCGCGGGCCCATGTTCTTCAACAGGACCCGCCAGATGCCATCGGCCATCACACCCAGGTATAGCCCCTCGATCAGTCCGCCGCTTGCCTTACGCAGGGTAAACCTCGCCGGTACCACCCGGGCATCATTCAATACCAGCAGATCGCCCGGCCTCACCATGGATGTCAGGTCGGCAAATGCCCGGTGCGCGATCGACCGATCCGCCCTCCGATAATGCAGCAGCCGCGACGCCGCCCGGTCCGCCACCGGTGCCTGGGCGATAAGCTCCTGCGGCAGCGAGAAATCCAGCTCATCCGTTCGCATAGTCAACACGATCCCGCCGGCCTGTTGCCCTCACGCCACATCCGGCATAACCGGCCCTGCCTGCTGGCGGCTGATCTTCATGCAATATCACACATTCGCCCGAAAAAACAGGCCCTTACAGCGTTCCCTGCATGGGGGCGAATGAGTTGAATGCCTTTTGCTCACGTGCGGCCGTGGGCATCACCCTGGGCATTCCGCTCGTCGTCGCCTCGCTGGACCTCCAGCTCGTGCGACGGCTGCGCAGCGCGATGGCCGGCGGCAACGCCGCCTGCGGGACATGCCATCCCGGCCCGCGTCTTGAACCCCGCCCCGCCATCAAACCCACCGCTGAGATCGAGCCTCGCCTGCGCCACGAACCCACCTCACGGATCGAGCCGCGCAAGGTCCTCCACGCCGAAGCCGAGCCGGCCGTCGTGCCGCCCCCGCCGCCGCTCGAACCCGAGCGGTCGGGCTTCGGCCCGTTGCCCATCCAGCCGCCTTGGAAGGTCCTGCCCTGGCAGCAGACACCTTCGCCCGCGCCGATACTCAAGATCATCCTGCATCCACCCGATTTGGGAAATAAAGGCACGGTTTTGGATGTCTTCATTTAGTAGGGTATGATTGTGGTTCCAAGGGTGACGGAGCGCCAACGGATCACGCACCGGAGCGTTAATGCTCATGTTGGCGCCCAACGATATCGATCATCTGATCTGCACCGTCAGCGGCATGCCGCGCGAGGAGATCATCCGCCAGTGCCTCAGTTTCAGGGGCAGCTTCCCGGTTGACTTCACCGCGGAATTCCTTAATGGCCTGGATATTGAGGAACTGCGGCATATTTTCGCCGCTCTCTGCCTTCAGACTCGACGCATGCCCGCCGAGTGCCCCCAGCCCGCCTGAGAAGGCCCATCAGCCTCGGGGGTGATACTTCGCGTGAATGCTCTTCAGCCGCGACTGGTCCACATGGGTGTAGATCTGCGTTGTGCTGACATCACTGTGGCCCAGCAACTCCTGGACAACACGCAAGTCGGCTCCACCGCCCAGCAGATGCGTCGCGAAGCAATGCCGCAGCACGTGCGGCGAGATATGTTTGAGCAGCCCGCTCTTTCGGCCATACCGCTCGACCAGCATCCATAAACCAATACGCTCCAATGGTTTGCCGGTTCGGGATAGAAACAGCCTGTCGCCGTGACGCTTGTCGAGCCTCGGACGGCAGTCCATCAGATAGCGAGTCACCGCCTCGCAGGCGGCCTGCCCGACGGGGACAATCCGCTCCTTTGAGCCCTTGCCCATCACCCGAACGCATCCCACCTGGAGGTTCAGATCATTCAGCTTCAGGTCGCACAGCTCGCTGGCTCGAAGGCCCGCGGCGTACAGCAGTTCCAGTATCGCCACATCCCGCGCGAAGAGCATGGAATCGGGGTCGGGGGCGCCGATGAGCTGGTTGACCTGAGCCCGGCTGAGAACCTTGGGCAACGACTGCTCGGGCTTGGGGCGCTCCAACTGCTGAAGGATGGCTTCGACCTGATGATCCCCCTGTGCCAGTCGGTAGCGAAGAAACACACGAATGGCCGCCAGGCGCCGGGCAAGGGTTCGAGTGGATTGGCCGGCACGACTCTGCTGGTGGAGGTAATCGATGAAATCATCCACATCGGCCGATTCAAACGCGCGATTTCGGCCCAGCAGGTGATCTTCGAGGTCCTCGAGGTCTCGCCGATAGGCGTGGATGGAATTGGCCGCCAGCCCCCGCTCCGACGCCAGATAGATCAGGAAGTCACGCAGCAACGCTGACCGGCTTCTTGTGTCGACGCACGACCGCGACCTGGACGAGCGGGCTGGAAGCATCATGGGCCCCTGTCGCCTGGCGGTTCTGCCGCATGCGGCGCTCGACGACGAGCTGGCCGTAGAGCGGGCAGGACCGGTACTGGTCAAAGCAATAGGTGAACGCATGCCGGAGGCGGTCGATGCTGAGATTGGCGCTGCACGCCGGGTTGCGGCGATTGAGAAACGGACATTGCTGAGTGTGGTCGCGCATCCGTGGCTCCGCGTACGTCCCTGTATTAAACGGTTATCGGCACAGCGGTTGACCGAACGTGAGTCCGTCGGGCGAAACCGATGGTGCGGCGCATGAGAAAAAAGAGCGGAAAACGACTAGCACCCAGCCACCGATCGGACGGGCTGCGGGTCGTTTTCCGCTCACAATGGATGCGGTGGACGCCTACCGTTTGCGGCGGTCGCGCCTGGCCTTGCGCTTCTTGCTGCCGACCTTGCGTCGGCGGCGAGGCTTGGACATGCAGAATCTCCTTTCGTTTCCGTAGGCGGGTAGGGTAGCGAAAATGCTCAAAACGGCAAGCCCCCGGCAGCCAAGGCCTTTGGGATTTTAATGGTGCGGATTTCGCCGTTCCGGTTTCTACGTCGGGCGACCTACAATCCGGATAGCCGCGACCCAAGGAGTGCTCTATGGTGAAGTTTGAGCAGGGAAACGTGCTCCTCAAGCCATCGCATCGACGGCAAGTCATGACCTGGCTGAAACGTTCGATCCGGCTTGGCGAGCGGAAGGGTGATTTCGCGTTGACGCTCTCAATGCGACGCGTGGGCAGGCAATACGACATTCGTGCCTTGGTGAATGGCACGGCCGGCAACTTCAATTGCCACGCGCGCCGGCAGGACTGGCGCAATGCGATGCGGGATGTAACCTGGTCGCTTAATTCGCGGTTGCACGGCCGGAGCCTGTCCGGGCGGAGGTAGTCCGCAAAATCCGCCTGAAGCGCTTGCCGAGGCGGGGCCTTCGGGAGGAAGGGGCACGTGTAGATCGCTCCCGAAGGGCGACGCGGGGGGCTGGATGTGAGTGCAGACATCGTTGGCAGTCTGAACCGGCTACCCGCTCCGGCGGCCTCTGAAATGCTTGCCATCACGCCAAGCCCCCGATATTATCCGAACAACGCGGCCGAGTACCCAAGTGGACTACGGGGAATCCACGAAAACGAGAGGAAATTCAAACATTTCTGAAGGCGCAGACCACCAGTTGGACCATGGTGGCGCGAAACCGCCTCTGGACCCCGATCTACAGGCCATTGTTGAGGCATGGAACGCGCTGCCGCTGGACGTCCGCAAGATGATCGTTGGTGTGGTTACGCTCACGCCCAAGGCAGCCGGGTAATGTGATGGGCTGGCCGTAGGCGGAATGCCTCCCTGTCCTGCGGCTCTTGCGCCCCGGCTCTTCACGCGGCAATCCACCGGGGATCGTTAAATGCCGCTTCAAGTTCAGCACCAGCAAGCCGTGCCTGGCGCTGGCCGTCTGCGATTCCATCAACAAATTCTGCCAGTTCACGGCGAAGTTCCTCCGGCCAGACGGGATAGTCGCCGAGCCGAGCGAAGCATGCCTTGAGGCGGCGGGCACCGGCTATATCCCGGCCCATCTGCTCGTGGAAGGTCGCGTTTAGGTCGTCACTGTCGCCGTTCACGCAAACGAGGTATCGCCCCAATTCGCGGAGCAACCGCAGGCGAGCGGCATCAAGCTGCCGCGCCAGCCCACGGCCCTCGGCCACGCGCGCGGCTTCCAGCGATTGCTTCACCGCAGTAGCTGCCTGCTGTCCGGTTTGTTGCTCGGCGGCCTTCCAGGCGGACGGGTCCGGATAGACCCCGTCCCATGCCTCGACGAGTTCGCGCAGTTTGCCTATAGATGTGACTGGCTGAGCGCCACCGGGCGACACCCACACTGCCACCGAACGGCGCAGTGGCCCCGCCTGTGCCGATCCCACCAACAGCGGAAGACGCTCGCCCGGCCGCCGCAGCCCTTCGGCCAGTTCGCGAAGAGGCGGCTGCAACGGGCAAAGGGGAATGAGCTTCCTATCGGCCTCGACGGCGTCCGGGCTTACGCCAAATCGGACTTTGGCGACCGGCCCGCCCGAAACTGTGACGACGCCCCCGGCCACCACTGCCTTGGGCCCGAAAGAGCCATCCAGTAAAGCCAGCGCCTCAACCAGATGCTCGCGAGCAACCGGGGGCTTCGGCGCCGGCGACGGGTCAGCCGGATTCTCCACATACGTCTCGGCCGCAAGGGCATCCTGCTGGGCCTTCTGGGCTTCGGCAATCAATGTATCAAGGTCGTCCTTTTCCTCCATCAACATCTGACGGGCACGCGAGAGCACCGGCTGCATGGCCCCGACGAAATGCTCGAAGAGATGGCACCGCTCCCGCAACACACCGTACACCCGTTCGTCAACGCTATCCTTGAGGAACATATTTACGATAAGAATCTCGGCGTGCCGCTGCCCGATGCGGTCGATACGCCCGATACGCTGCTCCACCTTACTGGGGTTCCAAGGCAAGTCGTAGTTGACCAGGGCGCCGGCCGTCTGGAGATTCAGACCCTCACTGGCCGCGTCGGTACAGATGACAATCTTGAGTTGGCCCGACCGCAGTTGCTTCGTGATCGTGTCCTTGCCGACCGTCTTCCATTGCGTCCCGTCCCACACCTGCCCGCCATCGCCGCTGTAGCACCCCAGCGCCGCCCCGTAGTGGTCGGCGAGGCTGTCGCGGAGATAGACCATCGTGTCCACGTACTCCGTGAACACCAGCACGGATCGCCCGTCATCGGTCAGTTGCCGGAGCAGCCCAAAGAACTTGTCGCGTTTACTGTCGGTGGCGCCCAGCGAGTCCAGTTCCTGGAGCAGGCGATCCACGTCGCCCAATTCGCTGCGCGCCGTCTCGGGATCTTGGGGCAGGGCGAGCGAGATTTTCCCCTCACCCTCGGGCATATCGTCAAACGCAATGGCCTCGGGAACATCGGCCGTTTGCAGCGTTGAGTCATACGCCCGCTGGCCAATCACCTGGAGCAGCCCATCACGGCGACGGCTGAGGCTTTGCTTCAACGACGCCGGCGAACTCGACGCCCGGCGCCGGTAGATCGTCATCACAAAGCCCTTGCCGGGCTTCTGGCCTTCGAGTTCCTTGAATCGGCGATTGATGTATTTCGTGATGGAGTTGTAGACGGCACGTTCTCGCTTGTCGTCGAAATCGAACTGCTTGTCGATTACTTGACGCACCGCCGGCGGTGCCCCCACCAAACCCAACTCGTAATACCGCCGCAGAGTTGTTCGCGTGTTCCGGTGCATACGGCGGGCGAGCGGTGAGGAACTCCGCAGCCACCGAGCAATGAAAGGCCGCTGCGTAGGCGGCGCAAACGCCAGGCCTCGCGCCAACCCCTGCGGTTCGGCCATCGAAAGCGAACTGTCGGTCAACTTCGGGAAGTCTTGATCCGCCACGACCAATGACGCAACGTGAAGCGCGGCCTTGTCATCGCAACAGCCGTTGGCGATGCGAGCCAGGGCGTCGTAGTAGCCGCGAACGGCCGTGAAGTCCGCCAGCCACGCACCGCCCTCGCCCAGCACCGACAGCAAATCCCATGGCTCCCAGGGGTGCGTCTGCATCGGCGTAGCGCTCAAGAGCATGATGCTTCGCGCCCGCCGGTGCAACTGGAGGCGCCGCAGAAGGTCCAACAACAGGTTGGCGCTGTTGAACTCGGTCTCCACCTGTTTCGCACGCCGGGCAGCATGCGCTTCGTCTAAGAGCACCAAGTCCCACGGCTCGGCCGCCAGGAGGATGGGCAGGTTGTTCTCCGTTCGCGCCGTCTCCCGGCTCACCAGCAGGATGTCCTGCTTGAGCGCCTCGGCCAGGCCGCCGACCTTCTCCTGCCGATCATCCGGCCATACCAACGTGCCGATTCCCTCCAGACGGGGGACAATCAATGCGCCCTTTTCGCGCAGTTCCGCCTGCCATTGTTTGAGAAGTCCGGCCGGCGCCAGGAGCAGAGCACGCTTCACACCCCGCCCCGCGAGAAGTCGGCGGAGCACGCCGATGGCTTCGAGAGTCTTGCCCATGCCCACTTCGTCGCATAGGAGCCGCCCCGCGGGCCACGCCCTTGAGGTTTCCTCCACAACGCTCCGCTGGTGCGGCCAGAGGTCCACCATCAACGTGGCGTCACACGCCGTGGCCCCATCATGCAGATACGGCGCCTCCGTGATGTACTTGAAGATCATCGCGGCCCTCTGCCGCGCCAGCGCGTTGCTCGGTTCCTGGGCCGGCGGCTCGATCGGGGCGAGCTTGATAAGTTTCAGCCGCAGGGCCTCGGGAAGACTTACGGTATGCACGTCGGGATGGGCGTCGCCCCATAGCGCCTTGAACTCGGTCTCGAAATTCGCCAGACGCTCCTTGTCCTCCCAGCCCGTTGAAACTTCCAACTGCTCGTAATTGGCAATCAACCCGGCGCCCGTTTCATTGCCGCTGCCGCTGAACACAACGGCGTCGCCGGGCGGGTCGTACATGATGCCGAACTTGGCGTGGACAATGCCCGTGCCGTGGCGCATCACCCCCACGCGAATCTCCAGCAGTCCCTTGCTGACCAGCCACGCCAGCATCGCGAGCCGCTGCTTCTCCAGCACGTCCTTGGTCGGCTTGAACCGCTTGAGAAGGACGGCTTCGAGCGGCGCAGTGTCGCCGGTTTCCACGAGGGCCTGAACGTCCTGCGGCTCCAGTTGCTCGTTGACCACCAGCCGCACCGCCGGCCGCGGCGCCTTGTCGCCCAGCGAGAGCAGACGCTCGATCAAGCCCGCGAAGCCGCGCGCCGCTGCCGCGAGTACGCTGCTGGAAAAGTACGCGCATGAGCGGTCGTAGCGCACCGCCACCCACAGCGCCGGCACATACAACTCGTCCAGCAACATCGGGTCCGGCCCGCGCAGGAACCGGCGCCATTTCCGGGCACGCAGACCACCAGCCGTTACAGAGCCTTCCTTGCTCATTCCTCAGCCCCCGTTTCTTCTTCGGCGTCGTCTTCGTCTTCCACATCCTCCGCCGGCTCAGCGAACAATCCGCCCTGCGGCGGAGCCTTGGGTGTCCAGTCGGGCGGCTCGACCCCGAACAGCGGCTGGAGCAATGCATGCCACGCCCGGAACTCGGGGAACAGAGCCGCCGCCGAAGTCTTGCCCTTCTCGTGCTTCACGGCCTCGGGAGCAGCCAGTACCAGGGCCTGCATCAACTTGGCGACGGCCGAATCCTTGCCCCAGTTTTGCTGCCGGGCCAAGGCCTTTGCCGAACCCACACCGCCGGCACCGGCCTCAACCCACCGCAACGCCAGGGCGTGGCAGGCGTCCAGGGCCGTGCGGAACATCGGGTCGTTGGGGTGGACCTTGAGCACTTCCTTCTTCGTCCGCTTCTTCGGAATGGTCACGCTGCCGAAGAGCGTCTCTTGGGCCTGTTCCGGCGTCAGCGCCTTGTCGCGCCGCCGCTGCTGGGCGGAGAGCATTCTGATCTTGTCGCCG
The DNA here is from genome assembly GCA_964570205.1 of uncultured Tepidisphaeraceae bacterium. Lineage (GTDB taxonomy): Bacteria > Planctomycetota > Phycisphaerae > Tepidisphaerales > Tepidisphaeraceae > CAZMXI01. The sequence goes on from CAZMXI010000009.1 coordinate 22,766, forward strand.
GACTTGCTGATGAGGCCCGCCGCGATGACCTGCTCAACCTCCATGCCGACGGCCTTGCCCAGCAAGTGCGCCTCGTTGAAGCGGAACTCCACGGCCCCCAGCACGTCCCAGCAGAGCAGGACAAACTTGCCCTCGGCCTCGACGCCCTCTAAGCCGCGCTTGGCATGAAGTTCGATGCGCCATTGGCTGACTGCATCCGACGCCTCGTCGATGGCGCGATCCACGCCGACCGGCTGGCCAGTATCGGTGCGCACCTCATCGTACTGACTGTAGACCTCCATTGCCGGGCCGAACGAGCCGACCAACTGGTCCACCGGGTTCAGGCCTTCCTTCATGAGCCGCTCGGCGCTCTTGCGGGCGCGCTCGCGGATTTCTTGTTTCATCTCACGAGCGTAATAGCCGACGCCGGCGCCGGGGGGACGCTTCCGCGCCACCAAGATCACTGTGCTCTGGGCGGCATTTTTCTTTGCCTGGTGGAGGCTGTGCTCGCTCTCAGTCTTCACCGGCCAGGTCGCGGTGATCTTGAAACCGGCCTTTACGAGCGACGCGAACAGCGCCTCCCATGCCTCCTGCTTCTTGTGGGTGAACATGACGGTAAGAACGCCGTCATCACGAAGGATGCGCCGGCACTCTGCAAACATTTCAGCCATTAGCTTGCGATAGAAGTCGCGCGACTCAGCCTTGGCATCCTTGGTCTTGGCGTGGTTCTTCTTAAACCGCGAGGCGTTGACCACCGCCTCCTGCTGGTGGTCGCAGAGATAGGTGCTGAACCATTCGGGCCGGCGATGGCCCTGCGTGCGCTTGAGCCAGACGTAGAAGAAGTCCGCCAACTCGGAATACTGCACATTGTCGTCGTAAGGCGGATCGACCACGACGGCAGCAATCGACTGGTCCGCGAGATGCGGTAGGTCGGTCGCGGAACCCATGTTTATCTCGACACCGACCACGTTGTCAGCACGGGGCAGCTTGGCGATTTCTTCGTAAGCCTCGGTCACGTTGTTGATCGCCCACTCCAAACCGCTGCCGGAGTTGCACGGAGCAAGCTCGGCGAAGGTTAGCTTATATGCGTAGTCGTGCCGATCCATTTTGCTTTTCACAACAGCCCGCGTGTTTTCCCACCGGGTTCCGTTGCAGTTGTGATTAAGGAACTTATCCAACGCCAGTGCGAGAAGATGCACAACCGCTTCGCCGACGCCCTCGTCTTCGGCCTTGCACACGCTCGAACGCAGGTGGTTAAGCTCTTCAACCAAGACTCCTGTTGCCAGAAGCTGGCGAGGCGTGAAGAAGTGGGTCCATTCGGTTTCGCCACGCTTTAGAGGCTTGTCGTTTCCTTTGCTTTGCGTGTCCCCTACATCACCAGTCTTGTCACCAGCGGGAATCTTCTCCGTCGGGATAATGTTGTTCTTTTCCCATGCAGGCCGGAGTTTCTTCAGTTCCTTCTCGGCCGCAACCAGGGCATCCAAGTCGGCCTGTTCGGGCGGCTGAAACTTAAGGCCACTGGTCTCCTTAACTGCAACCGCATAGATGGCGTTTCGCATTTGGCCCTGTTGCGCCATCGCCTTGATGTAGTCGGCGGGGATCGGCCGGTTGGTGAACAGTGAAATGCCTTTCCCATCGTTGTAGCTGGGCGGTGGAGCGTCCTTGATCTGGCCAGCGCCACGACCGACCTCCTTGATTTGCACGCGCCACGTACCCTTGTCTTCGTCCACCAGGGGGACCGCAGCAAACCGCCGACCTTCCCCCTTTGGCTTGAGCAAGAACCAATCCGGCACCAGTGGTGTGTGCCATCGGCCTGTCGCCACGTCGGCCTTTGCCTGATGGTCGGGGTCTGGCACAGTGCGGGCGAAGATGTATGCGTGGACGGACGCGAAACGATGCTCCGGGTAGAACCTCGCCAGGCGCTTCTCCATGCGTGCCAGCCAAACCTTTGCCCATTTCCGGGCCTTGGTTGCCAGTGCCGGGCCAAAGCGAATCGGATAGTCCACCGTGGCTTCGAGTACGGAGCACGCGACCGGGTTATACTCATTGGCCAGCGTCTTGAAGCCGAGGCGGGCGGATTCCAACGGAATAGACCCGCCGCCGGACATGGGGTCGATGACGGTGATGTCGTCGCCCCAGAGCTTGCTGGCCGCAGCATGTGCGGCGTCGAGATGCTTGGTGGCAATGTTCGCCTTGAAGGCGCGGTCGCAATTGAACCCACCCTCCACGCGGTAGCCCGTGTCCATAAGCTCGCGAATCTGAACCAACTCCTGCGAGCTATGGCCGAATCCCAGCAGGTGCTCGAAGACATCGCGCGGAAAGTTCGCCGGCAGAAGCGATGCCAGGACAGCAGCGCGAGCGGCGGTGAGTGGGCGACGTGCCCACCAGACGTGGAGGTAGGTGTGCGGCGCCAGCGCGCTGGCACTGCCGCGCTCGCGCATGCACTCAACGCCGATGGCCGCCGCCGGGAGCCAGTCCTCGATCAGCAGGCGGGGACATTCGGGCGAGGCCCCGTCTCGGGATTTCGTCTGTTTGGCAGTCGCTGTCTTCATGGTCACTTCCGTTCGCACGTTGGTTTTCGTTGGCCGCCTGCGGCGATTCAAGCCGGGAATCACTCGCGCTTCTTGCGCATACGGAGCTTGCCCCTGGCCATGCTTTCAATCAGGCCCGCCGATTTGAGCACGCATTCCAGACTGACGGCCGGCACCTGCTCGTGGTCCTTGACGTACCCCGCGAGGTAGGTCTCCGAAGGGTTGTCGATGCCCAGGCGGGAGCAGACCAGGAACGCGACCGATTCCGCCTCGAACTCCTGGACCGCAGCGGCGAGGCCCCGCCGATCCGGCCACCACGAATCATCCGGCGTGCCCAGGTGCCCGCAGTAGAGGTGCCCAAGCTCGTGGGCCAGCGTGACAAATCGGGCCTCCCGGCTCAGGTCGTCGTTGAGTTCCAGCGCGTAGCGCAGAGGGACCGCGTGCTCCCCGAAGGCAAGAGTCTTACCGCTGGCAACAGCAATGGAGCCGGCTTGCTGCGTGCCGAGTTTCCGGCCGTGGATCAGGACGCCGTCGCGTTTGCCGTTCTCGGAAGCGGTATCGAGTTCACGCCCGATCATTCCGCCCCGGACCTCGAACGGGGACTCGACCTCCGGCGGAAGCGGGGCGCCCTCGGTGTCGGCGACATCGAAGACAAACATCACCGGCCCCATCGGCTGGAGGATGACCAGCGGGCGAGCACCCGCCTTGATCGTTCGGCCGTAGTCGCGCCGCCAGCGATGCGGCGGCGCCACGAATCGCGCGCCGGGCATCTGCACATGGACCAGCATCGCGTTGAACGGGGAATAGGCCCGAAACCGCTGGATAAAGGTCAGGAGGTCGTGATATGCCTTGCTGGACTTGTACTGGTAGGTCTGTGCGAAAAGTTCGTCCAGCGCCCGCTTGGCAACGTCGCGGTCCCAGGTCGCGGCCGGGGAATCAGGCGGCGGCTGGGTTGTTTCGTCGCCGAAGAGCGAGGTGTGAGGGTTGTCTGCCGTTCGCATATCACCCTCCCGGCTCAAGCGGTTCACACCTAGCCTTGTCATCCACGACATTCGGACGATCCGCGAAGTCTTCAAAGCTCGCGTTTACCCAAATCACGTCATTCTTACGGCGGAAGAAGCGAGCATACCGCTCCCTCTCCGTCCGCCGCGCTTCGTCGTTCTTGTTCTTGTGTTCGTTGACAATGAAGACCCGCGGAGCCTCCCCGTTGCGGTTCACCTCGGCGCGCTTGAGCAGGTATTTCACATGCAGGTCGGCGTCGGGGAACGAGTAACCACAGAAGACAATTCGGCCAGCCCGCCTAAGCTCCTCTTCCGCCCGCTTCCATATCTGCTGCAAGAAGAAGTTGGACATGACCTTAAAGAACGTCGGCGGGATCAGGATGGGCTGCTGTAGCTCATGACACACGGAGCACCGAAAATGCCACGGCCCACCCGGTAGATCGGCCGCAACCTTGTGGTGCGGGAAGAGTGCCAGCGCATTGCATGTAGGGCAGTGGAGCCAGTTCAGCGATCCGTGGAGTTTCAACAGGCGACTGGCGACCGGGAACGGGTGTCCGTTGCGGTTTGGCTGGGGCGTGAACTCGACACCGTAGTCCGGCAGTGCTTGGCGCCCATCGTCGATGGACGCCCTCTCAATGGCGTTGTCAATCAAGATGTCGTAGTTCAGGCTGACGAAGCTGGCAGATTCCAACCTCCCGGAAGATCGGAGACTCTGCACAAGCCGGCGGTGGTTCGGGCATTCGCCCTGGAGCTTCTCCTGCAAGATGAGGCTGATGAGTGCGACCAGGTGGTTACGCAGTTCACGCAGCCCGGTAGCGTGGGGATCGTCGCCGAATCCTCGGAAGGCCTCGCCGCGGGCCTCCGCGATATCGAGCATCCCCAGAACTTCCTCGAAGGTCGGAAAGCGAGCGTCGGCAAGACCGCCCTCAACATCAATTCCCCAGAGGCGGTTGAAGTAGGTCCGCAACGCGGCCTTCATCTCGGCATCGACGCGATTCTGAATAGCGGCGCTCTGGAAGTAGTCGGGAAACAGCTTCGATTGGATCGGCGCACCATCGGCAGCCGAGGCGCCGGCACCCAGGAAGATGACCGTGAGCGGCTGGTCATAAGGTGGAGGAATGGGTGTGGACCGGGCCATCGGGGAATTCCTATTTCACGGCCTCCGTGAGAATGCGTAGGGCGCGAACCGCGCGCTTGCCGTTAGGACGTACCATCAAGCCCAGCCACCAGGCGGCCTCAGTGCCGTCGGCCTGCCGAAGGTTCTCCGCTGCTCGGTGCAACCGGCCCGCATCGCGCAGGCCGGAGGCGATCTTGGCAAAACAGGCCACCTTGGCGCCCCAGTCGGCATCCAGCGGCAGGAACGGGCCGGTCACAAGTTTGGCATCCGGCGAATACGCTCGCACGGCCGCTCGCAAGAGCGCCGCCGACGATGAAAAGGCCAGCGGCGAGATGGGCGCGACACGGCTGAGCCGTTCATCCTGCTTCTGGTTGAGCGTTCGTCGATAGAGGATGGCCGCATCACCGGCGCGACGGCGCACAACCCGAAGAGCGAAGGTGGCCTGGCGAATTTGCCTCATTTGCTGCCCTCCGGCTTATCGAACAGGCCGCGCACGCCAACACCTTCTGGAGTCTTGTCCCGCGCCTGCTCCAGGGCGGATCGCATGCCGGTGCGGCCGGAGGCGCCGAAGGTAAGCTTGAGGTCCACCTCGAACTGACTGCCGGCCTGGAGGGAATTGAAGATGGTCTGCGCCATCCCCAGCGGCTTCGCGGGATGCGTAGGTTTGAGGTCGTTGGCGGCAAAGTTCATGGTGCCGCCATCTTTGAGGGAGCCACCGACCGACACGGAAACCGAAAGTTGATCGGCGCCGAGCGGCTGCACAGCCTGTTGGATCATCGCGGCGTCGGCCGGCGACGAGGCCACCAGATGCAATTCGAGCAGCGGGCGGTCGTCGGCATATTCGAGCACCTTGTCCCAGTTCGTGGCCGACGCCTTGCCCGCCGGAGGGGGCGGAGGCGGAGGGGGCGGATCACCTGGACCGCCGCCACCGCCACCTTTTGTGGGTTTGCCGGGCTTGTCCTCTTTCAGCCAGGCCGACGCCTCCTCCGAACCGATGGTCGTAACAAGCACCGAATCGTCGAGGGCAAAGGACGTGAGCACGTCGGGCGTGCGGCGACGTTTGCCCTCCGGCCCTTCGATGCAACCCTGCGCGTCGTACGCGCGGCCGTCGGCGACACGAATGGCGATCTTGCCATCCTCCACGGCCTTGAGGGTTGTGTTGCGGACGATGGATGAATCGGGAATGAGGCGGAGCTTGGGCGCAGCAAGGAACCGCTCATGCACCGCCTTGGCCGTGAAGACGCCGGGCTTGTCGGCCAGAGGCGTGGCGCCGGGCAGAACTTCCTTCACAAACAGATGGCTGTCGAGGCAGGCACCCGGCTGGTAGATCAGGTCTTTGGCCTCCAGGAACTTCTTGAGGCTGCTCTGGCCGTGGGCTTTCTGGAGTATTTGGTCGTCGGGAACCTGGTACTGCTCGTCAATGTGCCCCACGGCGCCGCCGGGGAGCACGACCACGTCAAAGGCCCGCCGCGTCTGGATTGCGAACTGGCGGTGCAGTTCCGGGGAAATCTTCTTGAGCTGATCGCGGACCATCTTGCCGCTGTCGCCCTTGTTCTCCTTCTCGATTTCCATCGCCGCGAGCATGCGTTGAGCCTTCTCGATGGCACCATCGAAGGCGGTGGGTGTGGCGGTGACCGCAAGGATGGCATTCTGGAAGCGACGCGGCATGGGCGCCGCGGGATCGGTATCGTCCTCGAACGCGCAGACGGCCTTGCCGATCTTCTCCGTCTCGCACAGAGCGAGTTGCAGCGTGGCGGACTCGGGCACCTGCTTGGCGGAGGTCGGCCAGTTGGCCACCTTGAACGTCATGCCGGAGAAGTAGCCCTGGGCCTCGGCGAGGACACGGCTCTTGGCATCCTCAATCGGGATTTGGCCCTTGCGCTGCTCGATTTGCTTGAGCACATTTGGCTCAAAGCGGAACTGGCAACCCTTGCCCGACGTGGTGGGATAGGTGTGCCAGCAGACGCCCATGAGGCGATCCATCGCCTCAACCGGCTCGGGGCCGGCCTCGTCGGGCCGAAGCACTGCGAGCGTGAGGTCGGCGGGTTCAAGGCCACTGTTGGCTCCGAGAGTGATACTCTCCAGAAGCACGGCCGACGCGATGCGATGGTGAACGCCGTCGGGCTTGCCGCCGTCCAATTCGACAGCATGGCCCGCCACGTCGGCGGTGATCGCGGCTTTGAACTCTGCGCGGTCGAGCCGAGTCAGTAGATCGCCCTGGATGCCGTCGCTGCACCAGTTGACCTCGCCGGCGCTAATCAGGTCCACGTCGCGCTTCGACTCCCACACGTCGCGCAGGATGCGAGCGAACAGGCGGAGCACGCCACGGCTTTTCTGGAACGATTGCAGCGCCTGGAGGTGTCCCTGGGCGGTTAGCAGCAGCCGGGGATGGAACGGGTAGCATTCAACAACCCGTCTCGCGTACTCCATCGTTCCGCAATCGGCGGGAACGCTGCCGGGGGCTTCCTTGAGAACGCGCTCGTAAAGACTGTGGTAGGCCGCGGACGTTTCCTGTGCGGCGGTCGCGTCCACTTTTTCAAGCAGACGCCGGACAATGACCTTGGCGGATTCATCGCCGATGGGATCGAAGTCGGTGAACTTGCGGCCGGTCACGTCGTCGAGCTTCGAGGCCGCGGCCTGCACGGCCGCGCCGAGCTTCGCCGACTGGCTGGCATAGGCCGCTTGACCACCGGGATCGGTGATAATGAGCACCGTCTGCGGGCGTTTGCTGACTACAGCCGCGAGCGAGTTGATGAAACCCAACAGATTGCCCTGCCCACGGTCGGAGAGCTTCGCCATATAGATGACGAGTTCGTCCAGAAGGATCAGGACCGGCCCTTTGGGGAACACGGACTCGATCTGCTTATCGCTCGGCGATGACTCAGGGTCGTCCGCCTTGCCCAGCAGTTTGAGGCCCTTGTCCGGGTCGAGTTGGTGAAACAACTCGCCCCAGAGGCTCTGGACCTTGGTCTTCCCGTGAGAAGTGAACTCAGGCACTCCGCCCTTGCCGGCGTCAATCGCGGCGACGTGAACCTTCTTGGGTCGGCCCGCCGCGGGCAGCAGTTCCGTACCCATCGACAAGTCGCCGATGTTGTTGGCTAGGTGCCACAGCGCCATCAGCGCGTGCGTCTTGCCGCCGCCAAAGCCCGTACTGAGCCGGAGAGTAGCGCCACCTTCCTTGCCGTCGGCCAAGCGAGCGAAGACGGCCTGAACGACCTTGCAGAGCTGCTTTGCCGGGTGGGTATTCTGGAAGAAGACCGGGGAGTCCCCGTAGACGGGCGGCGCTTTGCCGGCGATAAGGTCGCCGAAATCGGCAGCAAAAATGGCGTCCGCGAGGTCGCCTTTGAGGACTTCTTTGCGGGGTTTGCATCCTGACAGAATGCCCATAACGGACCTCGTGTTCTGCTTTGCAGCGATCTACTGGGACAAAATGACCTTCTCCGACCTGCAAACCGGCGAAAAAGCGTTGTAACCCCGTGAATGGTAAGCGGAAACAGCGTTTCCTACCAGAGAGCGAGACTCAAACAAGATGTGCGAGGATGTGCGACGTGTGGGGCAGGCGGGACGGGAACAATGAGATGAAATTGCTAACTTATTTATTACTACAATTGCGCATCGTGCCTACGATTAGGCTTTGGCCGCCAGCGCATCACGCGCGAGGATGGTGACGAGTGCTTGTTCCGATTTGAGCCGGTGTTCGTGGACCGCGATGGCAAGGTGGATGAGAGGGCCGTGGCAGCCGCCGTGACGAAGGATGCCCAGAGCGACGGCGCGGCGGAGCCGGCCGGCGATGCTGAGGCCGCATTCAAGGTTGCGAAGGAACACCTTGAGGAGAAGGCAGAATTATGGGACTGGGCCGACGACGTGGAGTTTCTGGGGGCGAGTTGGGTGGTCTTTGTGTGATGATGGGCGTGCTATAGCTCGCCGCGTTCAGTCAAGACCTGCTCATAGCGCTGACGGTTCATCGGGCAATCCACCAGCTCCAAGAACTGAGCCTTGGTCAGCTTGCACTGCTTGGCCATCTCCGACAGCAGGTTGTCGGGAACGTCCTTCATCTTGGCCGTATGACTGGTCTTGGTGCGGGCGCGAGTCTTCTTGCCGTTGGTCGCGATATAGACGAAGAAATGATGATCACCTTCCGAGGGCATGAAGCCCTTGGCTTGTAGCGCGTCTTCGATAGCCCTCTTTGCCCGAGGCATCAGGCACCCTCCTGGAAGCGGGCAAGCAGCAATTGCCGAAGCTCCTCTGCCTTGGATGTCAGCTCGTCGGGCGAAGCCTGGGCATAGGCGTCCCATGCAAAGAACAGGTGCTCCGCCAACTCGTCGGCCAAATCCTCGCGGGAGTAGGCGTAGATGTGCAGGTCCAGCGAAGGTTCGTCCACCACGTAAAGTTGTTGGGTCTCGTCATCCAGATGTGGCTCGACCTTCAGCGGCGGGTTGGCCCGTAGTACCCGGTTCCCCCGCTCGATTCGGTCCACAGTCAGCGGCGACAGGTCGATTGGCTCGATACGGGTAACGTCGGTGAGCCGCGTTGGCTGGCCATCTGCATCGAGGATGAATGTGCCCGTCACTTGAATCATGTCACGCCGGCTCTCCAACAGGTCATTCTCGATCTCAGGCAGGTAAGAACACTCGATCTGCCGACCGTTGACCGGGTACCGGATGAAGAGCTTATTCTCGTCGAAGTTGATGCGGATCAGTTCGCCTGTTACCGTCATGACCGTTTGCTCTTCAGCGCCGGCCGCAAGCAGTCGCTCAACAACTCGATTGAGCTTCGCATCAATTGTAACGGGAGCCGCCCCGGGGACACCAAAGGTGCCAGACCATCGCTCGCCGCCCTTCGGAGCCAAGCTCCGCACTTCCCGCAAAGCGCGCTCCCGATAGCGGGAGTCCGGCAAGAGGGCAGTCATTCGCCCGGCGTCATCCTTCGAGGCTGCATCCATGAACCCATAGACCTTGGGGAAGAGCGCAGGCGGCTGCTGCAACTCGGGCTGGGCGGCCTGATCAACAAGTGAGACCGGCATTACATAGCTGCCCGCTTGTGGAACGCCACAGCGAAGCGTAAACCGGCTCCGCAGTTCGGCGGAGGGCTTGAACCGATGCTGGATAGGCTGGTGCTCACCTGCGGCCGCGAAGATGAGCGCGAGTTGCTGAAGGCCGTTGAGCATGCGCACCAGAACATCAACGGGAACGCTGTGGTCGCCCGGTGCAGTTCCATCAATGCGAAGTTCAGCGGTTTCCTCTGGCATCCATCTCCGGCAGCACGATTTCTGTCTCGCTGCTCATATTATCGTCCACCAGCCGCGCCGGCTAGAGCGGGATGGGACTGGACGGCATATTGTAGCCAGCGCGATCATGGCGGCTCGGCGGTGCGTTTTTGGGGGGATTGGCGGACCACGGGAGCTTTCAGAACTGGCGGTCCAATGGGCGCTACAAGTGGGGCAAGAACGCAACGCTGCGATACCGCCGCGCTCATGTCGCGCCCACGAGGACTGGACACTGCGCGCAGTTGCCCGTCGGCATGGCTCGGCATGGGAACGGCGGACGGTGTGCACTTCCTGATGGCGAGTGGCGGACAGCTTTGTTCCGTCCGTGCATGGTTGGTAATCTGGGCAATTGGGAAGGCCGGTTGATCCCCGGCCATGTGCCGCCCCGGCTGCCCTGCCTGTACCCTGGCGGGATGGCCGGCGGCGGCGACCCGCATTAAAGGGTACAGCATGAGAGACATCACGCCGACGTTCACGCCCGAAGACAAGACCTTCCTGGCCACGATCCGCGCCGACATTGCCGCTCGGCCGGACTTCTACCGCGCCGGCATCGACTACCTGAGCCGCCGTTTCTCCGCCGATGCGCTTCACGCCGCTGACATGAAGACGTGGGCGGAGTTCAAGGATCACCCTACGAATATTGCATCGAAGCGGGCCATCGCTCGGGAAATGACCAACGGCATCGCCGATGTCGCCGAGCGGGAAGCGCGCTTTCAGGAAGTCTTGGACAGCATCACGGCCGCCCCCACCAAGGACAAGGGGTATTGGTTGAGCAACTGCCTGATCCATGCGTTCTCAATGCTGCTGCATGAGGGGCTGGACACCCCCGACGATGATCTGAACCCCTATGACGTGGAGAAAGCCAAGGCCGTGCTGGGGCTGACCTGGCTGCTGACGGACAAGGACGCCAATCTGCACCGGCTGGGGGAACAGTTTGGGCCGTGGCTTGCCGGCCAGCATGAGTATGGGGAGTTGCCGCCGAATGATGAGTTCGCCTTGCAGATCGCCGCCAAGGGCCGCGCCATGGCCCGCGTTGCCACGCTGGACGAGTTGAACGGCGAGTGCCGCACCCGCTGGATGGCGCTGGTGCGGAAGGCGTGGACAGTGTTGATGCACACCACTGGCCCTGGAGTCCGCCAACATGAGCAAAGCGCGGCGAGCAGATCGAATCTCACGCCTGCGCAGCACGCTCAATACGGGTGTGATTACGTTGATGAGTTGGTCCGAGCCCTGGAGTCTAACCGCTGGTGCTTCCATGACACCTACGGCATCGAGCAGAAGATATCCGATCACGCTCTGGCGCTGGGGCTGCCCGCGCCCTTCGAGCGGCCATCCAAGCCTGAACATGACACGGCGGAGGAACTACAGATATGGCAGAAACTGCACGACCCGCTGACGGATTTCCGGCAGGAACGGTGTATCTCCCGTCTGATCTATGCCCCGCCCCCTGCACAGAGAGGCACGGTTCTCAAGACCATCTGCCACTCGCTGGACGAGCGGGGACAGGCCGAGTTTCGTCAGTTTGCCGAGCGGCTGAAGCGCGAGTTTCGACGACGTGGGGAGGCCGGAGCCGCTACGGCGGTGGCACCGCAGCCCGACTTCGCTGCGATAATGCCGCTGATGGCCGAGTTCCTGACCCACTTGGCCCCCCAGCACAGTGCGCCAGGGTCTACGGCCAACGCCGCAACTCCCCAGGCAGAGGACGCCCAACATCCGTCGAAGGTTCTGGCCGGGAAGGAAGGACGGCGGAAGCATGTTCAGCATCGCTACCAGCAGCTTGCCCAGGAGCGGGATTCCGCCGGGAACCCGGTGTGCCCCTCACAAGAGAAGATCATCGGAAAGCTGATCGAGGAAGGTGTGGGTTGCCGGAATACCATCTTGGGAGATATCCAGTGGTTGCGGAGTCAGCAGTTGCTGCCGACGCTGAGAGCCAAGCCCAAAGAACTGACCAACCGGATGCACCATATCAACCCCACACGCCCCGATAGGAAGTAGTCCAAACAAGCAGTCCAGCTTTTGGACTGCGGCGTTGCCTGCCCGTCCATGCCACCCCGGTATTACCGGGGTTTTTCATGCGCCTGTAGGTCCAGTCAACCAGTCCAGAACTTGGACAGGGCCGCCCCCTTTACGCGGGCGTGCGATTGGATGCGAGGACAAATCGTTGGTCCTCAACCCGGCCGAGACGGTCTGCGACGAATAACAGACGCAGACGGGCACGCCCCGGCCCTACGCGGCATGGATTCGGCGACGAATAACCATGCAGCAGATGGTCGGTGGAAACGCAATGGACGCCCGCAGAAAGGTTCAGTCATGGCAGCAGAGAAGTTGTTGGAGCGCCAGCAGGAAGCGGTATCGAGCCGCCAGCACGAGGCGCTGTTGTGGGATGCCAAGGTCGTCGCCAAGGCCCTGAGCGTGGGCCAGCGGACCCTGTGGCGGTGGATCGCGGCGGGCACGTTCCCCGCCCCGGACCTCTCCATCGGGGCCAAAGTGCGCCGGTGGCGCCGGGAGACAGTGTTGGACTGGATCGAGCAGAACGCTCAGTAACCCCCCTGCTCCATACAAAAACCGCCGTCGCGGGGCCAACCGGACGGCGGTGGAAAGTACCGACATGGACATGATAACCGATCCAGTTCAGGAAATCCTCACGCGTCTGAAGGACGTGAAACCTACCGGCAAAGACCAATGGGCGGCCAAGTGCCCCGGCCCCGGCCATGAGGACAGCAAGGCGAGCCTGAGCGTCAAACGCGGCGACGATGGCCGGGCCTTGCTGCACTGTTTCGCCTGCTGCACCACCAAGGAGATCTGCGCTGCGCTCGGCATGACCGAGGCCGACCTGTTCGTGAAGAAGGGCCAGAAGGCCAAGCCGAAGATCGTGGCGACGTACCGCTACTGCGACGAGCGGGGGAACCTGCTGTACGAGGCCATCCGCTACTTCCCGAAGGACTTTCGCCAGCGCCGGCCCGACGGCAAGGGCGGATACGTCTGGAACATGAAGGACGTGCGGCGGGTTCTGTATCGCCTGCCGGAGTTGATCGCGGCGGACCAGTTGGCCACCGTGTTCATCGTGGAGGGGGAGAAGGACGCCGACCGCCTGGCGCAGGCGGGGTTGGTGGCGACGTGCAACGTGGGCGGGGCCGGCAAGTGGAAGACGGAGTACAACGACCCCCTACGGGAGCGGCGGGTGGTCATCATCGCCGACAAGGACGACCCCGGCCGGAAACACGCTCAGCAGGTGGCGCTGTCCCTATTCGGCATCGCAGCCCAGGCCAAGGTCATCGAGTTGCCCGGCGAGAAGGTGAAGGACGCGCATGACTGGTTCGGGGCCGGCGGCACGGTCGAGACGCTGACGGAACTGGTGGTGCAGGCCACGCCGTTCGACCCGCAACAGGCCCAGGACCAGCAGCGGGACGTGGCCGGCGCTGGAGAAGGTGATGGCGGTGGCGATGCGGGAGAGGAGAAAGAGGAACGATTCAGTCAGGCGCAACTGCTGGTGAACCTGGCTGAAGACGTGGAGCTGTGGCACGACGGCGACACCCCGTATGCCACCATCCAGGTCGAGGACCACCGCGAGAATCACCCGGTCAACGGCAAGGGCTTCCGCTCCTGGCTGGCACGGCAATTCTGGTTGAACTTCAAGAAGGTGCCCGGCGCGCAGGCGTTGCAGGATGCGCTGGGTGTGCTGGGCGGCAAGGCGATGTACGAGGGGGAGCAGCGAGCCGTGGCCGTTCGCGTGGCCGAGCAGGACGGCGCGATCTACCTTGACTTGGCCGGCGAGGACTGGAAGGTCGTGAAGGTGACGGGGCGAGGGTGGGAACTGGTGGCCGACTGCCCCGTGATGTTCATCCGCAAGCGCGGCATGCTGTCGCTGCTGACGCCGGTGAAGGGCGGATCGGTGGACGAGCTGCGCCGATTCATCAACGTCAAGGACGGGCGCGACTTCATCCTGATCGTGGCCTGGATCGTCGCTGCGCTGCGGGGGCGCGGGCCGTATCCGGTTCAGGCGCTCTACGGCGAGCAGGGAAGCTGCAAAAGCACGGCCCAGAAGATGCAGCGGGCACTGGTGGATCCCAACAAGTCCCCGCTACGGTGTGAACCGAAAGAGCCGCGGGACCTGATGATCGCGGCCAGCAACAGCCTCGTGGTCGGGTTCGACAACCTGAGCCATGTCCCGACGTGGCTCAGCGATGCCATTTGCCGGCTGAGTACCGGCGGGGGCTTTTCCACCCGCGAGCTCTACTCCGATGCCGACGAAATGATCTTCGAGGCCATGCGTCCGCTGATGTTCAACGGCATCGAGGACGTTGCGACCCGGCCCGACCTGCTGGACCGCAGCGTCCTCATCACCCTCACACCGATCACCGAGGCCGACCGCAAGCCGGAGGACGAGCTATGGCGGGACTTCCATGAGGCCCGCCCGCGCATCCTGGGGGCACTGCTGGACGCCGTGGCCGTCGGCCTGGCGAACATCGGCACGGTGAAACTGGAACGTCTGCCCCGGATGGCGGACTTCGCGAAGTGGGTGACAGCCTGTGAGCCGGGGTTGCGCTGGAAGCCGGGCACGTTCATGGAAACGTACATCGGCAACCGCGCCACGGCCAACGAGAGCGCCATTGAGGGCAGCGCCATTGGGGCGGTGACGGTCAGGCTGATGGAGGACTGCGACACCTTCAGCGGGACGGCCAAGGAACTGATGGAGGCGGTGGAAGGAATGCTGGCCAAGGACAAGAACGGCAACCCGAAGCTGCCGGCGGGCTGGCCCAAGTCCGCAAGGGCATTCTCCGGCGAGGTCCGGCGGATCGCGCCCAATCTGCGGGCGGCGGGCATCAACGTCATCTTTGGCACGCACACGAGGAGGGGGACGCCCATCACGTTAGAACGGAGGGGGGGTACACCCTCACCATCGTCACCGCCGTCACCGTCCATTCAGGACAACGACTTACGCCGTGACGGACTCGGTGACGACTGCGGCGAGGGGCAGTCGCCATCGTCACCCACACCGTCACCCGGCAAGTGCAGTCAGGACAACGGCTGTGACGGCGGTGATGAACGTGACGGTCAATCCCCCTTCCATTCTGAGGCGCGACGGAAGGTGCGGCTATGACCACCAATGACCTGATCGACCAGTTGATCGAGAAGGGCGTCAAGCTCATCCCCCAGACCGGGGGCGGGCTGGACGTGGACGGCCCGGCGAGCGCGCTGACGCCGGAGTTGATCGAGGCGCTACGCCAGCACAAGACCACGATCCTGCGCCGCATGGCCGTGGTCGAGCGGGGCGAGGCCGAACCGGTGCGTCGGCGCCTGGACCGGCTGATCTTCGATGAAGGCGAGCTATGAATCGGTACCCCCGATGATTTAGGAGAATCCGTGACACAACAAAAAAGGAAATCTGCCATGACTACCCCTGTGAAAGTGAAAGCCAATCGTCGAAACGCCAACGCGTCTACCGGCCCCACGACCGATGAGGGCAAGGCCATCGTCGCTGCCAACGCGCTTCAGCACGGCCTGCTGAGCTGGAAGCCCGTTGTGGCCGGCTTTGAGAACGAGCAGGAATGGGATGCACACCGCCAGCAGACGCTGCTGGACCTGCGCCCGGAGAGCCATCTTGAGACCGTGTTGGCCGAGCGGATCGCCCTGCTGCTCTGGCGGCTTACCCGGGTGACGAGGTTCGAGTTGGAGGCCATCGCGACCGGGCTGGAAGATGCCGAGGGGGCGTGGAATCGCGCCAACATGCGTAGCCAGTCTCCCTTGACCAAGGCAGCGCAGGAGATCAGCGCCATTCAATGCAGGCTCGCGATGATGAAGCAGTTGGCCGACGCCCCTGATGGCAAACAACTCGATTCGGAATTGGCGGCTGGCGCCATTGCCGCGGCAGCCAAAGCTGTGGGCGCCGACCTGTACGGCAATGATGAACGAGAGCCGGATGTGATTCTGCCTGACTTCCCAGACGGCGTCTGTCTGGATGAACTGGACTGGACGGCCGGCCGCGCCCGCGCAGCGCTTCAAGCGATCGCGGATTTCGACCAAGAGCCCTTGCCGGACCTGCTGAAGGGCTTCACCGCTGCCTTGCAGGTTACCTTGGATGAGAAGAAGAAGGACTATCGGGCACTTGAGGCGGACTTAGACCGCTACCGCCGTCGGATGCTGCTGGCTGATGATGCGACGATGGAGCGAGTCCGGCGCTACGAGACGACACTGGAGCGGGCCATGCTTCGCTGCCTGCATGAGTTACAGCGCCTGCAAGCATCCCGCACAGGGCAAGCCGTGCCCGCGCCGGTGGCGCTGGACGTGAACGTGTCGGGCGATGCTGACTGAGCTGCTTGGCTTTGTTTGGCAGAAATTCCTTCACTGCCGACCAGGCGTGAGGGTGTGGGCCGGCTCGATGATCTAGGAGAATCTTGCAGGAGAAGACACCATGGGCGGAAGCGGAAGCGGCTGGCGCGGTTGGTCAAAGACGACGGTAGAGGACTGCTTGATCCTCTCGGCCGCAAAGTTGATGCGGGACAAGATGCTGCGTCCCGGCCTGTGCGGCTGGTTCTCCTTGACTTGGACGAACACCGTGACCGGGGAGAAGCTGTCGAGAATCGGCTTTGACGTGAACCTCGGCGCGGATGCCGGCACGGCCCGCCTGCATTACACCAGGACCAGCGCCGGCGAGGCGATGGACTATCAGGTTTACCTGACGACCACGCCTCTGCCCTGGGGCGGGCTGCGGTGGTGGTTCATCTGCCCGTTGACGCTCAACGGGTGCTCCTGCGGGCGGCGCGTCGGCAAGCTGTACCTCCCGCCCGGCGGGCGATACTTTGGCTGCCGGCGATGCTATGACCTGACCTATAGGAGTTGTCAGGATTCGCACAGGTTTGATGAGCTATATGCGGCGATTGGGGCGAGGAGGGGATTGTCGGCGAGAGACGTAGCTCGCCTGCTCTCGCGCAATCGCCGAGGCAGAAAGCGGCAGAAAAATATTTGACTATTATGCACATACGAGGTATGTTATGGGCTTGGCAGAAGAGCAGGACAAGTTGAGCGACCAGATACGCCGGGCCATCGACGCCAGCGGCATGAGCCGCTACGCCATCGCCAAGGCAATTGGCCTGGATCATTCGGTAATGTCGCGGTTCATGGCCGGGACTAGCGGCTTGTCGTTTGAGACGCTGGATCGGCTGGGGACATTGCTCAAGCTCAAGATCGTGGCCGGCGTGAAGGCGAAGGCCGGCAGGAAGACGAGGTAGCCATGAAGGTGTTCAAGATCGCCATGCGGGACGGGAAGAAGTCGGTTAGCTGGTACGGCAAGGTTAAGGTCGCGCCCCGGACCTGGCAGAAGGTCAAGCTGTTCACGGACAAGCTCGCCAGCGAACGGCGGCTGACCGAATTGCAGAAGCAGGCCGACCAACGGGCGGCGGGAATGCAGACGGCGGACACCGACCGCCTGGCTCTGCCGGTCAGGGAACTGGTCAAGCAGTACGTCGCGTCCCTGCGGGCGCAGAACGTAAACCAGGACCATATCCGTATCACCGAATGGTCCCTCAACAAGTTGGTCGGGGCCGGCCAGTGGCAGCGGTTCGCGGACATCACCGCGGCGGGCGTCGAGTCGCTGTTGCCCACGCTCGCACGAACCGCCGGCTACCAGAACGCCTTCATTAAGAAGCTGAAGGCCTTCGTCCACTGGGCGCTGCCAGACACTTGGCCCGACCCGCTCAAGAAGCTCAAGCGCGTCCGGGAAAAGGGGGCGAAGAAGACCCGCGAGCGCCGGGCCGCCAGCGTCGAGGAAGCCGCCGCGTTCTTCAAGGTCTGGCCCACGCTACCGGGCGACCGCCATTTGTGCTACGCCTTAGCTATGCTCAACGGCCTGCGCCGTAACGAGATCAAGCGGGATGACACCGACCGCCTGCGGTGGGGGCAGTTGCACCTTGATGCGACCATCCCCTTCATCGACCTGAAGCAGAAGATGGGGGACGCTTTGGACCACATCCCGCTGCACCCCTACGTTGCCAAGCTGCTGCGGGAGCGGATGGCAGCGATGCCCGGCGCCGCGGTCGTGGGGGCGGTGCCGGATGTGGAGACGTTGGAGAAGGATTTGAAGAAGACCGGGATCGAGCTGGTGGACAGCCAGAAGCGGCGGCTGGACTTCCACGCCCTTAGACACACCTTCCAGACTAACCTGGACCGGACGGGTTGCTCCCGCGCCACGAAGAAGAAACTGATGCGCCACGCCAACGAGGACGTGACCGACGGCTACGCCCATGCGGAACTGGCCGAGATGCTTGCGGCGCTGGTCCGTCTGCCCTCGCCTCTGTCGGTGCCTCAGCAGGCGGTCAAGACTGGCACCACGGACACCCCGTTGCCACTTCCGCAATATTACCACGGCGAGGACCACAGGTTGGACCACGGCCCGACCATTCAGGGGCAATCAGGGGCGTTGACCGGCACGACGGATCGTGGGGGCGCAGGCGCTTGTCAGGACGGTGGTTCGTGCTACAATCGTTCCGCTGACAACGACTTGCACGCACTGGCAACGAGCGGCAGCGATGATAAACGCAAGTGCTTGCATGACAGCAACTTATGGCCGAGTACCCAAGTGGACTAAGGGGACGGATTGCAAATCCGTTATTCATCGGTTCGAATCCGATCTCGGCCTTTTCTTGAATCCCACCTCTGCCCGGCTCTATTTGGAAGGAGTTTCTCTCATGGGTCGAATCCTCATCGGCGTTAATATGGAGTTCGTTCGACATGACGATAAGTCCTTTGAATGGGGCGTCGATAAGGCGGCCGAGCTGGGCTATGACTACATCGAGCCCATGCTGCACTGGGGGCGCGAACTGCTGAGCGAGGCCGGGTACTTCCACAGCGTTTCGATGCTCGATGACCCTTATCGCATCCGCCGGGCGTGCGAAAAGGCCGGGGTGAAGCTCTCGGGCTTCTCGGTTCACACGCCGCTGTGCAAGCCGGAGATCGGTGTGGAATACATGAAGCAGGGGATTCGCTTCGCGGCCGAGTGCGGCGCTCCGGTGGTCAACACCGATGAAGGCCCGAAGCCCGCGTGGACCACGGTCGAGGAAGATCACGTGCTGATGCGATACACGCTGAAGGAAGCCGCCGCCTCGGCCGAGCCGCGCGGCATCCTGATCGGCATCGAGCCCCACCAGCAGTACAGCAAGACCCCCGACGGGCTCGATCGCATCTATCGGCTGGTTGACAGCCCGGCCATCGGCATCAATTTCGACACCGGCAACAGCTATCTGGCCGGCCAGGACCCCTACACCTGGCTGGAGCGCGTGGTGGATCGCCTGGTGCACCTGCACGCCAAGGATATCTCGGTCGAGCACTCGGAAAAGGAGCGCGGCAAGGTCACCGGCACGCCGGTCGGCTGCGCCTGCGGCGATGGGGTGATCGACTGGAAGCGGGTCATCAGCATCGCGAAGAAGGCCAAGCGCGACATCGCCTTCAGCGTCGAGTGCGGAACCGTCGATCAGGCGGCCCGCAGCGTCAAGCACCTCAAGTCGCTCCTGTAAACCCAGGCGCATCAAAAGCATTCTGGTCGCGGTTGCGCCTTGGTGCAGTGATGCCCTCGGCAACATCCTGCGGCTTGAGACGGCCGATGGTCATCGATCCGGTTGACGATGCCAGCGCCCAATACGTTCGGCGAGACGACTTCGCCCATCCGGCCGGCCGCGAGGTGCACTATAACTACAGTGACACGGCCGCCTCGGCCGTCGATTGACGCGTGGACACGATCGCCGACCAATCCTCGGGAGACGCGACCGATGCCCGGCCCTTGCCCCGGGCGCGGCCTGGCCGGCAGTCCTGCTTCCGTCGCCCCCGACGCTGCCCCGGTGGCTTGGTCCATTCCGTGCTCAACCGCGCCGATGCGCAAGCCAGGACATCCGTCCGGGGCAGGGACTAGGAGGAATGACTCCCGACCCCTTTTCGCCACCCGACCCCTTTTCGCCACCCATCACCGCCCGCCCCGACTACGCCATTCGCATCCCACAGGTCGAGGGTGAGCACTGCCTAAACCTCGCCACCGCCGCCGGCATCGCCCTCTACGAAGCACTTCGCCAGTCAACCCATCCATAGGCACGCCGACAGGAATCCACCGTTCAGATATCCCTCGAGTGAGCCCCCTCTGTACGTCAACGACTCAGCAACCGCAATCGTCGTGTCTTCCGCCGCCTGGCCAACCGACACGGGCGTGGGGCAAAGGGGTCGCTCGCCGCAAGATTAGCCAAAAGGCCCGCTCGGCCAACAATTACCTGTTACAGCCTGGCAACGTCATACATTCTGCGACTCAGGCGCGGGGCGATGAATGGCTCGGGTTCAGAACCGGCGTAGGGGGCGCCGGCTCAGCAGCAGGCACAAGCCCAGTGAAGATACCGCGATCGTTGTCGGCTCGGGAACGGGAGCGAACGTCTGAAACACCGGCGAGAGCGTGGTATCCGTTCCGCCCAGCGTTCCGCCCTGCAGGACGTACATGGCGGTATCGGTGTATTGGGTCGCGTCGGTATGCAGGAAGAAGAAATACGAGCCGGTGGTGACGATAGCGGGATCTCCTGGCGGCACGTCAGGGTCGAACAAGAAGTTGATCCTGCCGTCCGGATGATCTGCCGGGTTGAACAGCTTACCAATGTAGGCAACGGCCGACCCCTCACCGTCAATCCGCCAGTCGGCATCGTTGAGATTGTCGTAGTCGAAATTGAAAAGACGGAAGACTGAAACGCCGCCGCCGGTGGATGTTGGATCCACGAGCACCCGCCAGTAGAAGTCCAGCGTTCCGGCAACATCTTCTCGTACCACGCGATTCTGCACCACACCGCTGATGTTCAGCGCTCCAAAGGAGAACGGCTGTAATACGTCCTCGAGCACGGTACCCGCCAGCTCCGGTCGAGCCGCCACCGTTGTACCGGGTAAGGGCGTGTCCAGGAACGGCTCGGCGACGAAGGCCTTGTTCAAGGGCACCGCTTGGGCGGTAGATGTGAAGCCCATCAGGCCAAGCAACATCACGGCTGTGAAGATCCAAAGGCACAGGCGGTTCATAGAGACCTCCTTCCAGTGAATGTGGTAGACCGAGATACTGATGTGTGATCGTACTAATCAGTGGCATAACCTTGTTGTGCAACGTGCTGGTGGCCAAGGTCCAATAATGTCGCACAAGCGCATGAAGTCAAGGGGAAAACAGGGTCGCAGTTACGCGGGCTGTCCGGGATATATGTCTATTCGCACTCTGGTGATACGTCTCGCGCAAATGGGACGCAAGCCCATGTATTGGCGATCGCGCACAGCAATCGCGATAATCTGGGCAAGATAGGAGGAACCTCTGACCGATCGCGGATTCCAGTGGTTTTTACCTGATCCACTCGCAAGTGCGTCAGAATCGCGGGTCCTCCGTACGGCACGGAAAAGGTGACGCACAGGCTCCGTCTCGATCCTTCGCCAGTTTGGCTGTCGTTCGACCATGGAACCGGGACGGGAGCTCTTCCTGTGGTTACCGAGAAAACAGGGCACACTCAGGACATCACCTGATATTGCCGGGCCAACGCTCGCTCTCGGGTGAAGGAAGGGAAGGCAGGCGGGCACGATTCGCCGCCTGGACCACGACCATCGACACGAACGCCGGTGCTCGCCAGGAATGGTGCAAAGACCACCGCGAGCATGCCTCGACTGCCCGGCGATCGATGTCTCTACCTGATCCTGCATCCCCAGCCTCGACCGTCGGCGAGCCGGAAGAAAACATCCAGCCTCATCCCCGATCCCTCGCCTCTCTCCGTAAAGTTCAAGAAGAAATCCACAGGCCTCTTGAACAAACCCCTAACTCACCCGTATAATACCCCCCAGGTAAAAGGCGGCTCGTCCGCCCCCTCCAGGCCAGGCCCGGAGGCTGCTCATTGACAACCTCATACCGCCCCATCGCCACCGCCGCGCCCATTCCCCGCGCATCCTCTATCCGTGCCCATTCACTGCCCCATCCGTGGCAACGATCTGCCATTAGAATAAGCCTCCGCCACCAAAGCACTTACGCGCTGTCATGCGACACAATACGGCACTTTGCGACAGATTCCCTTTTCTCTGAACCCCGCACCCTCTTCACGCACCACGCACCAGGCAGCACCCCCATTTGCTCCAAACCTCTATCCCTCAACCCCTTACACCTCATCCATGTCCCAAAATGTCCCACAATGTCCCACATTCCATTTTCACTCTCCCTGTCGCCTTGTCCCTCAAGGCCGCCTCGGTGCCTCCGTGTCTCCGTGTTTCAACCTCTCCACCGGCCAGCCAAATCCCCGCCGCGGCGGAACTTGCCACCACGCGGGGCGTCCAATGCAAAGCGCGGAACCGGATATACCGATCTCTCTTTGGAAAGGATGCATATATCATGACCAGTTTGCTGCGAAAAGCCGTCTTGGCGCTAGCCGTTGCAGGGGTTGGTTTTACGCTGCCGTCGATCGCCACCGCGGCCGAGCCCGCCCCGGCGGCTCAAGCCAAGGAAGCGCAGGCCAAGGTGCCGGTGAAGGTCGTGGTGCTGTTCTCCTCGGGCGTGGGCTACTTCGAGCACATCGGCCCGGTCAAGAATGACGCCACCGCCGAGTTGCAGTTCAAGACCAACCAGATCAACGACATCCTCAAGAGCCTGGTCCTCCAGGACACCGGCGGCGGCAGGGTCTCAACCATTGTCTACCCCAGCCAGGAGCCCATCGCCCGCACCCTCAAGAGCTTCCAGGTGGACATCACCGCCAATCCCTCGCTGGCCGAGCTGTTAAACCAGCTTCGCGGGGCCAAGGTGAGCCTGACGGCGGGCACCGAGAACCACCTCGGCACGATCCTGGGGGTGGAGAAGAAGCCCAAGGCGGTGGAGAAGGGTCACATCGAGGTCTGGGTGCTGAACCTGCTGACCGGGGGCACGATCCGGCAGATCCAACTGGAGGATGTGACCAAGCTGGACCTGCAGGATAAGGAGCTTCAGGAAGAACTGAACAAGGCGTTGACGGCCTTGGCGCAGGCCCGCGACCAGGACAAGAAGCCGGTGACGATCAACTTCCAGGGCGAGGGCGAGCGGCTGGTGCGGCTGGGGTACGTGGTGGAGACGCCGATCTGGAAGACCAGCTACCGGCTCTTATTGCCGACCAAGGCCGAGCAGAAGGCGGGCTTGCAGGGCTGGGCGATCGTGGAGAACCAGACCGACAACGACTGGAGCAACGTGCAGTTGAGCCTGGTCAGCGGCCGTCCGATCAGCTTCATCCAGGAGCTGTATCAGCCCCTGTACATCCCGCGGCCGGTGGTTCAGCCGGAGCTCTACGCCAGCCTCAAACCGCAGACTTATGATGCGGGAATGGAA
>CAZMXI010000010.1:0-44845 GCA_964570205.1 uncultured Tepidisphaeraceae bacterium
CGGGGCGAGAACATCTTCACTCTGATGCTTCGCCAGATGCTCGATGAAATGTCGCGCCCGCAGGCTACCGTCCAGCCGATCAGTCTGCCCGAACTGCTTGTCGCCCTGACCAGCCCCGACCGCGCCCGCCACTTCAAGCTGATCCTCGCCAAACAGTTCCAGGATATGGAGGAGAAGCTGAGCGTCCTGGATGGCACCGTTCTTGTGGCCGAGCGCAACAAAGCCGCCATCCGCGCCATGGAGAAGTCCATCGCCGAGGGACACAGGAACATCGGCATCTTCTATGGCGCCGCCCACATGCCCGACATCGAAAAGCGGCTTGAGAAACTCGGCTTCAGGCACGCCGGAACCGAATGGCGGACCGCCTGGGATATGACGCCCCAGGAGGGCGACGTCGTCATCAAGGTCATCAAGAAAAAGCCCGCCGACAAGCCGGCCAATTGAATTTGCGGCTGTTCTCCGGGAACATGGCCTCTTGAGAGTGAATAACGGGCCATGGCCGACGACTCCAACGACTCACAATCTCCCGTTCAGTCCCTGCTCGATCGATCGCGTCGATTTCGCCGCATCAGCGAAGTATTCGGCTGGATCGCGGCGGTGGGCTTGGCGGTCCTCGCCGCGTGGATCGTGATGCGGCTGGTTGCCATGGGGTCCGGCAGGAAGCGTCAGGCCGCCAATCCGCCCCCTCCCGCGCAGGTGGCGCCTGCGCCCGCGCCGGATTCGCTCTCCACGACGCCTCCCCCCCAACCCGCGGTCACCCTGGGCCCCGTCCCGACATCACAGCCCGCATCGCCGCCCGCCCCCCGCCTTGCGCGGACGCGCCCCAGCCTCGGCCGACCCTACGCCGTCGCAATGCCCATCCCCGCCGACGGCGTCTCCGATGACCAGACCGGCCTGGCGATCTCGCGTGCCAGCCATTATCTCCTGGCACAATTCGAGAACGGCAAGCTCCGCGACCTCCCGATGAAGGATTCCAGGGATGTCGGTGCCGATGCGCTGGCTGTCTACGCCCTGCTCCAGTCCTGCCAGGCGATGTACGACCCGAAGCTCGATTTCCGCAAGCAGCCCATGAAGGACATGCTTTCCGCGCTGGCGGCCATGGACATTCAGGGTTCGACCGAGACTTACGCGCGCTCGCTGCGACTGGCCGCTCTGGCTCTGCATTCGCGCAAGGAGGATATGCCGACCCTGCGCGCCGATCTGGCCTGGCTGGTCAGGGCCCACCGGCGCGGGGCCTATGGCTATCAAAGCCCCGATCCCACGGCCGAACTGGCCCACTGGGACAACTCCAATTCACAGTATGGCCTGCTCGGCGTGTGGGCCGCCGCCGAGGCCGGCTTGGATGTCCCGGCAAGCTACTGGACAAGCGTCCAGAACCACTGGTTCGAATGCCGACTGCCCGACGGTCTGTGGGGTTACATGCCGGGCGATGGCTCCCCACGAATCTCGATGACCCTGGCCGCGCTGGTGTCGATGGCCGTCACCCAGGACCAGCTTGAATCCCGTCGCGACGGCCTGCGCACCAGCCGTCAGCCCTATCCGCGACCCCTTGCCGAGGGCCTGGCCTGGCTCGACGCGGGCGACAACTGCCTCCAGGCATGGAGCGGCGACCTGGGCTATACCCTGTATGGCCTGGAGCGCGTTGCACTGGCCAGCGGGTACAAGTATTTCGGAAAGCACGACTGGTATCGCGAACTGAGCGGCAAGCTCATCGCCAAGCAGGAAAACGACGGTTCCTGGCTGTTCGCCGGCGACAGCGTGGTCCAGTCCTCCTTCTATCTGCTCTTCCTCGCCCGCGCGCGGCATCCGGTCGTCATGAACAAGCTCCGCGCTGCTGGAGCATGGAACAACCGCCCGCGCGACCTCCTGAACCTGGCTCGCGTGGCCGCTCGCGACATGGAGCGGCCACTCAACTGGCAGATCGTGCCGACGTTCGTCGAGTGGCACTCCTGGATGGACTGCCCCGTCCTATACCTGGCCAGCCACGCGCCGCTTGGCATCACTGAATCCGAATGCGAGAAGCTTCGGGCCTTTGCCCTCGCAGGAGGCCTGATCTTCACCCATGCCGACGGCGGCAGCGAGTCGTTCACACAGTACATCCGCGAGTTGGCGGGCCGATTGTTCCCGCAACACCCGATAGACGACCTGCCGGTGGATCATGAACTGTACACGCTGGGCTTCCGAGTCCCGCCCGACCAGCCTTTGCTGGCCGTATCCAACGGCTCTCGACTGCTGCTGGTTCACAGCCCCAAAGACATCACCCAGCACTGGCACCTTCGTTCCGACAAGACCCACCGCGAGGCCTTTCACATGGGGCTCAACATCTTCCTTTACGCCGCCGGCACGACGGATCTGCGGAACCGGCTCGATTCGCCCTACATCCCCGCCCCGCCGGCACAGAGGCGAGAGTATTCCATCAACATCGCCCGCATCTGTCACAATGGACGCTGGGACCCGGAGCCGTACGCCTTCGAGCGATTCGCCCGGTGGTTCACCTGGCAGACCGGTTATGAACTCAAGGTCGAGGCCGTCGATCCGCGACAACTCCTCCCGCAGCGCCACCGCCTGGCGCATCTGACCGGCAACGCCCCTGCCACGTTCACAGACGAACACTCTGAGGCCCTGCGCCAATACGTCGCCGCGGGCGGCGTGCTGCTGATCGACGCCTGTGGTGCATCGAAGGAATTCGCCGCCGGCATCACACGCGATCTGCTGCCCAGGGCATTCCCGGACGCCCGGCTCTCGCCCGTCGCCGCCACCCAGCCGTTTCTCGCGGGTTCCGGTGATGGCATGAACAAGCTGCCTGCCGCCGTGCTGCGTCCACGAACCCAGCAGAAACTGGGCCCTGACTCGGCCACTCTGAGGGGATTCCGCCACGGCAAGGGATATGTCATCTTCACCCCCCTGGACCTTACAACCGCCCTGCTCGGGACGCGACATTGGACGATCACGGGCTTTGAGCCCGACTATGCGATGCCCCTGCTGAAGAACCTGCTGCTCTGGACAGCCGACAACTGCCCTGCCCCGGCCACCAGCCAACCTTCGACCGCGCCGGAGCCTACCGCGCCTGCGACCCCCGCTTGAGCTTGGCCACCTCGATGTCGGCCTGCCGTGTCGGCTCGGGAATGCGGTATCGCGTACAGCAGGCCATCACCAGGTCGCGCGCTGATTCCAGGTCCACCTTGTGCGCTACGCTCACGAACACCGGCCGAACGCCATCCCGCGTCCGCAGGACTATGCCGATCTGCTCCGGACCGTCCATCAGCGGCGTCCAGGACCCCGCCGAACGGGCAGGCTCATCATGGGTTCCGATCAACCGGCTCTTGGCCACGCCCACTCCCGGCACGCCCAACGTAATCGCCATGTGCGATGCCAGACCACACCGTCGGGGGTGGGCATAGCCCTGGCCATCGAAACAGACAGCCCCAAAGGGCTGGGTCAGCCGGCCAATGGCATCCAAGACGGCCGGGCCCTCGCGGAAACTGAGAAACCCCGGCATATACGGGACTTCCACAGCCCGAACAGCGTGCGCAACCTCAATTATGGATAGACTTTGCGTGTCAAAGATGACCGCGGCCGCGAAGACCGCCCGCTTGTCATCGGTAAATGCCGCGTCGGCCCCCGCCACATACCTCGGCAGCGGCCAAAGACGCTCAACGACGGCCCGCCGGCGAAGGTCCGCCTGGATCGACTTCCATCGCTCCAACAGGTCCGGCCAGTCTGGGTCCGATTTCCGGCGCATATTTAGGGCTTTGGCTGCGGCCGCAGACAGTATACGATGCTCCGCCATTCTGAGGAGACATACGTGCAACAGACATGGGTTCTTGTCGGCGTCGGCATCGCCGTGGGCATCTACAGCGGGATCATGGGCCTCGGCGGCGGCACCATCATGATCCCCATCATGATCCTTGCCCTGGGATTCACCCAGCACCAGGCTGTTGCCACCAGCCTGGCGGCCATGATTCCGCCGGTCACGCTCCCAGCCGTCATCCATTACTATCGCGAAGGCCACGTGGACCTGGGCGTGGCCTTCGGCATCGCCGTGGGCATCGCAGCCGGAGCATTCCTGGGCGGTCTGATCGGCGGAAGGCTCCCGGAATACGCAATGAAGCTCATTTTTGGCTTCACGCTCATCTATGTCGCCGGCTACATCATCTTCCAGAGCCTGGGAAAGGAGTACCTGGTTCGATCCATGCTCCTGGCGGCCGTGCTCGTCGCCGTGACCGGGACCTTCTTCCTGGTCACCCGATGGTACGATGGCCGCCAGTCAGTGCCGCCCATCCGGCAGGCGCAGCCGGAACCATCGGCGTTGCCGGCCGAGAATGGACGCCGCCCGTGATCCGGAGCGCTGTCGATTCACGAATGGCCAAACGCTATACTCTTCGCCGATGTCTACGCCCCAGAGGATCCTCATTGTTCAGCCGAACTGGGTGGGTGATGCCGTGATGGCCTCGCCGGCTCTTCGCGCGCTGCGCGGGCTATACCCCGACGCCCACATCAGTTACCTGCTGCGACGTTACGTCAAGCCCATCTACACCGGCATGCCCTGGTGCGACCGCCTCATCACCTACCGCACCGGCAGAAGCAGAACCCGCACCGGCAAAGGCATGATTGATGTCGCCGCCCGCCTTCGCGCTGGACGGTTCGACATGGCCATCGTCATGCCCAACTCCTTCAAGAGCGCCCTGCTCTGCAAGATGGCCGGCATCAAACGCATCGTGGGGTATGAACGCGACGGCAGGAGCTTCCTTATCACCGACAAGCTGCTTCCGGCCAAGGAACGCGGCAAGTTTCTCCCCACGCCCATCACCCGCTATTACCTTGGAATCGCTCAGTATCTTGGCTCGCGAAGCCGGGACCTGAAGCTTGAGTTGTTCGTCACGCCGCAGGAACGCCAGGCCGCGGGCGAGGTGTTCGTGCGAGCCGGGCTGGATGCCGATCTCTGCCGCCCGCACAGCCAGGGCAAACCTCCGCTGATCATCCTCAACCCCGGCGCCCAGTACGGCGACGCCAAGTGCTGGCCGGCCGGCAATTTCGCGATTCTCGCCGATCAGCTCGTCGACGAGCTCGGCGCGACGGTTCTCCTCTCCGGCGCTCCTCGCGAGCGCCGGATCCTCGATGAAGTCCAGCGACACATGAAGCACGCCGCGGTTGATCTCGCCACCAAGGGACTCACCCTGGGCGCACTCAAAGAGATCGTCCGCCGCTGCGATGTGATGGTCACCAACGACACCGGCCCGAGGCACATCGCGGCAGCCTTCGATGTCCCCGTCGTCACGGTCTTCGGACCAACCCATCCCCAGTGGACCGAGATCGAGTTTCCCAGGGAGCGGAAGGTATCTGTGCAGGTCTTCTGCGGCCCCTGCCAGAAGAAGCGATGCCCCCTCGACCATCGCTGCATGACCCGCGTCAGCCCAAGCGCGGTGTTCGACGCCGCCGCCCGCTTGCTTCCCGCCAGGAGCGCGATATCGCCTTGAAAAACAAGCCCCTGTGAGACAAGTTAACGGAATAATCGTCAATTAATCGGGCGATTTTGCCCGATGACTTAGTTGAAGCTTGCACGCAATAATGCATAGAGCGCATGCCGATGTGGTCAAGCGCCTGCCCGATCGTGAGCAGGCGCTTTTTTGCTGAGCGGCCCGGTCTGTCAAATGGATGCCCCAACGCTCGACAAGAATCGTACGGCGTTGTCGTGATAGAGCTTCTGGAGACATGCGTCCGGCAACGCCAGCCCCTGAATTGTCGGCTGCTCATCCTCCGCCAGTTCCGGGTCGTGTATGGGCGATGGGCCGATGTAGGCCGTTTCCCACAGTTTCCGGTGGACCCAGAACCGGCTCGCCAGGAAATCGAATCCCCGGTCGTTGCTGGTCACCTGATCGGTCCCGAACAGGATCCGGTCCTGGTTCCGGATGAAGAACTCGCGCGCTGCATCCCGTCTGACCGACACTTCCCGGGCAATCCAGCGGGTTGCGCTGCAATCCAGGTACAGATTCGGATAGCGGTCCAGCAGATCCTGGATTCGACCCAGATCCTCCGGGTTGCCGGCCAAGTGCGCTGCCAGCCACGGCGCATCCCGGTGCTCCTGAAGCACGTTCTCCCACATGCGGTAGTGCCCATCGCGCGTACCATATCTGGGGTCGGCATATCGCGTCCGGTACCATATCTCGGGGTCACCCACGTGCGACATGATCGCCATCCCCCGATCGCGCGCCTCCCGCAGCAGCGGGCGGAACAGCGCCGAATCCAGCCGCCAGCCCCGGTCGCCCCAGGCCGGCGGTGCAAGCCAGAACTTCACGATCCTCGATCCCAGGTTATAGAACGCCTCGATGCGCTTCAGCCATTCGTCAATGAACCCCGCGCCCCACTCGCCCCACTTGGGTATCGCGATGAAGTGGAGCCTCCCGGGCCAGTTCCGTTGCAGCACCAGCGCTTCTTCCAGGGGGGTCATCGTGAAGAAGAAATCCAAGCCGTAGTGGCCGGCCGCCTCGAACCATGTTGCCGCCTGCCGGTTCGCGTGCAGGTGAATATGACAGTCTATGACCTTGCCGCGGACGTTCGGCCGGGGCATCGGGCGGCGATAGTCCAGGCCACTCCGGTTGTGCTCGGGCAGGCGGTCAACTCTGTCAGGTACGCTGGCGATCACGGTGCTCATAAAGCTGAGAGAAGGTTATGCGCCCGGGCGGGGCGTTGTCCAATGTCAGCGGCGGGGTTGGCAATCCAAAAAAGAACGCGTCGGGAAACAGCCAAGCCGAGCCCGACGCGTCGTTGTTCTGTCACAGGCCCGATCAGCTCTTGAAGGTGCCTTTGAAGATCGGATGCGGATTGGCCACCGTGGTCATAAGCTGCGGGCTCCAATGGAAGAGCCGCTTCACGCGGTTGCCATTCGCATCAACGGCATACCAACTGCCCTTGATCTTGCCCTTCTTGTTGATGGAGCCAACGAAGCGCATGGGGACCGGGATTACATTGTCCACGCCTGTCCCGCCGGTTCCACCTGTCCCACCTGTCCCGCCGGTTCCACCGGTGCCACCGGTGCCTGTATCGTCGGGCGGGGTATAGACGAAGCTGGAGTAGGCCAAACCGGTGATGCGATTGCCCGTTCGCTGCATGACGATCGGGCTTCCGGGGGTCATGATTCCTGTCGTGGGGTCCACCACTGGCGCGACGCCCACGCCGCCGGCTACAGGGTCGTCGCCAAAGATCGTCATTTCCCACGTGCCCACATTGAGCATCGCATACGTCTGGAGATACACGGCGTCCATGGTCAGGGTTGTGTACCCGGCAATGCGGGTTGAACCCTTGATGCCAACGAAGTGCAGGCCATCGCCCTCCGCGGGATCCTCGCCCGCTGTCGTGGGAACCCACAACGTCATGGTTCCGCTGAGGTCCACGGTGGTGTTGGTCAACGGGATGTCGATCCCCGCCAGTGCCGGGATAAGACTCCGGGCATTGGGCGTGCCCCAGCCCGTGGTGGCGTCCCAGCCGACGACGTCGGTATCCGTGAAATAGGCGTCTGCGCCCCGGCCGGCAAGCGCATAAATCTCGTTGTTCAGTTGATCCCCAACGAACGTGCCGAGGTTGTCCACGCGCATTTGATTCGCCAAGGCAACGAGTGCGGCGAACTTCGGCACCGCGGCGCTGGTTCCCTGCGAGTTGAACCAACCGGCCCGGCCGCCCTGCCCGGCCGAGTTGAAGATCGGAATGCCCAGCAGCGCATCGCCGGCATCCATCGCCACATCCGGCGTCACACGGGCGATCGTGCCCGCGGGAATGCCCGTCTGCGGGCCGGTGGCGCCGTTCATCCGCATCAACTGATACTCGGGCTGATCAAAAATCGTGCTCGCGCCGCCGCCGGTGTTGGCCCAGGGAATTTCTCCGCTGGCCGGCAGCGTGGCAGCCCCGCCGCCTGTGCCGCCGGCGCCAGTCTGGGTAGACGTGTATGGATTGGTGTTGGCCAGAGAGGCATCATTCACGCGATTGCCCCAAAGGTCCACATACAGGCTGGTGCCGCCCACAGCCGTCACGTTCGGACTGGTGGACGGATACGTCGCCACGCCGGGCGTGTCGCCCGCGGCGGCGATGAAGCTGATGTTCTGGGTGTAGGGATTGCTGAATGTCGATTCGAACGCGAGCTGGCTGAGATCCTCAATGCTGATATCCGCAAGGCCCCAGCTCATGGAAACCACGCCGCCGCCGAATTCGGCGTTCAGACGCGCTACGGCCACGTCCACCGCCGCCAGAAGATCGCCCGGCGAATCGCTGTCGGCTTCGACCAACAGTATCTTGGCGTTGGGCGCAAAGGCGTGGGCAAGCTGGATCTGCATCATCGCTTCGGCGTTCCACGCTTCGTCGTAGAACGGCTCGATGCCCGATGCGAAGACCTGCTCGAACGTACGCTTGTTGGGCCCCTTGATCTTGAATCGCTTGCTGAAGGTCTTGAGGTCCTTGACGGCGTTGGGCGAGTGATACGCCGTCACGATCGCGATGCCCTGATCCTGCCCACGGTTCTTGTAGCCGCCATCCTTCAGGTCGCCAAAGCCGTAAGCATAACGCACCGCGTGCGGGTTATACCCCAGCGGGCTGGCGGTGTACGTCGGCGTGATCGCCATCGGGTCGGCAGCGCCGGTGACGTACTCGCCATTCAGCAATTCATCCTGACCGTCATCGGTCAGGCGATCGTTGCCGTCGCCGCCATCCAGCTTGTCAATTCCCTCGCCGCCGACGAGGCGGTCATTGCCCAGGCCGCCTTCGATCAGGTCGGCCCCGCCGCCGCCGTAGATCAGGTCGTCGCCTTCATCTCCGTACAGCGAGTCGTTTCCCGAGCCGCCGCTGATGCGGTCGTTGCCCGCCCCGCCGTGCACGATGAGGTCGGCGTTGATGAGCTGCCCGATTTCCTGCATGGCGATCCGGTCATTGCCGCCCTCGCCGAAGACCTCGATCCTGGCCACATCCGCGTCACTGAAGCGGTGCCACCGGCCGGCGTTCACCCGGACCGCAAATTGCCCTGCCGCCCTGGTCGGCTTGACGATGATGGTGTTGCCGCGGCGATCGCCGGTGATCGTCAGCAGGTCGCCGTCGAGCTCGATTGACGCCGACAGGAGCTGCCGGTTCTCAAGACGCTCCAGGACCGGGCGAGCGGCGGCCTGCAAGGCATCATGTCGATGGAAGCGTCGCAGCAGGTGAGTCATAACGTCTCCTAACGCCGTAAATCCAAGGTGTGGAACCCGCAGGGACAATCTCAGACTATACCTTAGCCCGTCTGTCCGTTCAACCTTAGGGCCTGTCGGTTCCCGGAGTTATCTTCCGCAATGGGTCGGCCATTGTTAGCCTCGCCGCACGCCCCGGGGCGGGGTATCCCACACCCAACACAAAAAACGCCCGGAATCCCGATTCACTGCAACAAAACCCGCCGAGCGTCGTCCGTATCAATAGACGGCAGGCGGGCCGTTCTGTTCTGTAAAAACCGGAAAAACCGGCAAGTCCATCGCCTGGAGGGCGTGACTCGCTGATCGGCACCCGTTAGAATATGGCCCAGCCTGGCGGCTCGTTTAGATTCACACCAAGGAGTTTTGACATGCGGGCTCTTCAACACCGGTCGCAAGCTCGTCTGCAATCCGCCGCGGCCTCAGTCATCGAACCGCTCGAAAAGCGGGAGCTGCTGACGGTCACCTCCGTCAGCGGCGGCACCATGCGGATCGACGGCACCTGGGGCGATGACACCATCATCATCAGCCTGTCCGAGAGCGACCCCAATACCCTGATCGTCATCGACAACGAGGAAACCCACTCGTTCAACATGCGATCCCGCTTCTATCGCATCAGCCGGATCGTGGTCAACGCCGACTCCGGCGGCGACTATGTCCAGATCGACGAGACCAACGGCGCGATCAAAATGAGCCTTCAGGTCTACGGCGGCTTCGGTGATGACACCATCATCGGCGGCTCCGGCAACGATGTTCTCCTTGGCGAAGGGCAGAACGACGAAATCTATGGCGGCCCAGGCGATGATCGCCTCGACGGCGGCGAAGATGAAGACACCATCTACGGCGGCGAAGGAAACGACCACATCTTCGGCGGCAGCTATGACGACAGCCTCGTCGGTGAGCAGGGCAACGACAACGTGGTCGGCGGCGATGGCGAAGACCAGGTCTACGGCGACTACGATGAATGGTGGTTCGGCGACGAATACAGCGGCGATGACGTCCTCGATGGCGGCATCGACCCCGACACCCTCGTTGGCGGCCCCGGCCGGGATATCCTCCGCGGCGGCGCCGGCGATGACTGGCTCGACGGCGGCGCAGGCAACGACTTCCTTTTCGGTGACGCTGGTTTCGACATTCTCGAAGGTGGCGAAGGTGATGACCAGATCTTCGGCGGCTTCGACGACGATGAACTCCAGGGCGGCGACGGCAACGACAGCCTCAACGGCAATGAAGGGTATGACATCCTCTTTGGCGACCTCGGCAATGACCGCTTTGCCGTGCCCGCGGGCGATCCCTACAACGAACTCTGGGATTACGACCCCGGCGAGGACACGCTTGGCTCGTTTGTCGACTTCTCGGCGGTCCTGCCCAGCACGCTGGTGCGCGTCCGCTCCAGCCGCAAACGCCGCCGTTGACTCTTTCTGATTCGCGACACACTACCCAAGCCCACGAATTCAATGTTCGTGGGCTTCTCTCTGCGCTGGCGTTGCCGCCGGGACATGGAGAAACGGGCGGGAAGCGCCCGCGGCTTCCCGCCCGTTTCAGTGATTGACCACGCGGCCGACCTGCCCATTACGGCAGCGGCGCCAGCTTCACATCGTCCACGTAAATCCCGGCGTGCGGGCCGTACACGCCCGATGTCACCTGGAACCGCCCGATGTCCACGCTCGCACGCACCGTGCCGTTGTGGACGCCCCGGATCAGCAGGTTCTTTATCTCGCCGTTCGGGCCGATCGCCTCGATCCACGTGTCGTCGGCCACATCGCCGAAGATCTGCATGCTCGTCAATTCGCCCGCGACAATCACCCGCGAGCCCACAAGCTCAAGGCCGAGCGTAGCGGGCATCATGCTCCCGCCGGTGCGGAACAACTTCAGTTCGCCGGTGGTCAGCTCCATCGCGTAGACGTTCTCGGCCACCACGAAGTTCTTCGTCGTGTTCGCCACGTCGATGCGGGTCTGGATGCCCAACTGACTCATCTGATACGATGGCGCCACCCGGTACGCTTGCACGCCCGTCAGGTCGCGCGATGCGGCCACCGTTGTTCCGGCGATCACGCCCGAACTCAGATCCGCATCGTTCGCTGGCTCGAAGTCGGTGTCCAGCAGATACATGTGAAGGTCTTGGTTGACGTTCAGCAACTGCCGGCTGATGTTTTGGCCGTAGTCCTTCTCATAGATCATCGATTCGCTCCACCGAACGCTCGATGTCCAGAGCTGCGGCGCCAGCGACGTGCCGTTGCCCGTCGCGTTGATCCGGCCGATGGAGGCACCAGCGAGAATGTTCACATCGCGCAGGCCGTAGCCTTCGATCAGGAAATCCTTCATCCGCCCGTCGCCCGTCACCTGGAAGAAGCTGTTCACCACGCCAAAGCCCCGGCGCACGCGAATCGTGCCGATGTCGCCCGCCCAGAACTGGCTGCCGATGATTCCGCCGTTCAGCGGCGCTGGCTGTCCGCGCCGCTGCAGTCCGCCTTCGACATAGATGTCGCCAATGTCGTAGGTCGGGTTGTTCACCGGGTCCGGCGTTCCTTCCGGAATGGTCGGCATCGGCGCGAATTCGCGGCTGCCCGACAGCGCGTCGGTCACCATGATGTCGGCGTTGATGATCGCGCTGCCTTCGGTCAGGTGAATGCGGGTGATCGAGGCCAGCGACATGATGTCGCCGCGGATGTCCGCCCGCTTGCCACGCACGTAACCGATCGCGCCGTCGGCAAAAATGCCCGCGTACGCCAGATTGCCCGTGCCGCTGGGCAGGATGCCCTCGCCCACCGTGATGTCGCGAATCTCGCCCGTGGCGTAGATCGGCCCGACAATGCCCTCAAAGATGCTGTCGCTTCGGTCGGCCTTGCCGTCGGCGTCGGCAACCATCTGCTGGATCGTCCCATCCACCGCAAAGTTGCCCAGCGCGCGCTCGGCGCGGGCATAGACGATGTCGCCCGACACCACGCCGGTGTTCTGCTGGTTGAACGGGAAGACATTGCTGATCACGCCCAGCGGGTTGACCGCCGACTGGCTGACGCTCAGCCGCGCCACGCCCAGCGTGTCGGCCTCCATCCGGCCGATGGAGTCGGCCGTCACGTTCACGATCTCGCCGCCGGTGTCATCCTGGATGAAGCTGAAGGCGCCGCCACGCAGATCGAGCACATCGATCCGTGCGGTGCCGTCGGCCTGATACATCAGCGGCGTGCCCTGGTTCGACAGGACCAGCCGCCCGTTCGGACCGGCCTCCACCGCCTGCCCGGCGCCGTTGAGCTGAACCGTTCCGATCTCGACCGACGCCGACCCCGACCGCGCGGTGCTGCGAAGCTGCGCGCCGTCGGAACTGGTGATGTTCAGGATCACGCTGCCGCCGCTGCCGCGGACGCCGTAAGTCGTGACCGTCAGGAAGGGCTGCTGCGCCTGCGGTGTGCGCCGGCCGATCGGACCGGGCGTAACTTTCAGCTTCGCGCCCGAGTCGTCCGTCAGCACCACCACTTCACCAGGCTCGTGCAACGTCGCCTCCGGCTCACCGCGACCGAAGTAAAGGTCGCGATAGACCGGCCCGCCCACGCGCATGTAACGCACGTTGCCGCCGGGATGGGTCGTGATCGCCGGACCGCCGCCGGCGAACGTGCCGACCTGGCCGGCCACGTCGATCAAATCGATGAAGCCGTCCCGCTTGCCCGCCGCGTTGGTCGTCGTGTTCCAGTCGGCGTTCACCTCAATCCAGCTCGGACCGCTCAGGTCCATCGTGTCAGCGCGAATCACGCCGATCCCGCGATCAACCAGCAGATTCAGGCTCAGGTCATGGTTGGTGTGGATGAGCTGGATGTCCTTGCCCACGTGACCGCCCACGAATGTGGTAATCAGGTCGGGCGGCGGCGGTGAAGGCTCGGTGCCGTAGAACTCGCCGGCCGTGCCGAAAACCTCCAGCGTGCTGCCGACCGCGTAGCCGTGCATCGATCGCACGTCTCCGGCGCTGACCTCAAACGGCGCCAATCCGCTCCCCGCGGACACCGTGCCGACGGCCTGCAACGCGCCGAAGTGGCCGCTGTGAATCCACGCCACGCGGTCGTTGCCGCCATAGTTTGCCAGCGCAATGCTGCCCGCCGCGTAGATAGCGCCTACGGCCAGGTCGCCCACCGCGGTCTGGCCGTCGGTGATCGTCAGTTGATACCGGCCGAAA
Source organism: uncultured Tepidisphaeraceae bacterium (assembly GCA_964570205.1). Taxonomy (GTDB): domain Bacteria; phylum Planctomycetota; class Phycisphaerae; order Tepidisphaerales; family Tepidisphaeraceae; genus CAZMXI01. The sequence goes on from CAZMXI010000010.1 coordinate 13,369, forward strand.
TCGCCGTAGTTCGCGTTGGCGAACTCGTCCGCCTCAAGGTCCGGATCGTCGCTGACGACAAACCGATACACGCCCGGACGATCCGCCGTGAATTCAAACGGTGCCCACTGAACCACGCCGGCGGACATGTCGCTCCAGTCCGTCGCGATCATTCGCCCGTCCGGGTCAAACACCGAGACGTGGGCCATCGCAATCGGAGTGTCGAACGGGTCCAACTGGAACGGCGACAACTGCACGACGACCTTTTGCCCCGCCAGCAGCGACACGCCGTAGTAATCGCGCGGATCATACGGCCCGCCGGGCGGATACACGGCGCCCACGTGGCCGATCACCTGAACAACGTTGTTCAGGTGCAGGGGCAGCAGGGCGGCGTCGGTGCTGTAGGGATCGGTGCCATCGACGCTGTTGATCGTGCCCAGGTATTGCGGCGACGCGAAAGTGTCGTTGTAGAACTGCGAGTGGGCGACGGTGCCCGAGACGAAAAGCTGCGCGGGGTCGGCGTACATCTCGATCTCGAACTGCTCGCGACCGAAGAACGGCGAATCCCACTCGTTCCAGACCTCGACGCCGCCCAGGAAGCTCTCGCGCGTCATCACCTGCCCGACGCGCCCGGTGATATCCATGTCGAACTGGGATGTGAACGCAGCGCCGTCGCTGCCGATCGAGTCCATCACCAGCAGGTCGCGCAGCTCGCCGCCGATGGTGAAGTTATCCGGCCCGATGGCGCAGGCGACGAGTCCGCCGATTCCCGCGCCGGCCGAGGCCACGCCCACGTTGCCGGCCAGCAGCCAGCCGTTGTAGAACGTGTCCACATTGCCGCTGATGTCCACCCGCCCGGTCAACGTTCCGCCAAGCAGGAACTTATCGAAGTCCTGCTTGACGATGTCGTCGTTCGTCAGGCCCCGCAGCGAAACCAGCATCGCTGACTCAGCGCTGGTCGCCTCGCTCTGCAGCAACGATTCGCGGCTGACCGAATCATCCATCGCCACGAACTGCTCGCCGGCGGCGTCATACAACAGTGCCTGCACGCCGGCGCGAATGGATCCCTCGAGCGATGCCGTGACGTTGCCGAATTGTCCCGTCACCAGGTCGATGTCCACCAGCCGCCCGTTCTGAACGTCGAACGCGTAGAGCGTGCCAGTCGCCGGGTCGAACTCGATCGAGCGCACGAGGATGGTCGTCGCCGCGTCAGGATCCGCATCCACGCCCAGCGCCAGCGGCACATTGGGATCGGCGGCGTCAGCCGCGCCGGTCGCATCGATCTTCCGCAGGGCCTGCAGGTCATCGACCACCCACAGGTCCACGCCGCTGATGGCCATCGCCACCGGAAGCGGCCCGCCGATGTCGAACGCGCCCAGCGGCGTCACCTGTCCGAAGCTGGCGCTGGTCGAGTCGGCGTCAAGCGTGCCGAATTGAACGTCGCCGTTGACATCCTCGTAAACCACGTACAGCGATTCGCCCGCGCCGGCGGGGTCGCCCCAGTCCATCGCATGAAGCGTGCGGATCGGCGACGGAATCGTCGCGCCGGGGGGCGCGAACGGGTCGGGATCGGGGATCAATTCGTAAACGCCGATGCTCGCCGACGCCGCCGTTGTGCCCGGGTCGATCACGCCCAGTTCCAGGCCGTCGATCGGGTCGAAGTTGGCATCCCACAGGTCGCTGTCGATCAGCGCGATCAATCCGTCGCTGCGGCTGGAGGCCGCCACAATCCTGTCCAGGTTCAAGCCGATCATCAGGTCCGTCGGCGTTGCGACCAGTTCGAGCATGTTGGTCGGCACGTACACGCCGGCATCGATGTTGCCCGGGCCGGCCGAGACCATTCCGAAACGCCCGTTCACCGCCACTTGCGTGATCGGCACCAGGTGCTCGCGCAGGTTCGGGGTGTCGTTGTCCACATCCTTCGTCAAGGCGCCGACCAGCACCGCGCCCGTGTCAGCGTTGGGCGCGACAAACGGATCAGAGCCGTCGTAGGTGATCCGCTCGCGGAAGTCGCCGATGCTGCCGGTGTACGGCATCGGATTGCCGGTGTTGGGGTCGAACTGGTAGATCGTCATCAGCGCGCCGGTGTTCGACTGCGCCGAATGGATGCTGTACAGGTTGATGGTGTCCGGACGCAGCCGGTGATCGATAAAGACCAACTGGTCGGTCTCGTCATCCACGCCGATGAGACCGCCCCGCTCCTGCGTATACGGGTTGATCGCCAGCGAATTCCAGGTCAGCCCGTCGATGCCTTGCGCATCGGTCAAACCGCCCCAGTAGATGGCCGTCGGATGCCGCTGATTGCCCAAGGCCGGGTCCGGCACGGTGCCGGGGTTGACCTTCAGAATGCGCATGATGCGCGTCGAATCGCCATCCTGAACCGTCGCATAGAGGTACTCGCTCGCCGTCGCCGGATCGTCGCCGTTCAGGTGCAGAGGATCATCGCCGAACAGCTCCAGCGCTGTGACATTCAGCCCGTCCAAGTCGGCCAGGTTCTCCTGAATGACCGGCCGCTGGATGATGCCGACGGTGGGAATCGCGGGATTGAAGTTGAATTGCAGCTCAAGCAGGCGGGCCTCGGCATTGTCGATGGCGTACGCCCTTCGGCCGTTGGGAGCCGTTGCATCTTCATCAAACGTGAACGAGCGGATTTCGGGCGCATAACCGTTGGCGCCCTCAAGCAGGCCGACCAACTGCATGCTGTTCTGGATGGAGGTGCGGCTGCCCGTGCTCGGCAGACCCGCCACGCCCGGGTTGATGTTCACCCGGTACATCCAGAACTGGCCGGAGCCCGTCGTTCCCCCGCCACCGCCGCCGCCGGCGTTGGCCTGGTTGGCTTCGACGACAAAGTACAGCATGGTGTCGTCGAGCGGATCGAAGTCGGCGGCGGGAATCGAGATCACCATGGAATCGCCGGATTCGGCGTCATAGGGCAGCGTGATGGCCGAGCCGCGGATAAGCTGCGTGGGCTGTGCGCCTCTGGAGAAGACGGTGAACAGCAGCGGATGCGGATCCGTCGGGTCTTCGCGCCAGGCCGCCAAACCAAAGACGTCGGCGATGGAATTCGGCGCGCCCAACGTGAGCGAGTCGCCGGGATTGTCCGGATCGACGATGATCAGCCGCGGGCCGCCCGGGACGCCGGCGCCCGGATCGCCCGGCGAATCGTCGATCGCCACCAGCACGGTCGCGCCGGTCGCGTCTTCAGCCCAGGTGAATCCCTCGATGCGCGTGCGTTCGCTGCCGGCCTGGATCTGGTCCATCGAGCGCATCCGGCCGTCCAGGAAGATCATTTGCAGTTCGTACTCGGGATCGGTGGGCGTGCCGCCGCCGGTGCCGCTGGTGTCCTTCTCCTCCGTAGCGCCGAGAATCACCGTCTGCCCGCCGCTTGTCCAGAACGTCATGGCGGTGTAGATCTGGTTGACCAGTTCGAGGCCCTCATCCTCCGTGATGATCGGCACCGCGTCCGCCTGGACGAACTCGCCGGTGGTCTTGTCGACGTGCACATACGCGACATCCCAGTTCGTGGTGTTCGGCGGATCCTCGTCATCAATCGCCAGGCCGCTGGTGTCGGTATTGGGATCGCCGTCGAAATCCCGCGTCAGGATGTACAGTTCGCCCGCGTCGTCGAACGCCATGGCCTCGACGCCGGTCAGCGTGACCGGATTGAGCGGATCTTGCGCGTAGGCAATGCTGCCGATGAACGTGTATTCCATCAACGACGTGTCGACGACATACAGCGTGCTGCCGGTGGCCTCTTCATTGACGACGTAAATCAGGCCCGGCTGAGTCGGGTCGGCCGCCATGTCGCGGACGTTGATCAGGGATGCCGGAAGCCCGGGCTGCGTGGGATTGGGCACGAGATCGCCGATCACATCTTCTTCAAGGCTGGCCTTGTGGAGCGTCGTGGTCACGTTGCCCTGGCCTGTCGCCAAGTCCATCGTTGCCAGATGAACATAGTCGGTGGCGGCGCCTCCCGGCGCGGTGTAAACGCCGCGGCTGATGCCATAGGTGGCGCCGAGTTTGTTGGACGCCAATGCGCGGAAGTTGATGACGGGTCTGTCGAGCGCGCTATCCACGAAGAAGCTCGCCCCGAATGGATCGATGATGTCGGTGTCAGCGCCGTTGACAATGAAGTTCACCGGGTCAGCGCCGTTAGCGCCGCCGACGCCGCCGAGCATGTCCAGGTTGCTGCGGCCGGTGTTCGTGGTCCCAAGCCGCCCGGGAATGTCTGTCAGGACGACATTGTTGCGGTCATCCACCCATGCGCCGATCACCTCGGTGATCAGATCGCCGCTGGAATTGATGCGGACAAGCAGATCGGGGGCCTGCTGAAACGTGAAGCCGTCGCTGCCCAGCGCGCTCAACAGTTGCCGGCTCTCAAGGGCTTCAATCAGGATTCGGGCGCTGTGCCGCTTGTTTACGACCTTACGGCGGTGCGATTTCATGGATGCTCCTCCTCAGCGTCATGGAACCGGGCGGCGTCTCGGCCCCGGCATGAGGGCTGAATCGACTCTCTGGAACAGGCTAACCCGCGTGCTGGACAACGCCAACGGCTGTTTGTGCACATCACAGGCCGCTGGCGGGACGGACCGACTTCGGCGCAAAGCCCTGGCTGAGCCCGGCCGCACGGCAGGTTCTATCACCCGCGCGCAGGGGTGTCAACGAATCAGGCCGCCCGCTAATAGGACGCCACAATACGTCTAAGGTTGCATCAATTCAATATGATTGGCTGGTCCGGGGCGCCCGGCGGTCGAGTTGTGAGCCAAGGCACAGAAAGGACTTGGGGCCGATAACATCTCGGACGACCTGGCGGAGGGAGCGGCACGGCGGCCAGCAATGACCTTCAACGCTCCCACCAAGGCCCATGGCCTGAGGAGTCTCGTCAGCAGGATGTCGTTGGCCCGTTCCCGGGCCTGAGCGAGAGACCCGGCCTATGCTGGTCGAGTCGGATTGTGTTCGTATTTTGTTAGGTCATTAGCGGCGTCTAGCCTGATGATTGGTGACTTGAATGTTGCATGTGGGCGTGCCCGACGTTAGTTTTGGCTTGGCGATGTTCCACGTGGAACATCGCGATACGCGTCGGCTCGGGGATCGACCAAATAGTGCCACGGCGGTACGATTTGCCCTTCATCGAGCTCCCCGCGGGAAAGGCATTCCCTGCCATGTCCAACCAGACAAAACCCCCACAGAAGAACCGGCCGAGGCTTGGCCGAGGGCTCAGCAGTCTGATTTCAATCTCTGAGCTGCCTATCGAGACAGAGGTAATCCCCCCGCCGGCATCCCCATCCGGTCCGATTGAACCACGTGAAGTACCCAGCCCGGTAGCGGTCCAGCCAGCACTTGATCCGAAGGAAGTGCCCATCGGGTCGGTCGTGCCCAACCCGCACCAGCCCCGTCAGGCTTTTGACGATGGCAAGTTGGCGGAACTGGCGGCTTCTATCCGGTCCACCGGCCTGATCCAACCTATTCTGGTCAGGAAGGTCGGGGAGGAGTATCAACTCATCGCCGGGGAGCGGCGTCTGCGGGCGGCAAAGCTGGCCGGGCTCACTCATATCCCGGTCCTCTTCCGTGATGTCGATGCAGTCACGCAGGCGCAGATGGCGTTGATTGAGAACATCCAGCGTGAGGACCTTAATGCACTGGAACGTGCCCAGGGTTACCGTACGCTTATTGATCAACTTGGGTTGACGCAGGCGGAACTGGCCGGGCGGCTGGGTGAGGATCGAAGCTCGATAGCCAATTTCCTTCGGCTGCTCGATCTGGCTGAGCCAGTCAAGAACATGTTGCGCGATGGCCGGCTGTCGGTGGGCCACGCCAAACTCATCGCCGGGGTGACGGATGTTCTGGATCAAGAGCGGTTGGCGAACCTGGTGGTGCTTCAGGTTTTGTCGGTAAGGAACCTGGAGCGCCTGATTCAAGAGGGTGTGAAGCGGCCGGCACCCAAGCCCGCTGCGCCTTCACCGCACATCCAGGACCTGGAGAAGTCGCTTGCTCGGCAACTCGGCCTGCGGGTTCAGGTCCGGGCGGGCGCGAAGAAGGGAAAAGGCCGGCTCATTATTCACTATGCATCACTGGACCAGTTCGACGAGTTGCTGATGCGGCTGGGGGTCAGGACCGAGTAGGGAAAGCACCCAACACGATGACGCTGCGTGCCGCCGCCCCGCCTTGGGCGGCGGCCGTCATTTCGTGAAGCACTCCGCGCCCGACGGTGTTCCACGTGGAACACGATCGGGCGGGGCAAGGTGAATCTGCCCTTGCGCAACAGCCGTTCCAGGGCGTCAGATTCACGAATCGCGATGACAGGGGCAGTGAGCTGAACCGTTCTGTCCGCAACCTGCGGGCGTGTCGCGGCGAGCGCGGGCCGATCGTGGACCGAGGCAGCATGCGGGCCCGAATTGCCTGTATATATTGCGACTAAAGTATTAACACGTAATACATGCAAGTGCATGCGACTGTCGTCAACGCCGGCCGCCAGCTCCCCTCGGCCCGCTGGCGACCGGGGCTCGTGAAGCGGATTCCGCATGCAGCGTCGCCCGACCCGGGGTAGAATGCGGCAGAACAGCAAGCGGTGGTGAGAGGTACCGATCGGCAGGTTATCGGACCCGATCGCGTTGGCCGAAGCTTCGATGTACGTGTACAGGCGGAGTGCCATGAGTTTTCGTCGCATGCATTCAATCATCCTGATTCTGTTGAGCCTGCTGGGCATCGCTGCGGCCCAGGCGGCAGAGAAGCCGCTGATCTATCACCTGAACGGCATTGGCGGCGAGCGCTCGATCGATCACAACCTGGTGGGGGGGCTGTTGGCCGGCGGGCTCGAGGCCGAGCCGAAGTTTCACGACTGGACGGCGGGGCAGGATGGGCTGGTCGCCCTCCAGAGCCGCAAGCTGCACGAAGAGCAGGCGAAGAAGGTGGCCGAAGAGCTGGCGGCCGAATTCAAGCGGCATCCCGGCCGGCCGATCCACGTGACCAGCCACTCGGGCGGGGCGGGCATCGCCGTCTGGGCGCTGGAACTGCTGCCCGATGAGGTGATGATCGATTCGGTGCTGATGATTTCGCCAGCGCTGTCGCCCGACTATGACCTGACCAGGGCGCTGAAGCACGTTCGCGGCAGCGTATATGTCTTCTCCAGCCCGTACGACACGATCGTGCTCGGCCGCGGCACCAAGCTGTTCGGCACGATCGATGGCAAGAAGGTGGAGGCGGCCGGATTGAAGGGCTTTGTCTGCCCGCCAGGCGCGGATGAGCAGCAATACAAGAAGCTCATCGCCCAGCCTTACCAGCGCGAGTGGGCGAAGCTGTATGGGAACGGCGGCAGCCACATCTGCGGCATGCAGAAGACGTTTGCCCGCGACTATGTAGCGCCGTTGATTCTCGGCAAGCTGCCGACGACGCGGCCGGTGCAGTCGGCCTCGACCGATAAGCCCGCGCCGGCAAGCACTGCGACACCATGAACCAGACGCCCGACCAGCCCGCCCGCGGCATCGCCCTGGCCGACGCCCGGCCGCATCGGCGGTGGTCGACAGGCGCGAAGGTGCTGGTCTATGTGCTGTTTTTCATTCTGGCGGTGGGGGCCATCTGGCTGATTGATCGGCGGGTGGATGCGCTGGCGGGGCTTTGAAGCGTATCCATGCCAAAGCGATCAGCGTTGTGCCGACCAATGCGTGCAGCAGAGTGCAGCGATTGATCCCCTTCGGCATCTCGTAGACGATGTCATCCCCGATATTGGTCAGGCGATACGCGAGGATGTGCTGAACCCAGGGCACGGGCATAGCGCGCGACAGAGCGCCATTGAGCGTGAAGAGCGGGTGGGGGGCCACCAGGGCGGCAACCGTGGATTCGCGGTTTGCGCCGGTCAGACAGGGCGCCATCCACACCGGCCAGCTCAGCCAGGCGAAGAACACGATCATCGTCAGCGCGCTGGCCAGCGCAGGCGCGATGCGCAGACGCGCCAACAGCGTGCATACTCCGAATAACGCGACAGCATAGGATACAAGTATAGCGACGGCTCGCAGCCACTCGGGCGCGGTGATGACCGAGTTGAGAACGGGCGCCAGCCACACCAGCGCCACGCCTGCCACCACCGCCGCCAGCATCATCGCGCGGGCAGCCCACCGGCCGCCCGCCAGCGCCAGCGGCGGGACCAAGATCGTCGCGATGCCAATCCCGCCGAAGAACAGCCCCAGCGTATCGCCCGCCACCTGGCGGCAGGTCCACGCGAACGCCAGCGACAGCGCGAAGGCGATCCCGATCGGCGCCAGCCATCGCAGGCGCTGCGCGAGCCCCGGCGGCGGGGCGGGCGCATCGTGCGGCGTGTCGGCGGGGGCGTCGGTCATCATTCTTTCGGGGTTTCGGCCGGCTCGATGATCAACCATACTTTCGCGTCGCGCTTCGGCGCGATGTCGGTGTTGATCTCCCACTCCAGCGCATCGTTGCTGCTGCTCTTGATCTGCGGCACATCAATCGGCGTGAACTCGAAGTTCACAACGCTCACGAGGTATCCGGTCACATCGGCAGCATACTGGCCGTCGCGCATCACGCGCGAGCCGGTGAAGACCCAGTGAATCGCCGGCATTTCGCGGCGGCTCTTGCGGTCGCGCATCAGGCGATGGGCCGGCACGGTGATGGTGCGGCCATCCTTCTCGAACCGGCATGAGAGCTTCAGCGCCGGCCCGGAAGGCGCCTGCCGCCTGCCATCATCGCCCATGCGCGCTGGCTCGCCCGGCTCGAGGCCCAGCATCAACAGCGCCAGGTGCAGATGCGAAGGCTTGGCGCGGCTGCGAAGCACCGCCTCATGCTCGGCCGTGCCGGCGACGACGACGAGGAACTCCAGCGCCATCTCGGCGTTGACGGCCTCGCACTCCATGCGCACCTGTTGATGCTTCGCGTCGATCTGAAGGTGGGGGAGCTTGCCCTCGGCCGGTGCATTGGCCGGCCGGGTGGCGGGAACCTCGCTCGCGCGCACACCAAGCGAGCAGCAGAGGAGCGCTGTCGCTATGACGCGGCGGGCCAACATGCTTTCCAGCATAACGCCGGGTGCAGCGGGCGGGTAGCGAGTGCAATCACTGCATGTCGATAATGCGGTCGGCGTCGAAATCGGGTTGTTCGCGGTTGAAGTAAAGCGATCCCTCGTACCACCCCGGCGCGGCCTCGCGGCAACGGAGCACGGTGCAGTAGATCTGGCGAATTCGACCCTCCGGGCCGCGGATCGACAGCACGCCGCCGTGGCTCAGCGTGATGTACCGATCGCAGACGAATCCCAGGGCCTTCGTACTGATGTCGCGCGTGTAGAGCGCGTAGCCGCGATGGTCCGGCGAATCGCTGAAGAGGCGAAGTTCGGCCTGCACGCGGTAGGCGGCGCGCTTCACCTTGTGACGGTCGTTGTGGGGCTTATGGCCGGCCTCCAGGGCGGAAATCACGAACTCGACCTCCTGGGGAAACGGCGGAGGGTTGGTGAGTTGTGATTCTCGCTCCGGACCATCAACCAAGACCATGGACTCCTCCGCTACGTTCGCACAACCGGCCGGCGCAGGCCGCTGGACATGCGCCCTCCTGCTGCCGCTGCCGGCCCGAAGGGCGATGCCCCCGTGGCACAAAGCAGGATGTACAATAAGACTTGACCGCCCGGCAAGCGATCTGGAGCGATTTTCGACCTGCGGGCCGCGGATTGCGGCTTGCTATGAGGGCGGCGGGTCGCTACGATTCCCGGCTCGTTTTTGCGTAAGCTCGGCCCGATTCCGGGTCTTGAGGCGATTTGAAGTGTGTTTCCCCGGCTGACGTCGGCCGCCTTTGGCGCTGACGCACGCTCGGGCGAAGGAGAACAGCATGAAGCCGAAGATTCATCCGCGTTATCAGACCTGCACGGTGCACTGTGCCTGCGGGAACACGTTCACGACCCGCAGCACGGCCGCCAAGATCACGGTCGATATCTGCAGCAACTGCCACCCGTTCTTCACGGGCAAGCAGAAGTTTATCGACACCGCTGGCCGTATGGAGCGGTTCAACAAGAAATTCGGCGGGACTTACAGTTTCCAGCGCGCTGGTTCCACCAAATCTGCCACCCCCGCGACGTAAGCCTGGCTGATTTTCGACGAAGCATCAGCCGCCGGCGCATCGAAGCGTCGGCGGCATTATTTTTCGCGGGAAATGCGGGTTATCAGCGCAAAACAACGCCGACAGGTGAAAAAGGAGGGGGGGAACCTTCTTCGGGGAATCCCGTCGGCAATGGCGAATATTATGGGAGAAGGCAGAAAAATGCAAGCCTGGGGATTTTTCGCGTGACGCCGCAGCGCGGAATACGTCAAGGGTAACGGGTAGGACATGGCGGTCGGGTATATGCAAACAATTTCCGGGCTGACATTGCGTCAGCGCCAGGTTCTCGGCGAGTTGCTGAACGGACTTGCGGAGAAGCAAATTGCCGCGCGCCTCGGGATTTCGCACCACACGGTTCACGCCCACGTTAAGAGCATCTACCAGCGACTCAACGTCAGCAGCCGAGCCGAATTGCTGGTGCGATGCCTGAATCACCGGGCCGAGCCCTATTAACTGGAGTTTCGGACGCCGGGGTCATAGTCCTCCGGGGTGGATTTCGTCATCTTTCCTCTGATACGATCCACATTAACCGAAACCGGGCTCCGGCATGATGCGAATCTGGGTAAGCGCACTGGCCTTGGCACTGATCATGGGCTGCACCGCGCCTGTGCATCGGCAGGCAGAACATGGGCTGGAAGCACGCGGAATCGCTGCTCCGGTGGCGGATGACGATCTCCAGGCCCTGGTGACGCCGCCTGCTGGGTGGATACCTGAGCCCCGGCAGCGGGGGGACAAACACGTCCAGCAAGTCTGGATAAGTCACACTGGAGAAACAGCTTACGGTGTTATTCGCAGCAGGATGCCCCTTCCCGTGGGGACGGACTTCGCGCTGATGGGCTTCATGCGGGAAATGCGGCGGCAGGAGGGCGAGGGGCGTGTACTGGCAAGCGATCGTGATGCCGAGCTGGGGGGCATGCGATTCATCGCAGAGGGGGGCAGGTACAGGATCCGGGCGAACCTGTTTACCAGGGGCTTCACCGCTTGGGTGGTTTTCGCGGGCAGCCTACGCAACCGGCCGGTGAATGAAGCCGAGTTGCCTTTGGCCGAATTGGCGCGCGAGGCAACTCAGATCGGGCTGGAATAGCGCGTTGGCACCTGCTCGCACTCCCCATTTTCATAAACATCTATTTGAAAGTTGTTTATCTGCTGGCCGACAACGTGGCGGACAGGGCCTCGAGGAAGGTGGGGCGGGTGGTTGGGCGCATCTTCTCGATGGCGTGAAGTTGTCCTTCCGCATTGGCCGCAGCCAATCTCGCCTGTTGAGCTTCGGCATCCGCGCGATCCAGGTCTTGCACACGGGTGTCGGCCAGTGTCCGCCAGTGTACGATTTGGGATGACATGTGCTTTAAGTCACTGTTTGCACTGGTGATAGATGCTGCAGAGAAGGCTATCGCCGCTGTGGTGATGGCCGACAGAAGTGCGACAGTCGCCCAAGCGAAGCGGGAGGACTTACGTACGCGTATGATTTCGCTCCTGGCCAGTTCCATATCGTGTCGTACGTGTTGAATCTGATCCCAAGCGCGTTCCGCATCATCGCGGGCACGGTCGGACAGTTCGCGGTACAGTCCCACCTGTCGGTCGGCTGCCACGGTTAAGGCTTTGGCAGCATCGACAGCAATGCGGGCGCGCTCGTCGGCGTGTTCGGACACGGCGGCGACGGCGGCGTCGGTCATCTGTGCGGCTGGCGCCCCCGTGTCGGGCAAATCAATCAGCGCCTCGCGTCGTCCGTCATTTGTCTGTCGGACTTGGAGTTTGCCGCCCGCAATCCGGCGCTCAATGGTGCGCAAAGAGCATTTCAGCGTGACGGCAGCCTGTTCCAGTGTCAGCCAGGTTTCGGGCATGTGTCGGCTCCTGAATCGGGTCTCAATTCTCATTGTCGGCCAACCGGCCGACAGAACTTGAGTCCGATAACCAGAAGAGACCAAACAGGCCCTATCGCCGGCCAAAGCGTCCGACAGGCGGGCCAACCGGCGAAAAGGGCCTGTCGGTCATGGCCGACAGGCCCAAAACAGGTCACTTGACCCGGAGACTGCTACCGAGGCACATTCGTTCGCACGCATTTCAGGGAGAAATCATCAAAATCCGCCCTGAACGGAAAGTCGACCGTCAGAGTTGTCTTTGCCCGAAGCCAGATGCTGATGGAATCGGTTCTCGGCCGGATGGGTTCGCTGGTCCATGGCTCGAAGAGCCCCAGGCGCGATGGGAGCTTCTTCCAGATGATCGTCGGGGCGTTGGGGTCGGTGTCCTGGCCGGTCGGGTCATAGCCGATCATGCACCCATGTTTGTCATCGAGCGGCCAAGAGCAGCGAACATGTCCTTGGGCCTGATACGTTTCGGTGCGGCTCAGGCCGTCAACGCGCTGGACGTAGCCGCCGTCGGCCGGATTGCCGGTGGCGCTGCCGCCGACGACGCGGGCCATGTGGTTTGCAGGCTTATCCAACTCGACGGTGTGACGGAAGACGGTGGCGGCTTCAATCGAGAAGGTCTTCCATCCCTTGACCGGCCCGCCGGCAGCGTCAGCAGTCTCCATGTCGCCGTTGACCAGCAGGTTCTTTTCATGAGTGCCAAGAAGTCCCGGCGAGCGGTGGACCTGGTACTCGATCACCTGCATGTCCAGGTCATAGTCCACCTCTTCATTGCCATTGAAGTAAGCCTTGCCCTTGTCGTAGGTTTCACCCGCGTGCTTGCGGTAGGGGTTGAAGCCGGGTTTGTCATCGCTGGGCTGGTTCTTGATGTTGACGAAGCCGTGGAGGGTTTCGAGGTTTTCGATGCTCTCGAATTCGATCGCGTAGGTCTGGCCCGGGTCGAGCTTCACTTCGCCAGGCGCGTAGGCAAGGCCGAACACGCCCCACGAGGCATCGCCGGTGTAGTTGGCGTTGCCGGTGGCGATCTTCTCGACCGGGAGCGGCTGGCCATCGGGACCGCCCTTGCGGATGCGCACGACCACGCGCTGGCGGTTCTGGCTGGGCTGCACGCCCGAGCACGCCGCGTACAGCACCACGCCGGCCAAGCCCTCACCCTGTGCCACGTACGTCTGCGTCCACTTGCGCCCGAAGCGGGAGAGCTGATTGAACTGTCGCTGCACGCGCTTGTTGTAGGGGATGAGCAGGCCGTCGCCATCCGACCCGACGCTCATCCAGAGCCGATGGCCGGAGTACCCGGCCGACCGGTCCCTGCCGATGCGATAGCACTCATCGCTCTTGTCGTCGGCTTTCGCCCAGAATGCCTGGACCGCGCTGTTCTCAACTTCAGCGCGAATGTGGACGGCGTATTTCTTTCCCGGCTCCACCGGCACTTCGCCGGAGTTCCACGAAGCCGCCCAGATGTAGTTCTTGGCGCCGCCGCTGTCGACATCGGTCACCGGAACAGCCGGGCCTACCTGCGGCCATTGGTCGGGCGTGTCCTGCGTTTGCCGGTGAATCGACACCACGAGGTTCTGCTTGCCCGGCCCGCCACCATCCACCCCATCGTGCGCCAGGCGGAAACCCACATGCGTGATGCTCTTTCCCGTGGGCGAGAAGGGCTGGAAATAGTGCGATGCGGGCTTGTCGTCCCACGCAGACTCGATGTAAACGCCATAATCATCATACACGGCAATATTACGGTCTACTTTCTCGCCGTCGCGCACGTCGATGTTCGTCAACACCTGCGGGCGCATGCAGAAGCCGGGCGTGGTGAAGAGCATCGTGTAGCGCCCCTCGGGCCCGCAGAAGCGATACCAGCCCGAGGGCTGCATTTCCCATGTGCGGAACGTCAGCGGCTGGGCGAACGGGTCCTCCAGGCTGGCGAAGCCGTAGACGGCCGTGAGCGGGATCAGCTCCGTGGCGCCCGGATGCCGCGGCGTCTGCAAGCGCCCGGTCATCACCACCTGCGCGTGACACACCGTTGAGAACAGGATCGCCGCGCCGACAAGGCCATGTTTCATGTCGAGCTCCGATGTGTGGGCGCCACGACCCGTGGCACCCGCTTGTCTTGGCTGATACACTAGCCGCTCGCCCGGCGAGTATACGCCGCCGGCCATTCGTGTCACGAAGGAGACCTCATGAAACGCCGTTATTGTCTGTTCCTCCTGTCGCTCATTCTGATCGCCCCCATGTCCCTCGCCGCTGGAGCGGGGCTTGAGAAGAACGACCGCGTCGCCATCGTCGGCGACTCGATCACCGAGCAGAAGATTTACTCCGTGTTCATTGAAGACTACCTGCTGATGTGCCGGCCGGCCGCCGACCTGAAGACCATGAACTTCGGCTGGGGCGGCGAGACAAGCTGGGGCTTTCTCGGCCGGATGAACAACGATGCCGCGTGGTTCAACCCCACGGTCGCCACCACCTGCTACGGGATGAACGATGGTGGTTACTCGCCGATGACCGACGAGAAGGCCCGCCGCTACAAAGATGCCCAGCGGGGCATCGTCCGCGAGCTCAAGAAGTGGGGGGCGCGGACGATCATCGTCGGCTCGCCCGGCGTGGTGGACGCCAACACCTTCCGCAACAACAAGGAAATGGCGGCCATGTACAACAAGACCCTCGCGGCGCTGCGCGACATCGCCCGCGACGTGGCGACGGAAGAGGGCGTTGTGTTCGCCAACGTCTACGACCCGATGATGCAGTCGATGACCCAGGCCAAGGCAAAATACGGCGACAGGTATCACGTCGCCGGCGGCGATGGCGTTCACCCCGACCAGAACGGCCAGCTCGTGATGGCTTATGCGTTCCTGAAGGCGATGGGCTGCGACGGCAACATCGGCACGTTCACCATCGACATGAACCAGGACCAGGCCAGCGCCACCGATGGCCACAAGGTGCGCTCCTTCAAGGACGGCGCTGTCGAGATCGAGAGCGAGAAGTATCCATTCTGTTTCTTCGGCGATCCAGCCTCGCCCAGCGCCACCAGGGGCATCATCGAATTCATCCCGTTCAACCAGGAACTCAATCGCCTGACTCTCATCGTGAAAAACGCCCCCGCCAAGGCGCGCATCACCTGGGGCAAGCAGAGCAAGGAATTCACCGCCGTCGAGCTGGAGAAAGGCATCAACCTCGCGGCCGAGTTCCTCGATAACCCCTTCTGCGAGCCGTTTGCCAAGGCCGAGCAGGCGATCAAGCGCCAGCAGCAGTTCGAGACGCCGCTGCACAAGGACCTGATCCACAGCATGGCCCGGTTCAAGGGCATGGTGCCCGGCGAAGAAGATGCCTTCGACAACGCGATGAAGGCGGCCATCAAGCGATCCGAGCAACTTCGCAAGCAGTCGGCCGAAGCCGTCGCGCCCGTGCGGCATACGATCAAGATCGAGCCGGTGCAGTGATCGTGGTCCGGCCGTTGCCGTTGACGGCCGATTACCTTAGCATGCTTCAATTAACCGAGCCCACGGGATTTCCGTGGGCTTTTCAAATTGGATTCGCGACCGATGCAGACGATTACCAGCCAACTCGACTCGGCCTTCCGGGCCGCCATCCGCGATGCCTTCGGGGTTGATGCCGACCCGCTCATCGCCCCGGCCGGCAACGAGAAGTTCGGCGACTACCAGGCCAATGCCGCCATGGGCCTGGCCAAGCAGCTTGCCGCCACCGGCCAGAAGACCAACCCACGCGCTGTCGCCGAGCAGATCAAGCAGAAGCTGAACCTGGGCGACATGGCCAGCGCGTTGAGCATCGCCGGCCCGGGTTTTATCAATGTGAGGCTGAATCCAGCGTGGATGGCGCGGCAACTGCAAACCCTGCATGATGGGCGGCTGGGGATCGACCCTGTTTCCCGGCCGCATACGGTGGTCGTCGACTACTCCGGCCCGAACATCGCAAAGGAACTGCACGTCGGCCACCTGCGCAGCACGATCATCGGCGACGCCATCGCCCGCGTGCTCGACTTCGAAGGCCACAACGTCATTCGCCAGAACCACCTGGGCGACTGGGGCACGCAGTTCGGGATGCTCATCGCGCAGCTCAAGTCAGAAGGCAAGGACGCCAGCGCGGGTATTGCCGACCTTGAGGCGTTCTACGTCCAGGCCAAAAGGCACTTCGATGAAGACCCCGTCTTCCAGCAGGAGGCGAGGCAGACCGTCGTCCGCCTCCAGGCGGGGCATACGGAGCAGAAATCGCTCTGGCGGCAGATCGTCGACGAGACCCGGCAACATTACCAGCCGATCTATGAGCGGCTTGGCGTGACACTTCGGCCGGAGCACGAGCGCGGCGAGTCCTTTTACAATCCCGAGCTTCCCGAGGTCGTCAGGGAGCTTAAAGAGAAGGGCATCGCCGTCGAATCCCAGGGCGCCATCGTCGTGCCCGTCGAGGGCTACGAAAGCCCACTCATCATCGAAAAGACCGGCGGCGGCTATCTTTATGGCACGACAGACCTGGCGGCCGTTCGTTTTCGGGTGGGCGAGCTGCGCGCGGATCGGGTCATCTACTTCACCGATGCGCGGCAGTCGCAGCATTTCGCCCAGGTCTTCGCCGCCGCCCGGAAGGCCAGTTGGGCCGGCAATGCTTCGCTGGAACACGCGCCGTTCGGCACGATGCTGGGCGAGGATGGCAAGCCGTTCAAGACCCGCAGCGGCGGGGTCGTCAAGCTGGCCGACCTGCTGGATGAAGCCGAGGAGCGCGCATACAAGCTCGTCACCGAGAAGAATCCCGACTTGCCCGAGCAGCAGCGCCGGGACATCGCCCGCGCGGTCGGCATTGGCGGCATCAAGTACTCCGACCTGTCCAAGGACCGCAACAGCGACTACGTCTTTTCCTTCGACAAGATGCTCTCGCTGGATGGGAACACAGCGCCTTACCTGCAATATGCGTATGCGCGAATTCGGTCGATCTTCCGGAAGGCCGCTGATTCGGGAGCGGCCGGCGGCGGGGGGGTCGTCCAGCTCGAATCGCCGTTCGAGGTGGCGTTGGCCAGGCATATTCTGCGCTTAGGCGAGGTGGTGGACCTGGTCGGCCGGGAGCTCAAACCGCACCATTTATGCAGCTATCTGTATGATCTGGCCACCCGTTTCAGCGGATTCTATGAGAACTGCCCGGTCATTCAGAGTCCGGAGCCATTGCGTTCCAGCCGATTGGCGTTGTGCGACCTGACGGCGAGCGGCATGGCGATGGGGCTGGACCTGTTGGGGATCGAGCACCCGGAGCAGATGTGAGGCGAGGTTGCGGCTTGGCGATTCGGAGTCCGATGATTCGGCAGAACTTGCGCAGATTACGCAGAATGGGCGTTATGGATGGCCGGCGGCGAAATTCCGGCAAGCAGACGCGCGTTTTTGCTTTGCGCCGGCCCGGAGACCGGGTAGAATTCATCTTGCCTTAACATCGGGCTGAGTGCTGTTTACGGCGAGGTGAGGCAGGCCATCGGGCTGGCGGGCGAGTTGCCCGGGGTTCCTCGACCGGCGAGACGTGCGAGGCACATGCAATCCAGCAACGCAGTTTGGCTGGACACGGGGTTTCCGTTGTCCCTGCAATTGCGCTGGGGTGCATGCGCTGAGGAGAGTATCCATCCATGAGCTTCCAGCACCGTCTCCAGGAGAACCGGTTTGAGCTCAAGTACATCGTGACTGAGCCATGCGCTCGGGCTATCCGCGATTTTGCGCGCAGCTACTTGGTTCCCGACGAGCACGCCGACCCCGAGAACGGCTACGCCTACGCGATTCACAGTCTGTATCTCGATAGTCCGGGGCTGGCCCTCTGCAACGCGACGGTTCAGGGGCACAAGAACCGTTTCAAGTTGAGGGTGCGTTATTACAACGACGACCCCGACACGCCGGTGTTCTTCGAGATCAAGCGCCGGGTGAACGACGCCATTCTCAAACGGCGAGCGCCGGTCCACCGGGAGCAGGTGCTGGCCCTGCTGGACGGTTATTGGCCGGAACGCTCGGCGCTGTTCAACCCGGACGACGCCAAGGGATGGGATGCGCTGCAACAGTTCTGCGAAATGCGCAATACGCTCAACGCGCAGGGGCAGTGCATCGTGTCGTACATCCGCGAGGCCTGGGTCACGACCGAGAACAACAGCGTGCGTCTGACGTTTGACCGGCACCTGCACGGCATGCCCTGGCGACGGCAATTCGTTTGCCGCCAGACGAAGGAGGCGGCCGAGCCGGCCATCGGCGGCGTCATTCTCGAGTTGAAGTTCACCGATCGGTTTCCGGTGTGGATGCGGAACCTGGTGCGGGTCTTCAACCTTCAGCGGACCAGTTGTGCCAAGTACGTCCACTGCGTCCAGATGCTGAGGCCGCTGCTTCCCGGCGCCCATCGCCACGAGGTACAAAACGTCCCATGAACTTCGACCTGGTAGACATGCTTTTCCACGGCGACGGCTCGGCGATGGGTTCGCCGGATACCGCGCTGCTGATTTTCCTTCTGGCCTTCTGCGTCGGGCACGTGATCGCCTGGGTGTACATGTGGACCCACACGGGGCTCTCGTATTCGCAGATGTTCACGGCCTCGCTGCTGGTGCTGCCGGTGATCGTCGCCATGGTGATGATCCTCATGGCAGGCAACATCCTCATCGCGTTCGGCCTGTTCGCGGTGATCGCGATCGTTCGCTTCCGCAATGTGCTTAAGGACACGCGCGACACCTCGTTCATCCTGTGGGCGATCGTCGAGGGCATGGCGGTGGGCACGATGCGGTTCGGAACCGCGCTGGCGGGGTGCCTGGCGATCAGCGCGGTGTTTCTCTACGTGCGGTTCACCAGCTTCGGCGGGCGACACCGATACGATGTGATTCTGAGCCTTCAATGGAACGCCGAGAGCGGTTCCAACGACGCCTTGCGCAACGTGCTCAAGCGTCATAGCGTCCGGGCGCAGCTTGCCAGCCAGCGGGAGCTGGACGAGCGCAACCAGGATCTGTCGTATCGGCTGCAACTGCGAGATCCATCCCGCAGCAGGGAGCTCGTCTCGGAGCTCCAGGCGACCCCGGGCATCGTTCGGGTGAGCCTGTACCACAGGGAAGACGAATCGGAGATATAAGCCTTGCAGGACCTCCCAAAAATCCGCACCCCGTTGAGGCAGCAGTGGCGGAGGATCCGTTACCAGCTCATCCCGGTGCTGTCGCTTGGATGCTGCGTGCTGCTGACCGGCTGGATCTGGAGTCGGCGGACCGCCACGGTTGACACCTGGGGCGAGGTCGCCGCCATTCAGAGCGTCGCCTACTGCCAGCGCGACGGCGTCATCGTCCCGCTTCCCCCGGCATTGCGGTGGAGGCAGTACGAAAGCGAGATCGGCCAGGGGCAGACCATCGCGCTGCTCGATCCGCAGCCGCTTCAGGCCGCCCTGCGAGTCATGCAGGCGGAAGTCGACCGGCTGCGCCTGGACTTGGCCGCCCAGGAGGATCAGCTCAAGATCGACCAGCAGGTGCGAGAGCACGATTACCTGGCGGAGGCCCGCCGCCTCGCCGTTCAGATCGAGATGATCCGCCTGAACATGCTCGACCGCCGCGCCCTTCTGGAGACCGACCAGATCGACCTGAGGCAGCAGAAGGCCATCCTTGAGGCAATCACGTCCACCGGCGCCGCCAGCTCCAGTCTCGAACGACTGGAGGCGCAATTGCGCCATGACGTGCTCACCAAGCGCATTCTGGGCGCCGAAAAAGCCCTCACCGAAGCCGAGGATCAGCTCGCCAAGGCGCGCAAACGCGCAGAAGCCCATCAGCCGATCGCCGCCGATCTCAGCCGGCAGCTCGCACCGTTCGTTGCGGCCATTGACAAGCAGATCGCGGCGTTTGAGCAGCTCAAACTCGAACACGCACAGCTCGAAGTGAAAGCCCCCATCGCAGGGCGTATCGTTGCCGTTCACCGCATTCCGGGCCAGGTTGTTCGCGCCGGCGACCCCATCGTCACCATCGCCAGCGAGGAGGGGCGCTACATCGTCACCTATGTGCGGCAGGATCAGGGCCTCAGGCCCATCGAGAACCTGACGGTCGAGCTGCGCCCCCGCAACCAGAACATCAAGTCGACCGACAGCTTCATCCAGCGCGTGGGCCCGCAGGTCGAGTCCGTGCCTTCCCATCAGCTTCGGGACCCCATGCGGCCCGAGTGGGGCGTTCCGGTGCTGATTGCGATGCCTGATTCGCTGCGACCGGTGTTGAGGCCCGGCGAGCTGGTTGGCATACGCTATAAGGCCGAGAGTCTCCCTGCTACCAACAAGTAGTTCATCATGGATTCTTTCGCGCCGTCCGCAGCGGGTCCGGCTTCGCCGCCTGGATAAAGGCCGCTTCGCGATGTCTGCACCCCCGGCATGCGCCGCAAGGCACAGGGCCATCCTCCGCGCACGACCAGCCCAGTTCCAGCGGGGCGTTCACCTGAAAGCCCAGCTCCACCACCTGCCACGCTTCCAGCTCCAGCAGCGGAGCCACCACCTCCAGCTCCTTCTGTCCGCAGGCAAGCTGCACCAGTTCATTGAATACCTGGATGAATTCCGTCGCCTGCGCAAGGTCGTCCGCGCCACCACCCACCCGCAACCCCAGGTAGATCGCCGCCGCCTGGTAACTGGCCGCGAACGCGGCCCCCGCGCCCATAATCGGCAGGAGGTTCAACAGCCTCGGACCCAGCGGCGCTCCCTGGCGCGGGTCGGCCATCTGGGCGGCCGTGTTCTCAGTGCCCTGCAGGTTCGCCAGGTAGGGCATCGGCAGCATATGCCAACGGTATGGCTTGAAGTGATTCGCCTGCTGTTCGAACGCTGCCCGGCCCCGCGAGTTCACAGCGCTGTTCCCGTCAGCGTGGACTAGAACGACCCGGTGCTTCTGCCCGGCCAACGCCGTCGCCACCGCCGAGTTCAGCGACCCGTTGTTCAGCACTATCGCGAGGTCTTTGGCCATGGGCATCCTCGAATCGTGGCTTGAAGCCCTGCTCCTGCTATTCCAACGTCAACAGCACCTTCAGCACATCCGGCCGGCCGGCCAGTTCCATCGCCTCGACACCCTGTTCGATTCGCATGCGACGGTGAATCAGGCTCACCACATCGATCTGCTTGGCAGCCAGCGCCCGGATCGCCTCCCGGAACGGTCCGCACCGCGATCCGATGACTGTGATCTCGTCGATGACCAGCGGCGCCAGGTTCAGCGCCTTCCCGGCGGCCGCCGTGCTCTTCAGCACGATCGACCCGCGCGGCCGGACCATCTGCATCGCCAGTTCGAACCCTGAGGCCGAGCCGGTGCAATCCACCACCACATCCTGATCGTGGCGCGGCACGATATCCGCCAGCGGCCGCGACCGGATCGACCATTTCTCGCACAGCGCGAGCTTAGACGCATGCCGCCCGATCACGCGCACCGGCACATCCGCCTGCTGGAGCACCTGCGCCACCAGGAGGCCGAGCCGGCCGTCCCCCAGTACGGTCACCCATTTGCGTCCGTCCAGCTTGATCTGCTTCAGCACCTGGATCGCCGCAGCCAACGGCTCGATGAACACCGCCTGGTCATCGTCGATGGTGTCGGGCACGATGTGGAGGTTGGCGGCCGGCAACCGCACGAAATCGGCGAAAACGCCGTTGTGGCCTTGGATACCCATGACCGACCGCTTGCGGCAATGGCTGGACAGGCCCGCGAGACACAGATCGCAGCGGCCGCAGACGATGTTGATCTCGCCCACCACGCGCTGGCCGACCAGGCGCTTGTCCGGCGATTGGACGACCTGTCCGACGAATTCATGCCCGAGGATCCCTCGATAGGCCATGTACCCCTGTGTGATCTCCAGATCCGTCGAGCAGATACCCGCCCAGCGGACGCGAATGAGCGTATCCCCCTCCACGTCGGCCGGCTCCGCCTGCCGCGGGTTGAAGCTCAGCCCCTGGTTGTACATCAATGCACGCATAGCGGCACATGAGGCGCGATCCGGAGCGCATCGGGTACGCGCGCCTTGATCGCGCCCGCGCATCCTCGCGTCCGTCGATCCACGGTTCAGCCAAACGGCTTCTCGGCGCCGCTCAGGTAGGTCAGCCAGCCCGCCTGGTCATACCGGTAATCCTTGCCGGTCATCAGCTTCAGGCTCTTGCGGGCCTGCCACGCCACGCCGAACTGCCGATCCATCAGGGCCCGCGCCAGCGCCTGGGCAACCTGAACATTCTTGTATCCCCGCAGTGCATCCGCAGCCGCCACCCGCACATCCGTGCTTTCCTCGACGTTGTTGAGCACTCTCACCAGCGCATCGGCCGCAGCGTCATCCGGCATGTTCGCCAGCGCCTTAACCGCCTCCAGCCGAACCTGCTCATTCGTGTCTTTCAGGGACGGGATGTAGATCTGCGAATGTTGTCTGGCCCTGGCCCGATTCAGGGCGCGGATCGCCATCGCCTTCACCGTGGGGTCAAGGTCCGATCGCGCCATTTCCGCGTAGTAGTCGACATAGGGGGCTTTGCGCCCGTATTCACGGTCGGCGAAGTATACAACCGCCTCGCGCCGCCGGTCGGCAGAGTTCGGATCGATCATCGCCTTGGCCGCGTCAAACGGCGTGTGGCCGGTCAGCAGATTCCACGCCCGCGAGAAGAAATCGCCTATGCCGTCCGCCGCCTTTTGCAAAGGCCACGCCGCGCTGAAAGCCTCGCGATCATCCTCGGTCTTGGCGCGCTGCCGGTCTTCGACCAGCGCTTCCTTCCACCGGTCGGCGCTCCAGCGATCATCTTCCTCCTTGTCGTAGCTGCTGCACCCGCCGCTGAGCACGACCGCGCCGAGCAGCAAAGCGCTCACCAGCCGAATTATCTGGCCTGGATGATTCATGAATGTAGGACCTGCGTTGTTCCGCGCCAGCGCCCTAAACCGCCGAGCGAAGGCTGATCCCGTCGGCCGGCCCGACCAGGGCGTGCAGTTCATCGGTCGACACCCACGTGGGCAACGACACATGCAGCCCCAGGAAGCGTTCGGCCAGCGATGCGAAGCGCGGCGACTGGTCCGTCACGAAGCACCGCAAAGTGCCTCCGCCCGGCCGGTCGCTGCGCAACAGCCCGCTCTGGCGGAGCCGGCGCGACACATCTTCAGCGCATTTGTCCGCGGAGTCAATCACGGCCACCCCAACACCAACCACCTCGGTGAACAACCGCTTGTAGATCGGGTAATGCGTGCACCCGAGGACCAACACGTCGATCCCCTCCCTGACCAGTGGCGTCAGGTACTGCTCGACCGCCAGCCGAACCAGCGGGTCGGCCGTGTCACGACCCTCCTCAATGATCGGTACTAGCAGAGGCGTCGCTCGCGCTACCATCCGCGCTCGCTGGCGCCGGTGCGCGATGGCGCGCTCGTACGCCTTGGACCGTATGGTCGCTTCTGTGCCGATCACGCCGATCACCGGTTGCTCTTTGGCCCCGGCCGCCTCCACCGCCGCCCGGGCTCCGGGCTCGATGACGCCGCTGATGGACAGTTCCGGAAACGCCCCCCGCAACGCCGGCAGCGCCAGTGCCGTTGCCGTGTTACAGGCGATCGCCACATGCTTGGGCTGGTAGGGCAGCAGGTATGAGATGATCTGCCGGACGAACATCGTCACCGTGGCGGCCGACTTCGATCCGTAGGGCACCCGCGCCGTATCGCCAAAGTACAGCACATCCTCCTGCGGCAACGCACGGCGGATGGCCCGGGCCACCGTCAGGCCCCCAAGCCCGGAATCCAACACGACAATCGGTGAACCTGCCGTTGACATGCTCCGCCTGCCTCTTGGCCACGCCCGCCGCCGATGGCCGCTGTGCGCGGCATCAGCCGGTGAGCTCGTCTTCCTTGTTATCGGACGCTTCCCCGCTCGGCCTTGACTTTTCCCACAGCCCGCTCGACACTTATTTTCTTGAGCGTGAGAGCGGGGCGGCAGGAAATTTCGGCGTGCTTCAGGTAGTATTCCGAGTGGAAAGTACGTCTTATCCATGCGTTTTCGGGGCAGCGCGGAGGTTGTGTTATGGCCATGGCATTGGAAGGCAAACGGATTCTGCTCGTCGATGACGATCCGGATATTCTCACCAGCATGCAGGCGGCATTCGAGCCCACGGGGGCGACGATCGATGTCGCCAACAACGGCAACAAGGCGGTCGAACTCGCCGAGAGGAATCAACCCGATGTCATCGTGTTGGACATGATGCTTCCCGGTCGCAGCGGCTTTCTCGTCCTGGAGAAGGTCAAAGCGCGCAAGACCCGCAAGGACAAGCCCTTTGTGATCATGATCACGGGCAACCCCGGCAAGCGGCACCAGATGTACGCCGAGAGCCTCGGCGTCAGCGAGTATTTCACCAAGCCCGTCAAACTCGACAAGCTCATCGCCGCCGCCGAGAAGCTCCTGGCTGCGCCCCCGGCCCCGTAATGCCGCCCAACGCCCGTGTTCGCGGCCATCCGGCAGTCCGATTCCCGTGTCGTATGAGAGAGAACGCCAAAGCCCAGGGAGCATTCCCTGGGCTTTGCGTACGTCTGGTTTTGCAGGTTCCCGCGTCAATCCAGCGGCTTGACCTGGATGTTCCTGAACGCGGCCTTGCTTTCGGGATCGTGGCCCTGGAGGGCAAACGTGCCGTGCGACAGGAGGCGGCCGTCCATGCCCTGCGGCGGCTTATAGTCGGGGCCCTGCGTGAACTCGACCGTCGTCTTGCCGTTCACGATGATCGTGATCTTGTTTCCCTTCACGATCACCTCATACGGGAACCACTCGCCATCCTGGTGCGGCGCCTCGCGAACATCCTGCACCGCATAAAGGCTGCCCGTCTTCCGCCAGTCGCTGTGCGTCGCGTTCACCTGGCACTCGTAACCCTTGGCGGGCCAGTCGGTTTCCTGGTAATCGGTGTGGAAGTAGATGCCGCTGTTGGCCTTGGGCCAGGTCTTCACTTCGCATTTCAAGTGAAAATCCTTGAAATCGTGGTTGTGCACCGGGCCGACGTAGAAGAGGTGCGACCGCGGGCCGTTCACGATGATGGCGCCGTCCTCCACTTTGAACACGTTCGGCGTTTCGCTCGCCTTCCAGCCGTCGAGACTCTTGCCGTCGAACAGGCTGTAGAAGCCTCCCTTGCCGGGCTTGGGCGACTTGGCCTGGTTGTCATCATTCGCGGCGCATCCCATCAGCAGGCCCATGGCCAGCATCGAGCAGATTGCCATCCTCATGCGGTTTTCTCCTGAAAGAGGCGTTTCATGATTATCGCCCATCCGGCCCATGCGTCAATCGCGCGCCGGCGTTGGGATCCGGCGGCTCACATGTTGTTGATGACTTCCGTCGCAAACTCGCTGCACCGGACTTCCTTGGCGCCTTCCATCAGCCGGGCGAAGTCATACGTCACCGTCCGGTTCTGGATGGCTCGCTCCAGCCCGGCGTTGATGAGTTGCGCGGCCTCCCGCCACCCCATGTATTGCAGCATCATGACGCCTGAGAGCACGACGCTGCCCGGATTGACCTTGTCCTGGTTGGCGTAGCGCGGCGCGGTGCCGTGCGTCGCCTCGAACACCGCGTGGCCGGTCACATAGTTGATGTTGCCGCCCGGGGCAATGCCAATGCCACCAACCTGCGCGGCCAGGGCGTCCGACAGGTAATCTCCGTTCAGGTTGGGCGTGGCGATCACATCAAACTCCCCCGGTCGCGTCAGCACCTGCTGAAGCGCGATGTCCGCGATCGCATCCTTCACCTGAATGCTCCCGTTGATCGTCATCCAGCCGTCATCCTGCTGGCAGGCGTTGAATTCCCGTTTGGCCAGCGCATAGCCCCACTCGCGGAACGCGCCTTCGGTGAACTTCATGATGTTTCCCTTGTGGACGAACGTCACGCTGCGGCGCTTGTGGTCGATGGCGTACTGGATGGCCGCCCGGATCAGCCGCTCGGAGCCGAAGCGGCTCATGGGCTTGATGCCGATGCCCACCTGCACCATCGCCTCTTCCTGCGCCCCGATCGCGTCGTTCCAGTTCTGCACGGCATCTTTGGTCCCGAAGCGTATCTTGCGGAAGTCCTTTGGGAATTCCTTGGCCAGCAGGTCCAGCATCCGTTGCGATTCAGGGCTGTTGGCGGGGTATTCGATGCCCGCGTAGATGTCCTCGGTATTCTCCCGGAAGATCACCATATCGACTTTCTCGGGATGCTTGACCGGCGAAGGAACGCCCTGGAAATAGCGCACCGGCCGAAGGCATACGTACAGGTCCAGCATCTGCCGAAGGGCGACGTTCAGCGAGCGAATGCCCCCGCCGATCGGCGTCGTCAGCGGGCCCTTGATGCCGACGAGGTAATGCTTGAAGGCCTCGACGGTGTCGTCGGGGAGCCAGTTGTTGAACTTGAAGTACGCTTTCTCCCCGGCAAAAACCTCCATCCAGGCTATCTTGCGCTTGCCGCCGTAGGCCTTCGAGACGGCCGCATCGAAAACCCGGACGCTGGCGCGCCAGATGTCCGGGCCAGTGCCATCACCTTCGATAAAGGGAATGACCGGCTGATCGGGCACGTGCAGCTTGCCGTGGCTGATGGTGATGGCCTGGCCGGCAGTCGGGGGGATGACATCTTTGAAACTGGGCATGAATCGGATCCTCTGGTTGGCGGCGCGGCGTCGGCCGGATTGTGTCCCGGCGGGAAGCCGTACCGCGTGTGTCCGGATAAGCCGAGCCAACCTATCGGTGGCCGCCGATGATGTCAAATCGGAGCCGAGGCCACTTGGGCCAGGGTCACCCATGCATGGCTTGGCAACATCAGGACTGATGAGATCGGGTCCGTTGCACGGGGTAACTCGTCGAGTCCATACTGGATCAACGCCTTCTGACGGGGGAGCTAACCGCCGTCCAGGTGGTTCGGCAGACAGGAGGCGGTGGCGGATTGGAGGTCGATCGCGAGGGTGGCGCCTTGTCGGCCCGGATTGACGATGAGGCACCGGCAATGCTGCCAGGCAAGGGTGTGCGATTCGCCGGCCCATTCGTGGAGGTGGCCCTGGACGACGGCAATCGGATGGAGCTGGTCAATCAGAGCACGGATGCACCGGAACATCCACCCTGCCGGCGTGCTGTGGCGCTGGGCAAGCTCGGGCAGGTGGGGGGGGTAATGAGTCAGCAGGATGAAGTGGTGGCCGGCGGGCAAGAGGTGGACCGCGCGCCGGATGCGGTTGCATTCGACTTCGAGGTCGGCCTCGGCCGGCAGGTCGTAGTAGCGATCGCCGGTCCAGCCGATGCCGGCAAGCCAGAGGCTGTCGGCCAGGGGGACCATCTGGCCGGTGATGTCGTTGCAGTGAGTGAACCAGCGGCTGGCGGGGCTGACATCGTGATTGCCTCGGACGGCGTAGAGCGGGACGGAGCGGGACCGGGCCCATATCTGCATGGATTCCAGGCCGATGCTGCCGCCGGCGTGACAGACATCGCCGCCATGGAGCCATGCGGCAAGACCGGCCTCATCGACATCGCCCGGCCGGTGGCCGTGGGTGTCGGTGCAGCAGGCGATGCGGATGATGTGGTCCGGCGAGGCGCTCATCGCAGACAGGAACATCCTACTGGCATGAGCGACGCGGGGGAACCGATGGCTGTCGGCTACGGGTTGTACAGCATCATTCCGCCGGAGATGGTCGCGGGCGCCTGTTGGCCATTGAGGATGAGCTTCGGGTCGCCGTTGACCTTGAGCTTCACGCTGCGGAGGTCGCCGGTGGCGTGGATCTGGTCGTTGCCGATGCGCAGGTAGGCATGATCGGCGAAGGTGAATGTCTCAATGCCGTCGGTAAGGGTGGTCGGCTGGTCATGGCCATCGCCCAGGCAGGCCATGACGCGATCGTTGATGCCGTCAGCGCCGATGACGGCGACGGCGACCGCACGATCGGTCTGCTCGATGCGCCGGAATCCGGTGACGCGATGGCGGCCGGCTTTGAAGGGCTCGTGCAGGGCGACGAACGTGGTATTGGCCTTGTTGCGGGCGACGAGAATGGTCACGCCGCCGACCTCGTTGGCGGCGTCGGACTTCTCGCTCTTGCTCTTTTCCAGTCCGGCCGCGGAGCGCACAACCGGCGTGTCGCCGTAGTACACGCGCGTGCCGTCTTCACCGAGCATGCTGACGCGCACGCCGATCTTGCGGTCGTACCACTGCCGGCCGAGTATGCTCTGGGAGACATCCTCGAGGGCGCAGGTCTGCAGGGTGGTCAGCGACCACGCACTGTTGTTGGCGTCGAGCTTGTGGACTCGCCTGAGCCGATAGCGATCGCGTTCGATGGGGTCGGCCAGGCGCGCGGCAACAGCACGATTGGTCTGGTCATACAGCTTGCCATCCAGTTCGCCGGTGGCCCGCCAATCGGCGGGCGCGTCCGGATAGGCAGCGCCCAGGGCGTGGACCTGCCAGTGGTATTCATGAGGCTTGTCGCTGGTGAGTTGGTAGACGTCGAAGAGATACTCCCCGGTCAGGAAGAGCGCGCGGGTCATATCGACGCCGGGGAAGATCTCACGGGAGGCCTCCCGCGATTCTGTGGAAAGCGTGCGCTCGGCGAGGGGCTGGCCATCATCGATGGCGGCTTTGTCCCTGGCCGGCTTGCCGCGTGCGATGACGAACTTGACTAGATGGTCGGCCGAAAACCGCGTGGGCACTTCGCCGATGGGGTTGGGCCAGTGGGGGTGGTCCTTCTTCGGATCCTGCTCATTGAGCTGCCATTGGAGGTTGTCGACCAGAACGCCGCAGTGTCCCCGTGTGCTGTCAGTCCAGATGCAGCCGCCGGCGTAGCCGTTGGAGATGCCTCGGTTGAAGTAAATGGGCCGGTTGAAGGCGTAGAGGCCGAGGATCGAGAACGCATCGTGAACGTAATGGACGTAATAGGTGGCGAGCTGGAACGCCACGGCGGGGTCTTCGCTTTCCCAGTAGGCGGGGGCTTCATTCCAGCGCAGCATGGCAAAGCCGCGCTCGCGGGCGAGGTAGCTTGGAGCGGGCGGTGCTTTGACCGCGGTTGGGTCGATCGGCGACAGGCCGAAGAAGAGCGATGGATAGTACCTGTCCTCATCGGGGCCGCGCATCTGGGCCAGGAAATAGTCAAATCCGGCATCCGGCCACTGGGCATGGGCGATCTCGAACCAGAGCGGGGCGAGCATCTTGTCGACCTTCGTGTTCTGGTGGTCCCGGCCGTTCATGTTGGCGGCCATCCACGGCTTGTTGCCGCCGCTGCCATTGGGCAGATAGCCATCGACGAACGAGTGCTGGAAAAGGTATGGCGGCCCGCCCTGGATGCCCGAGCCCTTGGCGTCGCCCATCGTGACCTTGGGGTAATGTGCCCGGCCGGCGCCGAGGTCCATGCGGGGATAGCCGACACGGGGAATGGATTCCAGGTACTTGCGCATGGTCGCCCCACCCTTGCCGACATAGCCATAGCCCATCTCATCCAGCCCCAGGCGCTGGAGCCCGCGGCACCAGAGCAGCATCTCGCCGATCATCGAGTACTGCTTGCCGAATTCTTCCATGTAGAAGCAGCCGTCGGCGATGTAGTCATCGAAGTAGAATTTGAATCCGGCCTTGCCCGCGAACATCTGGCGGATGAGCGCCTGGTCCTTCATGACCAGGGCCATCATGTGGTAGGTGAACGGCCGGGGCCACTGCATGTTGGGCAGCCAGCTTGTGCGCGTGTAGCGCATCCTGTCTTCGGCGTGATAGGCGATGTAGGAGCGGAAGGTCTGCTCGATCCGCCCTCGCTCCTCCGGCGAGAGGCGGTCGTAGAGGACATCGTAGCGCAGCACGTCGAGATAGCAGTCGTAATGCCGGCCGCCCTGGTCGAGCTTCTTCTCGTAGTTGCGCGGGTGCGTGCCGACGATCCTGAGCAGGTACTGCTTTTCCTGCTCGCCGACCTTCTGGTCGCCCATCACCTGATAGCAGAGTAGGTTGCGGAAGGTCTGCCCGACACCGCGTTCCGCGAGCATCTTCTCGTACTGACGCCCGGCCCACGGCTCGGTCTCGATGCGCTTGCGGATGGCGGCCGCCTCATCGGCCGTCCAGAGGATGAACGGGTGCGGGGCATCCTTGAACTGGGCATAAGATGGGCCGGAACCGCACGCAACAACGGCCAGAGCCGCGAGGAGGAATCGAGCGGATTTCATCAACCTGCGCTACCGATGAACGGCAAGGCCGTTGCCCGGCGATGGCGGGGGGGGCTGCTGCGCATTGCCGCTAAGCGCCTTCAAGCTCTGGCACGCTCGGCAGCGGCTCCAGGCCGATCGCCTGCTCAGCGCGTTCAGCGCGGTGGGCCAGATCGGACATCAGTCGCATGTAAAGGCTGTAAACCGCATTCAGCGCCTCCTCGGCAGCGCCATAGAGCGGGCCGATGTCCTCTGAGGATGGCACGTTGGGCAGCGCGAATCGCCCGATGCTCGCGCCTTTCTCCGAATGCTCATACGGATACGGTGTGCCGCGAAGCGCGTTGAATAACTCCATGAGGCATGCCGCCATCCGCCTTGCGCCCGCCATGACCGTCTGGATGAGCAATTCGGGATTCTTCTCCGGCTTGATCTGCGCCAGCAGCGCGCCATACTCGAAGAAGGCCTGCCGCAGGCGTTCCACCCCGCCGGCAGCGCAGCGCAGGGCGTTCAGCGCATCCAGCAGGCGGTCGCCGGAGCCTGGGGCGGCCTCATCGCGAAGGTCGTAACCATCGTGCGGCTCATCCATAGGATCGGCACCCAACTCGGCAACAACCGGAGGCTTGGTCTGCGCTGATGTCTCGATGGCCAGCGCCAGGTGCAGCCGCCTGATGGTGATGTCGAGCAGCTTGTCCAGCGCCTTGCGCGAGGCCTCGGCCTGTGACTGCGCTTCGGCCTGAAGCTGCCGGATGGCTGCCGGATCGGCGCTCGGAAGCTCGAAATCGGCCGCCTTGACCGTCGTGAAGCCGGCCTGATGAAGGGCGCGCACCCGGGCGATGCTGGCCAGGCGGTTGTCGGCCTTGTCGAAGACCGCGGCGGCGGCGCGGGCGGATCCGGCGTGTTCCATGAGCACGGATCGCGCTGACAGAATCTTCTCGGCGGCGATGTCGGGATCAATGGCGCTGCTGATGCGGTCGCCGAAGACCGGACGCACCGGATCCAGCAGGCCCTGGAAGAACCGCGAGGCGGCCTCGAAGTCGGCCTTGGCCTGGCCGCGGTGGGCGACCATGGACTCGGTCGCGACAAGATGATCGGCCGAAAACTCCGGGCCGCGGCGATCCTGGTAGAAAGCCAGCGTCGTGCGGCGGGCAAGCGTGAAGTAATCCTTGAACAGCACCGTCGCGGGGGCTTCCACAGTGATGATGCCGGGGGCGGCCTCGGCCCGGGCGGCGGCGATGCGCGCTGAGTCGGAGGGGTGCGAGTCGAACAGGCCGGTCTTGGACTGGCTGACGTACTTCAGGATCTTCCCGCGGACGTCGGCCGGCATGTCCTGTTCCTTGGTCTGGATGAATGCGGGCAGGTCATCGCACAACCTTCGCTCGCGCCATGCGCTGGCCAGTTCGCTGAACGCCGCCTGCGTAGTGACGTTCAGGAGCGCCAGCCGGCTGGCGGTTTCCTCGAACGACTTGCTGCCGCCGACGCGTATCTCGTAGCGGTC